>JAGYPB010000076.1 GCA_018399135.1 Deltaproteobacteria bacterium | reverse complement strand
TGCCATAGGCCAGGCTGATGTTTGTCGCAGTAATCATTGTTGCTTCTTTCCGTTAATGATTCCAATAGAAAAAGACCACCGAGTCAAACCCTGTGGCCTTCGTGCTGCCAAGCTATAACACGTATTTCGAGTCCGGGCTAGAGCAAATCACAGGCCGGCGAATAGCATCCTGGTTACCACACATGAATCCTTTGTCTGCTTCTTCCCATTAATGCTATAGTTCTCAGCGGATTGTCTGGTGTTACTGACAAGCAGTACAAGGGATGACGCTGATGGATATACTTCAGGTTTACATGTACGGGATCTTGGCCGCGGCAGCTTTCGCGCTGGCCTGGTCCTTTGTGCTTGACAACAACAAGCCGCCAACAACCAGGGAATTTGTCCTCAAACTGCTGGCGCGTTTTGCCTTTATGGCCTTCATGTTTGGCGTGATTATCGGCTTTTTATATCTGGCCATTGGACTGTTTCGCACCGAATAGATGGGTAGCCACGCTGTGCTCTGATACGGCAATCTGTGAGTTACGATGAAGAAAATCCTGCTGATCAATCCGGTCTATCAGATTTCTGCCATGAAGAACGCCAACCCCCTGGCGTTGCCGCCGTTGGGCCTGCTGATTCTGGCCAACAATACCCCGCCCCACTACCAGGTCGAGATCATCGATGAAGCCTATCAGCCGGTGGATGTCGATGCCCAGGTTGATCTGGTCGGCATTACCTGCGTCTCCCACGTGGCCTCACGGGCTTATCATTTTGCTGCCGAATTCCGCAAGCGCGGAGTGCCGGTGGTCATGGGCGGCGTGCACGTCTCCTTTATGCGTGAAGAAGCCTTGCAGTATGCCGATGCTGTAGTTGTTGGCGAAGCTGATGATCTGTGGTTACAGGTGCTGTCAGATTTCGAACAAGGCACGCTGCAACAGGTTTACGAGACTACCAGCCACCCCGACATCAGCCGCATGAAACCCTTGCAGCGGCACTATCTAACCGGCAAATATTTTGTCGATACGGTGCAGACTACACGCGGCTGCCCCCATAACTGTCACTTTTGTGCAGTGCCGGCGTTCAATGGCTGTCGCTATCGTTTTCGCGATCTCGATCTGGTGCTGGATGAAGTACGGGCGATCCGCAACAAGCGCCTGTTTTTCGTTGATGACAACCTGTTCGGCTATACCGCGTTTTCACGGCAACGGGCGCAGCAGCTCTGCGAACAACTGATCCCGCTGAAAAAAGAATGGGCAGCGCAAGCCACCATCGACATCGCCCACCATGAGGAGCTACTCAAAACCGCTTATCGCGGCGGCGGGCGTTTTTTCATGGTCGGCCTGGAATCGATCAGCGCCGGGACCCTGGGCTCGATGAATAAAAAGGTCAACCTGAAATATCTAAGTACCCGCGATTACTATAAGGAATCGATCAAAAAGCTGCACGATAACGGCATTGCAATCGTCGGCTCCTTCATTTTCGGCCAGGACGATGACGACCCCGATGCCATCAAACGTACGGTAGACTTTATCCGTGAAGCCGAAATCGACGCTGTTCAGTTGTGCATCCAGACCCCGGTACCCGGCACCGCCCTCTATCGCCAACTGGCTGATACCGGTCGTTTAAAACTAACCAATTACCCCGGCGATTGGGATGCCTACAACATGTTCACCCTGACCTATGAACCAACGCAACTTACTGAGGATGAGCTCTACCTGCAGTTGTTCAGCGCCTACAAAGAGCTGTCATCATTTTACCCCTCCCTCAAGCGTGGGATCAAAACCCTGCGCAAAACCCGCAGCGGCTTCAGTACCGGCATTTCCTTCTTCTGGAATCACGGCATCTACAAAACATTGAAGGCGGTACCCGAACTGAAAAAATGGACTAGTCAGGTGTAAGTTATTCTTTTGGTTGCAGTAGCACACTCATCAAGGATAAAATCCCCAATTTACTGAAGTAGCTTTTTTCTTCATTGTTAACGGGACAACACGTGTATACCGAAAAAGTCATGGAGCATTTTAACAATCCGCGCAACATCGGGATCATTGCCGAGCCGACGGTACTGGTGCAGGTCGGTGAACCTTCCTGCGGCGACTCCCTGCTCTTGTCGCTGAAAATCGAAAATGACCGCATCACTGATGTTAAATACAAGATCTACGGCTGCGGGGCCGCCATTGCCACAGCATCTGTTGCCAGCGAAATGGTCATGGGGCTCCCCCTCGATGATGTCATGAACAACATCACCGACATGACAATTGCCGATGCCCTTGACGGACTGCCACCTGAAAAAATGCACTGTTCCAATATGGCTGCCGGTGCACTTCACGGTGCCATCCGTGAATATCGTAAGGCCATCGCCGCCAAACATTCTGGCCCCGCAAACTGAAGCAGTGGCCTCTCCCGTGGAGAATGAATATATGCTGGTTATTCTGGTAATCTGTGCCTATCTTTTTGGCGCTATCCCGACCGGGTTGCTCCTGACGCGCTGGTTCGGCAAAGAAGACATCCGCAAGGTTGGCAGTGGCAACATTGGCGCGACCAACGTTTACCGTGTCGCCGGACGGAAATTGGGTATCATTACCCTGATCGGCGATTGCCTTAAAGGGGTCATTCCGGTAGTGCTTGCCCAGCAGGCCTTTGACCTGTCTGGCACCTCTCTGGCACTGGTAGCCCTGGCTGTCTTTGTCGGGCATTGCTTTCCGGTCTATCTGGGCTTTAAGGGAGGAAAAGGCGTTGCCACCGCTTTGGGGATTTTTCTCGTGCTCTCACCGCCTGCAGTACTGACGGTGCTTGTAGTCTTTATTTTGTTTTTGTGGCGCTGGCGCTATATTTCCCTGGCATCCATCGCCGCTGCCGTCGCTATCGTTCCGGCAGTCTACCTGACCACCGGTTCGGTATCGACTTTTACGGTCACCTTGGCAATCGCAACAATTATTATATGGCGCCACAAGGAAAATATCGATCGCCTGCGAAATGGCACGGAAAACCGCTTTAACTTTTAGTTATCTATCTATGCGCAAATTGCTACTGACCCTTACTGTCCTTATTTTTCTGCTAATCGGTGCAGCAGCAACTGCCGGCTGGTGGCTGTTGACCACCCCGGTGACTCCACCTGACGCCGTTTCTCTTGAGGTCACTCCAGGAAGTAGCCTGCAGCTGGTAGCACACCATCTTGAAGAACAAGGGATCATCAGCCATTCTCTGCTGCTACGAGTCCTTGCCAGATGGCATGAACAGGAGCACCAGATTCAAGCCGGCCGCTATACCTTTGTTGCCGCAGCAACCGCACAGGAGGTCCTTCAGCGATTGGTACGCGGCGATGTCGACCGGGTCAGCCTGACCATTCCCGAAGGCTATACCCTGCAACAGATTATTGAACGAATTGACGAAGCGGGGTACGGCGAAACCTCGCGCTTATGGCAACTGGCACAGGATCAGGAATTTATTACCAGCCTCGACATTGAGGCAGACAGCCTGGAAGGTTACCTCTTCCCGGAAACCTATCGCTTTGTACCAGGCACAACAGAAAGTGCCCTGCTGCGCATGATGGTCGAGCAGTTGCAGCACAATCTGAGTGCTGGAAAACGTGAAGCGGCGGGCCAACTCGGGCTCTCACTGCACGAACACATTACCCTGGCCTCCCTCATTGAAAAAGAAACCGGCATAGTTGCCGAGATGCCGCTTATTTCATCGGTTTTTCATAACCGCCTGGCTATCAACATGCGGCTGCAGACCGACCCAACGGTCGTTTACGGCGTCGAGGATTATACCGGCACCATCACCCGCCGCCACCTGAACACTCCCACCCCTTACAATACCTACATCATCTATGGTTTGCCGCCGGGACCAATAGCCAGCCCTGGTCGCGCTGCTCTGCATGCTGCAGTATTTCCCGAAACATCAGACTACTATTATTTTGTCTCACGCGGCGATGGCAGCCACTATTTTTCCCGCACCCTGCGCGAGCACAATAACGCTGTACAGAAATATCTGCGCAATCGGCGCTGAAGCTAAAAAAAGCCCCGGCAGAACCGGGGCTTTTTGTTCTTTTTTATATCGGGACAGTGATCAGGCTCTTTCTACCTGAACCGCTGTGCGGTTATCTCCATCGGCCAGCAGGCCGGTGAAACCTGCCGTGCTGAAGTTAGCGCCGACATAGATTAAACCTTTAGGCATCTGCGCTGAAATTCGCACCCTGGCAACGACAGAAACGCCGGTGACACCTGTTACTTTAAGCTTTTCGCCATCGCGCACGGCAACCTCTTTAGCGTCTTGTTCACTGATATTGAGCATACCCTCCGGCTCCACTTCGCAGATCGCTGGAGCAAATGTTGAGGTGGTGCCAAAATGACTCATGGAAGAACTGACCAGCAGCTGGAGTCCAGTGGGTTGTTCTTTCGGGGCACTGATTGACTGATAGACCAGACTCTTCTTCGCCACCTGATAGCCCTGTTTCAGACAGGTGTGCCAGTCTTTATCAGTAAAACAGATATCCTGATAGAGATCCGTCAATGACTGGATTTCCTGAATCACTGCATGCTGATTGTACAGGGTACTGGAATTCGTCAGACGACCGATCAATTCAGCAAAGATCGCGGCATCAGCGCGACTCTCACCCAGCGGATGCAGAGCCTGGCGCACAGGACGAACCGACTGATCAAGGGAGGTAAAGCTTCCATCTTTCTCAGCAAAGGTAGCACCCGGCAGAACAACCTTGGCTAATCCACTGATCACTGACGGGAAGATGTCCTGAACAACAAGGATCTCTACCTGCTTCAAGGCTTTCAACCAGCGCGTACTATTGGGAAACGACAGGGGATTGACGGCGGCAAGATAAAGGAAACGGATATTCCCGGCCTCGATCTCCTGGAGAATTCCTTCAGCATCGAAGCCACTTTCCGGCAACGTGCACCCCCAAGCCTTCTCGAACACTTCTTTCTTTTTACTGTAAGACTGATAACCCGGCAGGGATTCGGGATAAACACCCATATCCAGCACACCCTGGGTGTTACCTTTTTCGTCGATAGGGAAAAGACCGCCTTCATTGCGCAGAGCACCACAAACAATTGCCAGGTTACTGATGGCTGCTGCCTTGGCGACACCGTTGACGGATTTATGAATGTCACCACCGAAGATCACGGCAACATTGGTGGCACTTCCGATCATCTTGGCGGCATCCCGCATTCGCTCCAGGCTGATACCGGTTGTACTGACAACCTGATCCAAATCGACATTGCCCAAATCGTTTTTCAGTTCATCAAGATTTTCCACCGTCAGGTTGAGGTAATCGCTATCAACCAGATCCCCCTCAAACAGTAACTTTGTCAGTCCCTGTGCCAACTCGATGTCACTACCAGGTTGATAAGTCAACTGGCTGTTGGCAAACTGGGTCAGGTGGAGCTTACGCATATTGGCAATAATCAGCTTACCATCACCACGACGCACAGCATTCTGAATCTGCCAGTCAACAGCAGGGGCTTCGGCACTGGGATCAGCACCAAAGACCAGCACCGCGTCAGCACGACCAATCACTTCAAGGCAATTACTGGCACCATGCAGACCTATTCCCTTGTTCAGGGCGCGCAATGAGCGCAAAGCTCCAAAACGGGCTTCTGAGTCGATATTGTTACTGCCGATGGCCGCGCGGAACATTTTCTGGAACAGGTAGTTTTCTTCGTTGCTCAGGCGCGGTGAAGACAACCCGGCAATCGCCGTTGATCCGTGGTCTTTTTTGATCCGCGCAATCTCACCGGCGACAAAGCCCAGGGCCTCATCCCAGGAAACATTTTTTTCACCGACCCGTGGAGAGGTCAGACGATTGTCGTTATTGACATAGCCGTAGCCAAAAAAACCACCGATACACAGAGTTCCCTGATGGCTGGTGGTATCGTCATCAGAGGTAATCCGGTAAATCTCATTGTTTTTGACATGGATATCGATCTGGCACTGGCTTGGGCACAAGGTGCAGATCGATCTGGTTTTGCGCAGTTCCCAAGGACGGGCTTTAAACTTGAACGGTTTGGAGATCATGGTCCCGGTCGGGCAGACGGATACACAGTTGCCGCAGTAAATACAATTTTCGACACGCTTGTCGATGTAGGCACGATCCCCCTTGTCATTGACAAACAGGGCATCTGCGCCCACCAACTCGTGACAGACCTTAATGCACTTCTCACACATGATACAACGCGAAGGAACCTGCTGAATCAACGGCCAACGGTCGATAGTTGGTGGATTGACATCTTCCGACTGAAAATGCTGACGATTTACCCCAAGCTCAAAGCAGGTATCTTGCAGATCACACTCACCACCGGCATCACAGACCGGACAGTCAAGGGGATGATTGAGGAGAATCAACTCCATGATCTGCTTACGTGCTTTAGTCAGCGCTTCCGACTGGGTGGTGACGACGATCCCGTCCTTGACCGGTGTGTTACAGGCGGTCATGGGACGATCAATGCCGGCAATTTCAACCGCACAGATACGACAAGCACCGGTGGTCGAAATTTTTTTAAGCCAACACAAGGTCGGAATATGAATGTTCAGTTGGCGCGCAGCCTCAAGAATCGTTGAGCCTTTGGGGACGCTTGTCGACTTACCGTCTATCGTCAGGTTGACCATATTGTGTTCACCTCAAATACTGGCGGACGTCATTCCGGCGTGTCATGGAAGACCCCGCCGCACCCAGCCATCGTGTGTTTTATTGAATTGCAATCATTGAGACCCGGTAGCAGCGCAGGCAGCGCTCAGCTTCCTGTACAGCGACCGTATCGGTATAACCGAGCTCTACCTCGCTGTAGTTTCCTTTCGATGCCCGCTCACGGCCATGGACTTCACCCTGATGGAAACGATCGACAGCATCAAGCCAGGAGACTTTTTCGTTTTTATCGTAGACACCCAGATTTGACAGGATATCATCGTGGAAATCCTCATCGGTCAGATAGGCATCTCCTTCCTCGAGCCAGCGCTGAATCACATTGGCAACACGATGGGCGTTGCCGACACAAGCGACAACGGTCAGAGGCCCGATTTCGGCATCACCCGAGGCAAAGACTCCATCCATATCGGTAACCAGAATCCGTGACAAAGGATTGCCCATGGCATCATTCAAGTCGCGCCCTTCAGCATTTTTCAAAGGAACATATTTGGTCACCACGGTATTCCATTTGGTGATAGCGATGCCGGTATCCTCGGTGATAAAAGAGAGTTCCGGATCCTGACCGATGGCCGGGATCAGAGTGTCACACTCAACGACAAACTCACTACCTTCGATCGGCTGCGGGCGCCGACGACCAGAGTCATCCGGCTCCCCGAGTTCCATGCGCACACATTCAACACCAATAACCTTGCGCTGATCATCAACCACTATTTTTTTCGGCAGAATCAGAAACTCAAACTGCACCCCCTCTTCTTCGGCGCCATCAATTTCCCACGAATCGGCAGGCATTTCTTTGCGCGTCCTACGGTAGAGCAGAATCGCATCTTCGGCACCTTCACGCAGGGCAACCCGAACGCAATCGATCGCGGTATTACCACCACCGACAACACAGATCTTCTTCCCCATACCCGTCGGTCGGCCCATATAGGCGTCTCGCAGAAATTCGATTCCTCCGGCGAGAAAGCCCTGATATCCTTCCTTTTCTCCTTCAACGCCCATGGGCTTGGATTTGTGGGCACCGGGAGCCAACAGTACAGCGTCGAACTTTTCCTTGAGCTCCATCAGGCTGATGTCGCGGCCGACATGGGTATCGTAGATAATTTCGACGCCCAGGGAGCAGATAATATCGATATCGCGCTGCAGGATATGGCGCGGCATCCGGTAAGCGGGAATACCGACAGCGATCATGCCGCCCCCGAAACCTTCAGGCAGAGACTCATAGATAGTACAGGGGTAACCTTCCAAGGCCAGATAATAAGCGGCCGCAAGTCCCGCAGGCCCGGCGCCAACGATGGCAATATTTTTGCTCTTGCGTGGTTTC
>JAGYPB010000075.1 GCA_018399135.1 Deltaproteobacteria bacterium | reverse complement strand
CCCCGATCCTGTGCAAGGACTACAGCTGAATAGTTACACGATTTTTTTATAAGTATCCCATCCGTTCAGCACCGGATCGGGAATGTTATGTCAAGTGACGCTTTTCGTCTTCCATGACCGCTTGCTGTCGCCGTCCATGGCGACAGACACCTTTGCCATAGAACCCGAAGGCCCAGCGCAAGGATTGAGCTGAATAGTTACTACGTATCAACAATGAGACGTACTTATTGGCGAGCTTTGTCGACGCCATCAACATGGAGAGCGTGAAGATGATTGCCTTGATATCTGTCTGATAACAATATACGACAAAAACAGGGATAAATCCCCAGCTACTTATTGACTTTGACTAATTATTATACAACAATATTCTGGATTCAGCGGGCCGCTTCCCGAGAGAGACTCACTATCTACAACGAAAGGAGAAACACCCAATGCACATAACCTTATGTAACGAAGGAACCCTTGATGGGTTCGCCGTCAAGATGAAGGAGGTGACATCTAATCCGGCAGTCAAATCCGTCATGATCCTGGCCTGTGATGCCAATGAGTTCACGCCCGAACAAGTCGACCCGCTCCTCCAGCAATGCCCCGTGCCTGTCTTTGGTGGCATTTTTCCGCAAATCATCGCCGGCGACAAAAACCTGAGCAAAGGAACCCTCGTGATCGGTATGGATCACGCCGTTCATAACGTCATCATCCATGGGCTCAATGATCCCGATGCCGATCTGGATGATAGCGTTGCGGAAGCCTTTTCCGGGTTTGATTGTCAAAACAAAACCTGCTTTGTGTTCGTTGACGGATTAAGCAAGCGCATCGCGTCTCTGGTCGAAGGACTATTCAACAACCTCGGTTTGTTACCCCACTATATCGGTGGCGGCGCCGGGTCGTTGAGTTTTGTCGCCAAGCCCTGCCTGTTCACGAATGACGGATTAATGGGCGCAGCTGCTATCGTTGCCGTGTCCGATGTCGCTGCCGGAATTGGTGTAGCCCACGGCTGGCAGCCGGTTACAACCTCCATCAAGGTGACTGAGGCGCAAGGAAATCGAGTCATCAGCCTGAACTGGGAACCGGCTCTGGACGTATACAAACAAGCCGTTAAACAACACTCCAATCCGGATTTTGACACAACCGCCTTTTTTGATATCGCCAAGGCCTATCCCCTGGGAATTACCAAACTGGACACGGAAATGATCGTCCGCGATCCCATCATCGCCGAGGGCAACCATTTGATCTGCGTTGGCGAGGTTCCGGAAGGGTCCTATATCTATATTCTGAACGGCAACTTAAAGTCCCTGGTCAAAGGGGCTGAATCAGCCCGTGATGCCGCCTGGAAGGGAATGGACAGCAGCGACAGAAACAAAACGATCTTCTTTATCGACTGCATCTCACGGGTGCTGTTCATGGAAAATGAGTTTCATCAGGAGTTGAGCGTCGTCAGTCAGGGACGCCCCATGTTCGGTGCCCTGACATTAGGGGAAATCGCCAACACCGGCGATGACTATCTGGAATTTTACAACAAAACAGCTGTTGTCGGCGTTCTTGACGAGGCATCATGAAAAACGAGCTGCACCAGGAAATTCTTCTCGAGATTGCTCTGTCTATCAGTGGTGAGTTCGACCTGGGCAAACTGCTGAAGAATTTCCTCACCATATTTCAACGCAAACTCAATTGTACCTTTGCTGCCGTTATCAATGCAGAACATGGTAAACGGGAACCGGATCTATTGCTGCCACGGATGATGATTTCTGATCAACGCCTGCTGTGGGCCCTGGGCCAGGCAGGGCAGCTCTGGCAAAAAACCGCCAGATCCTCGCTTGAGCAATTCGAAAAAAACGATGAAATCTACTACTTTTTCACCCTCGAAAACTACGGTATCCTGATTCTTTGTCGCCAACAGCCCCTGGAAGGATATTTTCTGCGTGAGCTGCGACCATTGACCCGAATGCTGTCCCGGGCCTGCCTTTCCTGCCTGGAAGTTGCCCGCCGTCACGAAGTCGAAACTGAACTTGTTCGCCAACAGAAACTCATTGATGCCATCGTTGATCACGCCCCCATCGGCATCTGGGTGAACGATCCCCAGCAAAACCTGATTCTGACTAACCGTTATATGAAACAACAGGCCGGTCTGGGAACCAGCCGGGCCAGCCTGACTCCAGCGGAAATTCTCGTCTGTAAAAACTCCGACAAACAGGCACTCGACACAGAAAAACCCTTTCAATGCCTGGAAGAAATGACCTTTAAAGACAGCCGGCGACATATTCTCCAGACCATCAAAACCAAGCTCTACAATGAGGACGGATCAATCATGGGAGTCCTTGGCCTGGGCGTCGACATCACCGAAGCCAAACAGGCCGAAAAAGAGATTCTCACCCGCAAAGCCCAATTTGAATCCCTGTTTACCAGCACCAATGATGCCATGGTCTATTTCGATACCAGCAATCGTATCTTCAACTTCAACGCGCGCTTTGCCGAGATGTTTGAACACAACAGTGATGATCTCATGGGCACCGACCTCCATGCCGTCGTTGATCCCCTGCAGCAGGAGCAAAATTATGGTGCCGATCATATCCTCGCCGGGGGCACCATCGAACGCGAAGTCGTCCGGGTCACTCGCTCCGGCCGTGCTCTGGAGCTGTTGCTCAAAGGCGGGCCCGTGTACGTCGATGGAGAGATCACCGGTGGCTATGCCATTTACGCTGACATCAGCGAACGCAAAGCGGCTGAGCATGCCCTGCAGCAACAGTCACGCCTGCAACAGATTCTCATGGAAATCTCATCGGTCTATATTAATCTGCCCCTTGATGCCGTTGATGAGGCGATTCAGCGATCATTGCGTGATCTGGCGGAGTTTGTCGATGCCGACCGCGCCTATATTTTTGACTACAATTTCCATGTCGGAACCACCACCAACACCTACGAGTGGTGCAATAAAAGGATAACTCCACAAATCGATGTGTTGCAAAACGTCCCCATAAGTGAATTTCCCGACTGGCTGGAAGCCCACACCCGCGGCTATAACATGTATGTTCCGGATGTAGCGGCCCTTCCGGACGGTGGTCTGCGGCGGATACTCGAACCGCAACAGATTAAAAGCCTGCTGGCGGTGCCGATGATGAACGGTGAGAACTGCATCGGGTTTGTCGGGTTCGATTCAGTAAGACGCCACCACCAGTATAAACAGAACGAGCAACACCTGCTCGGACTCTTTGCGCGCATGATGGTCAATGTGCGACTGCGCAAAGAAGCGGAGCACCAACTCATCGCTGCCCGCGATGCGGCTGAGGCGGCGTCGCGCTCCAAAAGCGAATTTCTGGCCAATATGAGTCATGAAATTCGCACTCCTTTAAATGGCGTGGTCAGTATGCTCAGTCTCCTCGAAGAGACGGGGCTGTCAGCAGAGCAGCGCGAATATCTTGACATGTCGCAAACCTCAGCTGAATCACTGATGGGAGTCATCAATGATATTCTTGATTTCTCCCGCATTGAAGCCGGACGGCTGGAGCTGTCCTGCCAGGACTTCGATCTGGAGCAGGAGATATACCGGTTAATGGCCATTCTCTCGGGACGCGCGCGCGACAAGCAGATTGAGATGCTGGTGCACTACGCTGCCGGGGCGCCGCGCATGGTCAACGGTGACAATCTGCGCCTGCGTCAGATCCTCTTCAATATCGCCGGCAACGCGGTTAAATTCACCGAGCAGGGGCACATCCTCCTCGATGTCTGCTGTACCGAAAAAACCGCCTCCAGCGCCCGTTTCCGAATTTCCGTCAAGGACACCGGCATCGGCATCGAGCGTGACAAGCTTGAAGAAATATTTGACCATTTTACCCAGGCCGATTATTCCTCGACCCGCCGCTTCGGTGGCACCGGCCTGGGCCTGGCCATCAGCCGCCAGCTGGTAAAGCTGATGGGCGGAGAGCTCAAGGTCGAAAGTACCCTGGGTGAGGGATCCACCTTCTATTTCGAGATTGAGCTACCTCTGGCCCGTGAGATTCCCACGCCGCTGCCGCTGGATGCCCTGACCAACGCTCACGTTCTGGTGGTGGATGACAATGACATCAATCGCCGGATCCTGGCGGAATATCTCGAACACTGGGGGATGACCCATACCCTGGCAAGCAGTGCCTATAAGGCCCTGGCCCAACTGGAAGAGATTACCGAACAGGGGATGACCTACGATCTGGCTCTGATCGACCATGCCATGCCGGGAATGGACGGCCTCGAACTGGCACGCACCATCCGCCGCAACCCCCACTGGGATAACATGGCATTGATCGCCATCAGTTCCTTCTGGGGGCAAGTCGGCTCAGAGGCCTTTCGTGACAGTGGTTTTAACGCCTTTCTACCCAAGCCCATCAACCGCAGCGACCTGCTCAACCAGATCCTGAGCTGTTTCAGCAGGTTACAAAGTCCCACCGGAGGGACTGATCAGACAGAACACCCAGGATCTGAACCCGCTGTCCATCGTCCTGTCGATGGCCGTCAACCAAAAGTCCTGCTGGTGGAAGACCATCCGGTGAATCGCAAATCGGTGCAGGTCATGCTGAAAAAAATCACCGCTGAAATCACCTGCGCTCACGATGGCCGCCAGGCGCTTGACCTGTTTAACGGCAACTTTGATGTGGTTCTGATGGATGTGCAGATGCCGGTGATGGACGGCCTCGCTGCGACCCGTGAAATCCGCGCAAAAGAGCAGCAGCTCGGCCTCCCTGCGACGCCCATTATCGCCCTGACCGCTAATGCCATGAGCGGTGATCGCGACAAGTGTATGGCCGCCGGCATGACCGATTACCTGTCCAAGCCGGTCAAAAAAACCGATCTGATTGCGATGATCGAAAAGTATCTGCCGCAAAAAGATCCTGACACCTCCATCGGGATCCTCGCGACTGACTCTGATGCTCCCGACGGTTCCGGCATCACACCGTCGTCAGAAGTCATTTTTAACGCGACCGACTTTCTGCATAACTACGACGAGGATCTCGACATCGCCGCGGAAATCATGGGGGATTTTCTCAACGATCTGCCGACAGCTCTGAGTTTGATCAGAACCGCGGTTAAACAACAGAACATAACGGATATTGATCAGCAGACCCATAAACTCAAAGGTTCAGCCGGCTATGTCGGCGCCGAAAGCCTGCGCCAGACTTGTATCATTCTGGCCCAGGTGGCGCGACAGCAGGACTGGGTCGATGTCGGGGTCAGACATCAACAATTGCATCAGGAAGCCACCGCGCTCAAACGCCAGGTCTGTGATTTCTTTTCCGCGCAGGGCAAGCCCCTACCGCTATGCCGTAACGGAGACATATAATATGCTGGTTCTGATTGCCGAGGACGAAACCATCAGCCGTAAAACCCTGGCCATGTTCTGCCGCAAAATCGGCTACGATACCTTGCTTGCTGCTGATGGCCGTGAGGCCTTTGATCTGTGGCTGGAACACCGACCACGCATCGTCATTACCGACTGGAACATGCCGGTAATGGACGGGCTGGCCTTAAGCAACAAAATCCGCGAAAGCGCCATGGATGACTACACCTATATCATCATGGTCACATCCCGGGATGAGTCGGCTGACCTGCTGGAAGGTTTTCGTGGCGGTGTCGACGACTACCTGACCAAGCCGGTCAACAAGGCCGAACTCGAAGTCCGCCTGCGCTCATCTGAGCGCATCCTGACCCTGCAAGACAAGGACACGGTGATCTTTTCCCTGGCCAAACTGGCCGAAACCCGCGACCCCGAAACGGGGCTGCACCTTGAACGGATGCAGAGCTACTGCCGGGTTATTTCAGAAAAGTTGCTGAAGAACAAGCTCTATCCCGAAACCGTCAATCGCCGCTTTGTTGAGGATATTTTCTCCACCAGTCCCTTGCATGATATCGGCAAGGTCGGCATCCTCGACAACATTCTGCTCAAGCCGGGCCGCCTCAGTGATGACGAAATGGCCATCATGAAAACCCATACCGTCATCGGCAGTGACACCCTGCAGAGCGCCATCGAAAAAAACCCCCGGGCCAACTACCTGAAGATGTCAGCCCAGATCGCCCGCAGCCATCATGAACGCTGGGACGGCAGTGGTTATCCCGACGGCTTAAGTGGTGAGGAAATCCCTTTGTCGGCACGGATTCTGGCTGTTGCCGATGTTTATGATGCCCTGGCTTCCAAAAGGGTGTATAAAGAGGCCTTTTCTCACGAAGAGACTCGTTCGATTATTTGCAGGGGTAAAGGAACCCATTTTGACCCGCAACTTGTCGATGTCTTCCTGGAATGCGAAGACGAGTTCGTGCGAATTCTGAATAAATTCAAAGAAGGCTGAACAGTCAGTACACCCCCCCCATCCGAACCTTCCACTGTGATGGAGGCAGGAACCATGATTTAAGGAGGCAACTTTTGTTCCCAGCTCTGATCAAGCTTCTGATCCTCTCGCTGTTCGGCTGCTACCTGCTGCCAGGCATTGCGTTGGCGGCAGACCCGGTTGATCAATTACGCATTCACGGATCCACGACCATCCAGCCGTTTATCGAAGCCGTTGCAACCGACTATCTTTCCCGTACAGGGATAAAACTCGACATCCGCGGTGGCGGCAGCAGCAATGGCCTCAAAGCTCTCAGGCAGGATGAGGCCGACCTGGCGATGGTCAGTCGCCGATTGAACCAGCTTGAACTTCAGGAGTTTACCCATATCACCATCGGATTCGATGCCCTGGCCATCATCGTCAATCGCAGCAATCCGACCACCCGTATCACTCGTGAGGAACTGCGCGGGATCTACACCGGAACTCGCACCACCTGGGGGTATGACATTCCACCAAACGATGACATTATTCTCATTTCCAAACAGACAGGTCGCGGCACCCTTGATGTGTTTGAAGAATTCAGCGGGCTGATCAGCCCGAGTCGCAGTGAACATGAAAAAAAAGACCAGGAACTGATTGCTGCCCACGCCTGGGAATCCGGTGCCAATCTGGATACCATTCTCTGGGTCGGTGGCCTGCCCACCGCCATCGGCTTTGTCTCCATGGGTGATGCGGAACGCTTTCAATCCGCCGGACAACCGATCCGCAAACTGATCGTTGATGGTGTCTTGCTCGATCGTCTCAGCGTTCAGGAGCGAGAATACCCTATTCGCAGAGAACTCAACCTGGTTTTTCAACGGGGCGACCGGCGCGCGCAGGCCTTTGCCTATGCCATGTTAACCATGGCATCGCAACAGGCACTTCAGATGCTGAATCTGGTTCCTGTTATTGACGTGGGAATCGGATGGTAATATGAAAAAGTCATCACAACCAACCTTTCATCTACTGTGGATTCCGTTTCTGGTGGTAGCCATCACCAGCCTTGGGGCCATCGGATTATTAAGTCATCTGCAACGCAGCAGCTTTCTGGAATACCATGAATTGGTTCAGGCGCAACAACGGCTTAAAACCGAACTGGAAGCAACCATTGCCCGGATGATGCAGGGAACCGTCACCCGCGACGAAGCGGATTATATCATCGCCAGCAGCACCGCCCGGGAAGTCATGCTGACAATGTCCCGGCTGGAGCAGATGATGGGCGATGACATCTGCTCCACCCCCCATTGTCTGACCAGGGTTTATCAGAACTTTTATCGCGATCTGGTCATTGCTGTTTCCTACGCCCACGAAAATCGGCAGCGCAAAGCTGCTGATGCCATGCTCTATGTCCGTCATCAACAGAGGGTTCTCGATGATCAGTTTGATCACCTTAATCAGGTTGTCAGCTCACGCCACGATACAGACATCAAGCGTCTCAACCTCTTTTTTATCAGTGCCGGGCTGTTTTTAACCATTGCCGCCGTTATCAATGTCTGGCTGATCATTCCGGCGTTGGTGATTCGACCGATGCAGCGCATCACCGACAAGGCCGAAGCCGCCAACGTCGCCAAGAGCGAATTTCTGGCCAACATGAGCCACGAGATCCGTACCCCCATGAACGGTGTGCTGGGAATGGTCGGCCTGCTCATGGATACAGAGCTGAACCGCGAACA
>JAGYPB010000074.1 GCA_018399135.1 Deltaproteobacteria bacterium | reverse complement strand
TTTATTACTCCATAAGCGGGCACATCGAATGCATGAACAAATGTATCTGTTCAGCACCGGATAGGGGATCCTATGTCAAGGGATGCTTTGCGTCATCCATGACCGCTTGCTGTCGCCGTCCATGGCGACAGACACCCTTGCCACAGAACCCCCTATCCTGTGCAAGGCCATAGCTGAATAGTTACAAAATTTCAAAAAAAACACGGCGGGGCGGTCAAGTCTGGACATTAAGATATAAATCAACTAGATTCGCCAATCTGACCGTTATCAGACCAATTTATTACCGGCAGGATTTCGTCCTTTTTTAAGTACATCGTCTTCATCAACATTATTCGGGAGTTCACCGTATGCAGGCTCTCGCTCTGCTGATCCGCGTTATCAGTCGCTTTAACATTATTCTCGGACACCTGTTTTCCTGGTTTTCACTGGGAATTGTCCTGGTTTGCTTTACCGTGGTCGTTCTGCGTTATGCTTTTTCCACCGGTTTTATCTGGCTCCAGGATCTCTACGTCTGGCTCAACGCCATGATGTTTATGGGAATCGCCGGCTTTGCCCTGTTTAACAACTCCCATGTCCGGGTTGATATTTTTTACCGACCTGCCAGTCGACGGCGCAAAGCGCTGGTCGATATGTTCGGAAGCCTCTTTTTTATCGGCCCATTCGTCTATGTACTGTCCACTTGGAGTTGGGCCTATGTGACCAGATCATGGCGCTTCATGGAAGGTTCCCCCAATTTTGGCGGGATGCCCGGTCTCTATATTATCAAGAGCTTTATTCTGTTTTTTGCCCTGGTGGTTGCCCTGCAAGCCTTGGCCATGTTTCTGCGTGGGCTGCTGGTGTTGATGAACAAAGAAGAGCTCCTCTCCGAACAATACCGCTATCAGGAGGATTCCTGATGGATCCCGTTCTGCTCGGAGAGCTGCTCTCCCTGCTGATGTTTTTTTCCATCATCGGCGTATTGATGCTCGGTTTTCCTGTGGCTTTTTCCCTGGCAGGAACTTCTGTTGCTTTTGCCGGGATCGGCTATCTGCTGGGAGTTTTTGATCCGTCCAATTTCAACAGTCTGGCCTCCCGCTATGTCGGCGTCATGCTCAACGAAGTACTGGTCGCTGTTCCCCTGTTTATCTTTATGGGGATGATGCTGGAGCGCTCCGGTATCGCCGAAAAATTGCTGATCACCATGGGGCGGCTGTTTGGTAACCTGCGCGGCGGACTGGGTCTTTCAGTGATCATTGTCGGGGCTCTGTTGGCAGCTTCCACCGGCATCGTTGGTGCGACAGTTGTCACCATGGGGCTGCTATCCTTGCCGGCCATGCTGCGAGCCGGCTATGACCCACGCCTGGCCAGCGGCGTCATCTGCGCTTCAGGGACCCTGGGACAGATCATTCCACCGTCAACCGTGTTGATATTTATGGGAGATATGCTCTCCGGCATCAATGCCCAGGTACAGATGCAGATGGGCAATTTTGCCCCAACCCCGGTCTCGGTCGGTGATCTGTTTGCCGGCGCCTTCGTGCCGGGGCTGCTGCTCATCGTCCTGTATATGAGCTGGATGACCTGGAAAGCTTGCTTTCGCGCTGACTCCTGCCCCGCCCTGGTGGTTACGGAGCAGGAAAGAGCCGACCTGTGGAAGGACGTACTTTTCAGTCTACTGCCACCATTGCTGCTGATTTTTGCCGTGCTTGGATCCATTCTCGGTGGTATTGCAACGCCGACCGAGTCGGCCTCCGTCGGCGCTGTCGGTGCCATCATTCTCGCTGCCGCTCGCCGGCGCCTGAACCTGAAGAGCCTGCGTCAGACCATGCTGGCTACGGCCAATATCACCACCATGATCTTTGTTATTCTCCTCGGCGCTTCGGTTTTTTCTCTGGTGTTCCGGATGATGGGCGGAGATGAGCTGGTCGGGGAGTTTTTACATAACCTTCCCGGTGGCAAAATGGGCGCGATATTGTTTGTGATGCTGCTGATGTTTATGCTCGGCTTTATCCTCGATACCTTTGAAATTATCTTCATCATCCTGCCGATCACAGCGCCGGTTCTGTTGATGATGGGTGTTGATCCGATCTGGCTGGGGGTCATGGTTGCGGTGAATCTGCAGACTAGCTTCCTGACCCCGCCTTTTGGTTTTTCTCTGTTTTATCTTCGCGGAGTCGCGCCAGGGAGCGTATCAACCCGCATGATTTACGAAGGGGCTCTACCTTTTGTGGTATTGCAACTGGTGGCGATCTTCATCCTGGTGATGTTTCCCGATCTGGTGACCTGGCTGCCTGATCTACTGTACGGACGGTAAAAATCCTGCACAAACCAAATTGAAATCGGGATCGGGATCGGGATCGGGATCGGAAAAAAAATTACTTCAAAGGCAAGAACGATTTCGATTTGGACAAAATCGATAGAAAAGAGAATAGGGACAGGAGGTGATTGAAATCGTCCTCCTGTCCCTGTTTAAGTGAAGGGTTAACTATATTTGATGAACTTCTGACGTGCAGCGGTAAATCCCTGATCGAAATTCTCGGTGCGGCTTTGCAGCAGAGTGAGGTTCTTGACAAAGCTATCTGCTGTTTCACGAGTCAGGGCATCGCGATGTTCACGCAGTTCATTAATAATATCCATCGACGCCTTGGCTCCCGCCTCCAGCAGATCCTCAGGGAAAGCCCTCAGATTTACACCATGCTGCTCTACCAGGGTCTTCAGGGCAACCGGATCATTGGCATAAAAATCGGAAGCGACCTGATCATATTCTGCCTGACAGGCGATCTCCACGATCTGCTGCAGATCTTTCGGCAGCGCCGCAAATTTCGACTTATTGACAACCAGCTCTGTTGCCAACCCGGGCTCAATAAAGCTGGGCATGTAATATTCCTTGCAGATCTGATAGAAGCCCAAGGCCAGGTCGTTGTAAGGACCGACAAATTCAGCTGCATCAAGGGCTCCGGATTGCAGCGCCTGATAGATCTCACCGGCAGCCATATTGACCACGTTGGCACCCATCCGCTGCCAGACTTGACCACCTAAGCCCGGAGTCCGGAAATTAAGTCCCTGAATATCGGCCAGACTTTTGATCTCCTTACGAAACCAGCCTCCCGCCTGGGTGCCGGTATCACCGGATAAAAAGCCTTTGACCCCGAACTGATCATAGATCTTGTCCCAAAGTTCCTGACCGCCCATATAACGCACCCAGGCAGCTAGTTCACGGGAGGTCATCCCAAAGGGCACACCGGTAAAAAAGGAAGTCGCCGGACTCTTGTTCTGCCAGTAGTAGGCAGCGCCATGACTCATTTCCGCCGAACCTTCAATCACCGCGTCAAAGGATTGCAATGGTGGAACCAGCTCACCGGCAGAATAAACGCGAACATTCAGTCGGCCGTCCGACATGACGGTAATCCGGTCGGCAAGGCGCTGGGCACCAACCCCCAATCCCGGAAAATTTTTCGGCCAGGTTGTAACCATACGCCAATTATAACGCTGTTGCGCAATGGCGGGGGCGGCGACGGCCGATACCGCGACACCGGCACCGACAGCAGCAGTTTTAATAAAATCGCGACGCTTCATGATAGACTTGCCTCCTGACTTTCTGATGATAGGTGACGAAAAACGTTCTGGTTTTCCAATTCCCCCCTTGTAGCCGAATCCGGCACCACCAGTCAATAGGGGCAGTGACGAAACCATGTTCTATAAGATTAATTCAGCAATTCAGCAGGTTTTCCACCAGGGATCGCTCAATCCCCACTTGTCGGGCAGTGTCAACCAGCTGATTGCAGGTGGTCTCATCCACCGGAATACCGCTGCAACCACGTTCGGAGCGCATCATCATCTCCGGCTCCCCCGCTACCAGAACCGGCAGCTCGGAATCTTCCGCAGGGGCACCTTTGACATACTTGACCAGCGCTGATATTTCCTGTTCCATCCATTGGTAATCAACCAGTCGTTGCGGATCGATGAGAATCGTCGACATGTGATTGACAATCCCTCCCATCTGCGGATTTTCAGGCTGAATGGTTCCACCACCGGTCAAGACCCCAGCCAGCAACTCACAAAAAAAAGCGATGCCATATCCTTTGTGCTGCCCCAGAGAGGTTATGGCACCGTAGGGCTCGACAAACATCACTGATGGATCGGTCGTTGGCTGTCCGGTGCCGCCGAAAAGGGTCTCCGCAGCAACCTCTTCACCCTTGTTCATCGCCACGCGCATCTTACCCAGAGCGACTTTACTAGTCGCCATATCAAGCAGAATGGGGGCACTGCCAGTCGTTGCCGGCATGGCAAAACAGATCGGGTTAGTGGAGTAGCGAGCTGCAGTACCCCGATAAGGAGCAACCAGGGGGCGGTGATCGACCACATTAACAAAATGGAGGGAAACCATACCGGCCTCAATAACCTGTTCTCCGTAACTGCCGATACGCCCCATGTGATGAGCATTGCGCAATCCCATAAAGACCAGGCCGTTTTCACGACAACGCTCGATGGCCACAACCATAGCCTCCCGAGCCAATCGTTGTCCATAACCCCGACAACCATCAAAGACCATCATGGCACCATGATCAAGAATTAATTGCAGTTCGACATCAGGTACCAGAGCTCCTTTTTCGATACTGCTCACATAGGTCGGCAACATCCCAATGCCATGGCTGTCGTGGCCGGCAAGGTTAGACTGCACCAGATGATCGGCAACAATTTTTGCCTCGCGACGGCTGCTTCCGGTGGCCGTCAAGATGGCTTCAGCAAATGTATTCAGTTGTTCAGCGGGAAAGCGCTTCATGGCCTACCTCGTTTTTCTCTAAACTAAATAGAGTTATCGGATTTTTAACAAAAACCCGTCTGTCAGCGGTTGATCAATTGACTCGCCCGGTCAATCAGATAGCGGGCGATACTGCGCGATGGTGGCAAGGGCGGCAGTTGATCCACCCTGTACCAGTCAGCGGCGCAGAGTTCCTGATCCCGCAGTTCGATGTCGCCACCGGCATAATCAGCGACAAACCCACACATTAACTGACTCGGAAAAGGCCAGGACTGACTGCCCAGATAACGTGTATTGGTGATACTGATGCCGGTTTCCTCCAAGGCCTCGCGCGCCATTGCCTCTTCCAGCGACTCACCAAACTCGACAAACCCCGCCACCAGCCCGTAACGCCCGGTTGCCCAATCCCCTTTGCGGACCAGTAATAATTGATTACCGCGCACAATCAAACCAATGACACAGGGATGAATGCGGGGAAAATGATGGTTGCCACACTGCAGACAAAATTTTCCCCATTCACCGGCCAATCGCTCCATCTTTCCATCACAGTGACCGCAATAGCGACTGGTGGACTCCCAATGCAGGATCATCAGGCCGATTCCACCCAGGGACGACAAAGGAGCTGAAAGGGTTTGTTCGGCTGCCCGCAGGTGATGGGGCTCCATGGTTGCCGGCAACAGTGTATCACCTGGCACCTCTACCAGACGGCAGGGCTTTTTTTGCCACTGTCCCAGGTAAAGAGCACTGCCCGCTAAAGGTGGAACGGGACATTCGCCAGAAGGAAGCTGCTCCGGCATCCCCCTCAGGGTAAACATGCACATCCCCTGCAGCAGAACCCAGACACCATCACCGCCGGGATCCTTGTCGGGGATCGCCAGCTCAAAATAACCATCAAGGCAAGTACGATTAAAAGGCAAGGCAGAAATATCCATTGCACACAGAGATTGATTCAGCATCAGATCCTCTTGGTCAAGGCATAACGCAACAGAGCTGTTTGCGTTTTGGCATCAGGGATCTCTCCAGCAGTGAGCATCGCCAAAGCAGTCTCCAGATCAACCACCAGCGGTTCGATAAACTCATCCGGCTCGAGGGCGGTTTCAGTCTGTTCAAGGTCGGTCGCGACAAAGAGATAGATCTTTTCGTCACAAAAACCGATGCTGCTATAAATAAAACCCAGGCTCTCCAGCCCGGCGGCGTGATATCCCACCTCTTCGACCAATTCGCGGCGCACACAGCTTGCCGGATCTTCGCCCGGCTCAAGGCGGCCGGCAGGTATCTCGCAGACAGTGTCACCAATGGAGGGGCGAAACTGGCGGATCAGCAACAAGCGCCCATCAGCCATCACCGGTAACACGGCGCAGCCACCCGGGTGACGCAGAAACTCAAAAGTCGATGCGCGCCCGTCGGGCATCCGGTGCTGTTCGCGGGTAATGTCAAAAATTCGTCCCTGGTAAAGCATCTCCTGGGTGAGTCTACTCATGGTAATGTCCAATATTCAGGTGTGGTTAATGTCTCAATTGTTTCATATTTAAAAAGCACACAATCTACAACATATACTCTCGAAAAAAACCATCAATCTCTGATGGCTATGCAACAAACGCCCAATGCAAGGCACACAATGATTGAACAGTGGTGGGTGCTTATGTACGTCGAAGCAATGAAATCATTGCGACCGTTCCCATCCAGGCGCTACAGTGGGCGAACTTTTTCGACATCATCACAATTGTCCCAGAAACTGCTGCAAGACACGATGATCTCCACGGTAATGGCATGGCCATTTTTTCTCATTGCGTTCCACCAGCCAGGTATCAACCAGAAAGGTCTGCATGCCAACTGCGGTAGCGGCCAGGTCATGACTACTGTCGTTGCCGACCATCAGGCAGCGCCCGGGTGGCACTTTCAAGAGCGCGGCGATTTCTGCAAAATACCCGGCCTGCGGCTTGCAGTAACGGCTGTTTTCATAGCTGGTCAGATGACGAAACCAATGCAGATCGAGTTCGGCCCAGGCCATCCGCGCCTCGATCATAAAACGCGGAAACACCGGATTAGTAGCCAAAACCATTGGAATATCGCGGCGATGACAGTCTTTGACAATCTGTTGTGCCAGAGGGATCGGGTGAACCAGGTGTTGTAATTCATCAAGATGATGCGCGGCGTAATGCGCAAGACTCTCCAGCACCAGGGTCTCTGCAATTCCCAGCTGCTTTTTGAGCAGAGCAAACAGGCGTTCCTCATTGCTGTTGCGGCCATCACCCTCTTCAGTGATCAGCTGCCTGATGGCATCCAACATGGCGCGGGAAAAGCGCCGGGGTTTGACATGGGGTGCGCAATACGCTGCGAGACGCTCAACATAACGGGGGATAAAGTGTTCCATCTGTACGCGTAACAGGGTACCATCAAGATCAAACAGAATAACCTCAATCGGCTCGCTACCCTCTTTTCTCAGCATTCATCTCTCCATCAAAAAAATTCGTTGGCCGGGGCAAGCAGTACAACGGGATCTGTTTTTACCACACTCCGACGTTTATTCGCCATGCTTTAGGCACATTCATCCGGCACAACAAAACTTGACGGCAGCGCCACAGCAGGCTAAAAGTTAACTTTCATCAACAACGGGGAACTTGTAATGCCGGCAACGCCAGATAAATGACCGTTCTTGAAGTAACAAACGGTCTGAATAGACAGAGGAACAATGGACGACTTCAGAGCCGAAGTTAAAGAACTCAGAATCGGACTGACCATCCGAGAACTACGCCAGGCGCGGCGGATGACCCTGCAAGATCTTGCCGTCGCTACAGAATTGTCCAAGCCCCTGCTGTCACAGATTGAAAATGATCAGGTGATTCCACCGTTAGCGACCTTGCTGCGGATTGCCAAAGCTTTGAATGTTCCTTTGCAGAAATTTTTTGAAGAGGAAGACAATACCCAGAAATGTCTGGTTATCAAGGCTGGTGAATCCGATCGCATGAACCGCCGTCCCAGTCATGGCGGCAAACCGCAACCCTATTTCTACCACTCCCTGGCCTACGGCAAACAACACAAGCATATGGAGCCCTTCCTGGTTGAATTTGACCCCAGCCGTACCGAACAATCACAACCGGTGCGCCACCCCGGGGAAGAATTTTTCTATATTCTGGAAGGCAAGGTCGAATTGCAGCACGGCAACGAAACCTACATTCTCGAAGCCGGAGACTCAGTCTACTGGGACTCTAACGAACCCCACAGCCTCAGAGCTTTAGGCAACGAAATCGCCCGAGGGATTGCGGTACTTTATACCAAAGCCTGATCTGAACAGTAACTCTGACTGCCCCGACGCTGGTTTTTTTTAATATTATGTAACTATTCAGCTGTAATCCTTGCGCAGGATCGGGGTTCCTGTGG
>JAGYPB010000073.1 GCA_018399135.1 Deltaproteobacteria bacterium | reverse complement strand
TTGAATCGTGCTATCCCTGCAGACATCGAGGCAGGTGGTTTCCGGATTACACGTCTGGACAGTATGTACATATCAGGATGGCGTCCGGCCAGCTTCAACTTCTGGGGTGTCGCGATACCGCGCTAAGCGCAGGCTCAACGATTCAGGTTTTCGCCCGCCGGCAGACTTGCCTAACCGCCTGCACATTGATATAGAGCACCACCGCCAGAACGATCACTGCAGCCACACCGGTCAGCCCACCGTAAAAACTGTCGCGCAGGGCATTCATGATAAACACACCGAGAAAACAACCGGCCAGCAGGATGTCGGCCTTGACTGACCATTCGCTGCGGCTGTTCCAAGCCCAGCTTAATACGTAGATATTAAGCAGGCCGTAACCGCCGGTGACATAGGCAAAGCCTTTGAGCCAGGTGGTGGCGCTGTCGCTGAAGTAAATATTGACGGTGTAGAAAACAAAGAGGAACGAGCTGATAACGCTGAACAGCATCAGGCCGTAGAGCTGAAATTTTTCAGTTGAGTTCATGGCGTATCCTTAACGAGTGAGGGGCCGCCGCAGAGTAGCAAAAAATTGTGGTGTTATCAATATTTGATGAGGGTTATTGCGGCGCCGGGTCAGGTCGTTGTGTCGCTGGAAAAAGTTCGTCACGACGATGCTGTAAGGCGGGAAGCTGTTGTCTGACTTCGTCAAGACGTTCCCGGCTCAGATCGGCTATGATCAGCTCCCCATCCATTGAAATATTTTTTGCCTGAGCGACAACGATTCCCCAGGGATCGATGATCATACTGTGTCCGTAGGTGTTGCGTCCGCCGGGATGGGTGCCGATCTGGGCGGGGGCAAGAACATAGGCCTGGTTTTCGATGGCTCTGGCGCGCAGCAGGACGTCCCAGTGAATGGTGCCAGTGGGAACGGCAAAGGCTGAAGGCACCGTCAGTAGATCGACCCCTTGGGTGGCATAATAGCGAAACAGTTCCGGAAAGCGTAGATCATAGCAGATGCTCAGGCCGATGCACCACTCGCCGACCGGGACAATCTGTGGTGAGGTGCCGGCAGTCACCTGCTCGGATTCGCGATATTTTCGATCCGGTAAGTTACTGTCGAACAGGTGGATTTTATCGTAAGTAGCGATCAGTTCCCCGTCCGGAGAATAGACCGTGCAGCAGTTACGCAGCCGCTGATCTTCCCCCGCCAGTAAAAGGGAACCGCCAACGATAGTCAGTTGATGCCGCCGGGCCTGATCGGACAGGAAGGGCAGAACGGTTTGGTGGGCGATCTCGTTGGCGAAATGCTCCTTGCGCTCCAGTGCGGGATGCATAAAGGGGAACATCTCCGGCAGTACCACCAGAGACGCCCCCTGCCCGACGGCCTCTTGCAGCAATCGGGCAACGGTTGTGAGGTTATCTTCGACCTTGCACTGAGAACAGAGTTGCAGGCAGGCAACGCGCATAGACATCTAATCCTTGATGTTGTTCAACGGTTTGTCACTAAAATCATGACGCCGCCAGATATATGGAAGATCAACGATGGTGCCGGGGGTCTGGATAGCGTAAAGCTGTTCGAAACAGTCCTGAATAACCGTGCGCTGCTGAATCCGGTTAAAAGGTTCGCCGAGGGGGTGGCCGAAGGGCCAGCGCAGGAAGACGCTGCGCGGTGGTTGCACCTTTTCGGTATAATCTCTGACGATGGTGATGCCGATGGTCGCGATCCCTGCCCGCTCAACAACCCGTTGAATCAGTCCCACGGACTGATTGCAAATCCCTCAACCAGGGGTTAACAGGGCGATATCAACCTTTTCGGCACGCAGTTTTTGTGCGATCTCCACGGCGGTTCGATTAATCAGGGTGTCGATGTGCGGGCCGTCAATATGTCCCATAAATGAATAATGGCTAGCGGCAATGCTGCCGAGGATCTTCTCGTCAACCAGTTCGTTCAACCGATCCAGCGGCAGGATGATGTTGGGATCCTTGTCGGCGTCGTTGTGGTTGTAGTAATCGTGGGTAATGACAAAATCATCGAACAACGTGGCGGCATTGAGTTCACGGTAGCTGGGATCGCCGTTGCTATCTATCATATCAAAAGGAATCTGATGACGATGATGGATGCCGGCGGTGGTGATCAGTGCCAGCTTGGCCTGGTGCACAGGGACGGTCAATGGGGCCCAGGGGATGTCCCCGTCACTGGTTCGCGGTGTGTAGCTGTCGGTAAAGGTCTTGGCCAGGGACGGGAAACGGGTCGCTGCACGTGCCAGTAGCTGATTTTTTATGCGGGCTATTGTGATCATGTTTCAATACTACTCGACAACTCCTTCTGGTGTCATCTGTGTGTCAAAATGATTCCTGATTAGCGCCACTCTTCCGCTTGAACCCTTCTCCTGGGGGAGAGGATGGCTGAAAGCCGGATGAGGGGGCTTGAAATGGTCAAAACCTCCCCCTCACCCTCTTCCTCATGGCGACAACAAGCGGTCATGGATGACGAAAAGCGTCCCTTGACATAGGATCCCCGATCCTGTGCTGAACAGATACGTTTATTTATGCCAGAGAGACGGAACAAAGAGCACCAGGACGGTAAAGAGTTCCAGACGTCCCAGCAGCATACAGACAATCAACACCGTTTTGCCGAAGGGGATGATCTGGGCGTAATTTTCCACCGGCCCGACACTGCCAAAGCCGGGGCCGACAACCCCTAAGGTAGCGACAACCGAGCCGGCCGCTGAGATCATATCCAGCCCTGCCGCTGCCATCAAGAGGGTGGCGATAAAGAACACCCCCATCCAGACGGCAAAAAATCCGAGGATCGAGTGCATGACATCACGATCAACCGGTTTGCTACCGAGCTTGACCAGCCGTACCGCTCGCGGGTGGATCAGGCGGTAAACCTGAACCTGGGCATGCTTGAACAGCAGCAGCAGACGGGCAACCTTGATGCCCCCCGCCGTTGAGCCGGCGCAGCCGCCGACCACCATGGCAAAAAACAGGAGCAGTTGCGAGGCTTCCGGCCACTGGGCGTAGTCAGCGGTTCCGAAGCCGGTGGTACTGATGATGGAAACGACCTGAAAGACGCTGTAGCGTAAGTTGTCAACGATGGAGGTATAAACCGCCCCGTGGTTGAACCACATCACGAGCAGGACAATACCGACGACTAACGCCAGATAAGTCCGCAGCTCTTCATTACGGTAAAAATCGCGCAGCCGTCCACGCAGCGCCAGGTAGTAGAGGGAAAAGTTGATCGCCGCCAGCAACATGAACAGGGAAATCACCCAATCGATGTAGGCGCTGTTGTAGGCTCCGACCGAGGCATTGCGTGGTGAAAAACCACCTGTCGCCAGAGTAGTAAAGGCATGACAGAGGGCATCAAAGAAATTCATACCGCCGAACATTAACAGGATGATCAGCACCGCCGTCAGCAGGACATAGATCCCCCACAGCAGCTTGGCAGTATCCTGGATACGTGGCTTGAGTCGATCCGCTGTCGGCCCGGGCATTTCGGCTTTAAACAACTGCATGCCGCCGATCCCCATCAACGGCAGAATGGCCAGGGACAGGACAATGAACCCCATGCCTCCGAGCCACTGGGTCAGGGCGCGCCAGAACAGGACACTTTCAGGGACTATTTCGATGTTGGCAAGAATGGTGGCGCCAGTGGTGGTGAAACCGCTCATGGTTTCAAAGATGGCATCGACGGGGGTGCTGATCGCACCGGAAAAAAGATAAGGCAGGGCACCAAACAGGGCAAAGGTGCTCCATCCCAGGGTGACAATGGCAAACCCTTCGCGCAGGGACATCTCTTTAGTACTGCGGCAGCTGAGAAACAGTGCGGCTCCGACGCAGCCACAGATCAAAGCCGACAGAGCAAAGGCCGACCAGGCACCGTCAGCGTAGTAATACGAGAATGGCAGTGGGAGCAATAAGGCCCCAGCCAGAAACAATAGCAGGCCGCCCAGCAGGCGAAAGGTCAGGATCAGGTTCATATCAGCTGAAAAACCTTTCCACCTTGGCGACCGCCTCAGGCAGAGCAAAAACAATCACCCGATCCCCTTTTTTGAGGACACTGGTGCCGGTGGGGATTTCGTAATGCTGGCCACGGATAATCATGCCGATAATCGCCCCACGGGGAAAGTGCAACTCGGTCAGGGGTTGATCAAAAAGCCCACTGCTGTGACTGATATCAATTTCCAGCACTTCGGCGTTGTTGCCTTCAAGGGCTACCATAGAGAGGATATCGCCGCGGCGGACAAATTTGAGGATCGCACCGGCGGCAGCCAGGCGTGGTGAAATGCAGGCGTCAATGCCCAGGTCGGAAGCCAGGGCGATCAGTTCGGGCTGACTTACCAGCGCCAGGGTTCGCTTGACCCGATGCTGGCGGGCCAGCAGACAGGTGAGAATATTGGTTTGGTCGTTGTCAGTGACGGCGATAAATACCCCGGCGTCTTCCAGCCCTTCATCGAGCAGGGTTTGTACATCCAACCCCTCAGCATGAATAACCACAGCCTTGTCGAGCTGCTCTGCCAGCTTGTAACAGCGTGCTTCGTCGTGTTCGATCAGCTTGGTATACAAATTTTCCTTTTCCAGGTTTTTTGCTACCTGCAAGCCAACCCGGCCGCCACCTAGAATGAAGGCGCGCCGCGAGGTTTTTTGTTCATCTGCATCAGATCGCAGCAGATAGTTCAACGCCGGCAGCTCTTTTTTCAGGGCGAAAACGTAGATCCGATCGCCGGTCTGGATGCTGTCATCACCACGAGGAATGATGGTGGTATCGCCCCGGGTAATGGCGGCAACGATAAAGCGGTACATGCCGCGCAAATCGCCAAGTTCGGTCATGGTGAGATCGCACAGGGGACTGTCGTCAGTGATGCGGTAACCCTGGAAAAGAATATCACCATCGGCAAACTCAACCACATCAAACGCCTTGGCGTTGCAGGCGAGCGTTGACAGTTCTCTGGCGACGGCGTCTTCGGGATTGATGAGCAGATCGATGCCCAGTTTTTCCTTGGAGAGAATGGCCCTGTGGGTGGTGAATTCGATATTGCGGGTGCGGGCAATGAGGGTCTTGGCTTGATATTCCCGCGCCAGCAGACAGGCAAGAATATTGACTTCATCGGTATTGGTAACGGCGATAAAGATATCGGCATTTTTGATGCCTGCTTCTTCGAGAATTTCAGCGCTGGCACCGTTACCGACAACCCCCAGAACATTGAGACGATCCTGGGCGCGTTCAACGGCATCCTGATCATGATCAACGAGAGTCACTTCATGACCCTCGCGAGAAAAACGTTCACACAAAAAATAACCGACCTGGCCACTGCCAACGATAAGAATTTTCACTTGAGACTCCTGAAATTCAACCTTGTACCGGAACGTCGATGATTGACGAGGTGGTACAAGATGTCATCCTTCAGGGCAACACGCTGGTAGAGCACCGGCGTTGGCTGGTACTTCCGCCTGCCCTTTCAAATGCCTACGAGGTTAGCTGTCGGGCTCGGGCCTGAAAGTGCCCTATTTCTTAACACCTAGAATCAAGATGACCAGAAAATTCGCCCCGAAAAGTGGGTCCCCCGTACCTGTTTACCTGAAACAGGTTTCGGCTGCATGGGCGGATTTTGCTCCTGCTGCTACAGAAATGTCAAGGGGGATGATCGCCATGACTAGTAGACCGTCCAAAGCCATCTATCAGCCCTGAGATCAGGGATAACGCATCGATTTCCTGGTCTCCAAACCCGCTTCTTGTTGCTTCTGACTATCTGTTCAGCACCGGATCGGGGGCCCTGCGCAAGGCCAAGCTGAATAGTTACGCTTCTGACAGCAATAATATGGTCGCTGGTAGAAAGCCGATTGGTGGCAACACCTACCCGCTGCCATGTAACCTGATTAATGGCCGGCACGACGCAACCAAGCGCCCATCCCAAAAATGCTTCCTCCGATGGTTTGAAAGGGGGAGCTCTTAATGTAACGACTCTCTGTCCAGGATTTTACACAGGGCTGTTTATAGGCTAGGATTCACAGCATAGACGCGAACTCAGCAAGAGTCCGGAGCCTGCAGCTTTTCGACATCTGAGGCTGTCCTGCCCCAACCCCTATCCACAGAGGTTTTCAATGAGCATGTTATTTTCGCCACTGGAGCTCCGCTCCCTGACCTTGAAAAACCGGATTTTACTCTCACCGATGTGCCAGTATTCTTGTCGGGACGGACTGGCTAATGACTGGCACATGGCCCATCTGGGTAGCCGCGCCATCGGTGGCGCAGCGATGATCATGGCGGAGGCGACGGCGGTACTGCCGGAGGGGCGGATCAGTCCGGCAGACTGTGGCCTGTGGAATGACGCACAAATGCAAGCGTTTGTGCCCATCACCCATTTTATCAGCGCTCAGGGGGCCATTCCGGCGATTCAGCTGGGTCACGCCGGGCGCAAGGCATCGGTTCTTCCTCCCTGGCGCGGCGGAATTGCTGTCGATGCGCAGGAAGGGGGATGGCAACCCCTGGCGCCGAGCCCTGTTCCTTTCAGTGCCGCCTCGGTGGCCCCGGCGGAGCTCGACCACGACCAGATCGAAGCGATCAGCGACAGTTTTGCGGCGGCGGTGCGGCGCGCTCTGGTGGCAGGCTTCCAGGTGGTGGAGGTGCACATGGCTCACGGTTACCTGCTGCATCAGTTTCTTTCCCCTCTGGCCAACCACCGCAGGGATGACTTTGGCGGCAGTCTGGAAAATCGGATGCGCCTGCCGCTAGAGGTCGCGAAGCGGGTGCGGGCGATCTGGCCTGAAAATCTGCCGGTGTTTGTGCGCATTTCCGCAACAGATTGGGCCGAAGGGGGCTGGGATCTGGAGCAGTCACTGGAGTTGTGCCGCCGCTTAAAAGACATCGGTATCGACCTGATCGATTGCTCTTCCGGCGGGCTGGTCAGTGATGCGCAGATTCCCGTAGCGCCTGGATTTCAAACCCCCTTTGCTACGGCCATCCGCAAGGAGGTCGGAATCGCGACTGGCGCGGTCGGGCTGATCACCGCGGCGCAACAGGCGGAGCAGATTGTCGCAACGGGCCTGGCTGACGTGGTACTGCTCGGACGTGAACTGCTGCGCAACCCCTGCTGGCCTCTGGAGGCCGCTGCACTCCTCCAGGCGGAACATTCCTGGCCGCTGCAATATGAGCGGGCGAAACGATAAAGTATAAACGGGGGACACAAAACCAATTGTGAGCTTAATTGGCATTTTACTCTGCGTATCCCTGGATGCGAGGGCTGCAGGATGAATCAAGCTAATCCAGATTGTGGTCAGCAACAGGTTGTCATCGATATTAACCCGCAGCGATTGGAAGCGGCACTGGCTGGACCCTTCAGTGCCGGTTTGGTGGAGACGTCATGAAGTCTCTTTCGAACACCGGGTTTGCGCTTTTTGGTGCAGCGCTGGTCGCTGTCAGTTACGGCCTTGCGCGCTTCGCCTTCGGGGTGTTCGTACCCCCGATCCGAACCGAGCTGGGACTGACTCCATACGTCATTGGTATCATCGGTGCGCAGCCACTTATCAGTTTCTTATTGGCCACGCTCATCGCACCGTTCGCTGTCGCACGTCTCGGTGCCCGCCAAACGGCGATGTTATCATGTGGCTTTGGTACCGTCGGTCTGGCGCTTATCAGCCAGTCCTCCGGCGCTTTAACCCTCGGCATGGGGGTGTTTGCTTGCGGCATCTGTACCGGCCTGATGATGCCGGCCCTCACGGCTGCTATGCAGGCGTTGGTAGATCGTTCCCTGCATGGACGGGTAAGCTCAGTCATCAACGCAGGTACCAGCATTGGTGTGGTCGTTGCTGTACCGGCAGTGCTGTTTATGGCCGGTGCCTGGCGATTCGCGTACATGTTTTTTTCCGTTCTGGCGGCGATCAGCATGATTGCTGCGTGGTACTTCATCCCATGGGTGTCGCGGATCACGCCGGCGAACGCCGCTCCGCCATCTCCGATCAGTGCCCTGCAGTGGTCACGACTCTTCAGGCTCTCGTTGTTTGCCTTCGTGATGGGCTTCGTTTCATCCGCGTACTGGATCTTTGCACCTGATCTGGTGGTCTCTCTCCGCGCCCTGCCGCCTGACGCGACCGGTTGGTTGTGGCTGGCAGTTGGCGTTGCCGGTCTGGGAGGTGCCGTAGTGGCCGACCTGGCCGACCGCAACAATCCCCCCATTACCCAGGCACTGATGCTGATGATGCTGTCCGCGAGCCTGGCATTGCTTGCCGCCAGCCCGGGTCAGCTGGCCATCGCGGTATTTTCGGCGTTGGTCTTTGGTCTGGCATATATGAGTCTGACGGGCCTCTATCTGATGACCGGCATCCGCTTGTTGCCTGGCCGTCTATCGCTGGGGCCAGTATTCCCGCTAATGGCGGTCGCGCTTGGGCAGGCCGCCGGCTCGCCCCTCGTTGGTGTGCTGGTGGATAGGTTGAGCTACAGCGATGCGTTCGCCATCTATTCTGCGATGGGTATTATCGCCGCAATGTTGTCGCCACTGTATCCACGTTACATTGAAGAGGAGCCCAAGGGTGACGTCGAGAGCGAAACGGGTCTGCAGGCGGCGTACGATTACCAGCTTCAGAACGAGGATGGCGAACCGTTTGAATATATTACAAAAGAAGATGATCATGAGAAGCAGACATAAAAAATCGTATCTGTTCAGCACAGGATCGGGGATCCTATGTCAAGGGACACTTTTCGTCATCCATGACCGC
>JAGYPB010000072.1 GCA_018399135.1 Deltaproteobacteria bacterium | reverse complement strand
CAACAACCAGAAGACACCCGGCGTAAAGGTTTATGGGGGCGGCAGCCACACTAGCCCCCGCGTCCACCTGCGCCGTGGTCATGTGCGGCAATACGCCCCAGGGAAGTTCACATGGGTGCAGCCCTGCGTGGTTGGTAGTGGCGATGGCATTATCCATAAAAACTATTCCGTTGACGTAAGCCAGCAACCAGAAAAGGGCGCCCCATGACCCTCATCCCCCAAACCACCCACCCCATCCCCGGCCTCGAGCACACCGCCGGCCGCACCTACACCGGCAAACCCTCCCGCGCCCTACGCCGTCGGATGCGGACACCGGAGCGGATCTCGATTAGCCAGTGGGCGCAGGCTTACCGGCGCGTTACCGAGATCGACAGCAGCCCCGGCCCCTGGCGCAACGAGCTGGTGCCGCACCTGATCAAGATCATGGACACGATCAGTCTGCCCCATGTCCGCGAGGTCTGGATCTGCGCGCCGGAGCGCTCCGGCAAAACGCAAGTCCTCATCAACACCGCCTGCTGGGCCGTCGACCAGGGCAGCCGCTCCGGCAACATCTTCTGGCTGATGCCCACCGAGGCCGACGCCCGCAAAGCCCTGGGCGAGCGCATCATCCCGGTCATGCGCGCCCGCGACGATCACGGCCGCCCCGGTCGCATCGCCCAATACCTGTCCGACTACGCCGACGACACCACGCGCGGCATGATCCGCTTTTCCCACGGCATCCGCCTGTTCCCCGCCTGGTCAAACTCGCCATCCTCCATGGCCAGTTACTTTGGCCGCGTCAATATCGCCGATGAGTGCGACAAGTTCGCCGAACGGACAAGCGAAGGCTCCGACCCCATCACCCTGTTCCGCAAACGCGCGCGCGATGATCGCGGCCGCTCAAAATACGTCTACGCCAGCACCCCGGCGGGCCGCTACATCCACAAAGGCACCAACGAAGCCGAGCAGCTGTGGCAGTATCACCTGCGCTGCCCCGAGTGCGACGGCATCGTCCTACCCAACCACGAACACCTGAGCATCCCTGACGACGCCAAAAGCACCGACCTCAACATCAAAGCCGTGCAGCTCGCCTGCCCCGGCTGCGGCGCGCTATGGGATGAGCAGCAACGCGCCCAGGGTTACCGCTCCGGCCGCTGGGTCGCCAGCCACGGCGACCAGCTCGCCCGCCCCGAAAGTGTCGGCTATCACATGAGCGCCTTTGTCCTGCCCATGGTGCCCCTGGCCGAAATCGCCGGAGCCTACCTGCGCGCCAAAGACGGCGACCTGTCCGCCAAAATCGCCTGGGCGAATGGTTACGAGGCCATCGACTACGTCACCGAAACCATCGGCACTCGCGACGAAGAGCACCTGCTGCGCTACCGGGGCGACTTCCCGCGCAACACCGTCCCGCTCGACACCGCCATGCTCGGCCTGTTGGTCGATACCCAGCAGGACAGCTTTTACTATGAACTGTGGGCCTACGGCTACGCGCCCGACATCAGTATGCGCATGATCCGCCATGGCCAGCTCGAAACCTTCGACGACATCGACTACCTCATCGAGCAGGAGAGTTTTGTCGACGCCGACGGCAAAGAGTTCCGCATCGTCACCGGCCTCATCGACTCCGGCGGCACCCGCCGCCAATGGCAGAAACATTCCCGCACCGTCGAGGTGTACGAATACTGCAGCCGCCAGCGCAAAATGCAGCCCTTAAAAGGCATGGCCAACCGAACCGGCACCCTGATCAGCTACCAGGGCGTTTCGGTATTTCCCAACACCAACAAAAAAATCCCCGGCGGATTGCGCCGTGCCGACATCAAAGTCGATCTATTCAAAGACGACCTCGAGCGCCGCCTGCAGATAGAGCCCGACGACCGTGGCGCGCTGCTGTTTCACGATGAAGTTGATGAGGCGTTTTTCAAGCACTACACCAGCGAGATCAAAGACGACAACGGCGACTGGACCCACGACCGCAAACGCGGCCGGAACGACTACTGGGACTGCACCGTCTACGCCCTGGCCCTGCGCGAAAAGCTCAAGACGAAAATACCGAGGAAACCGGACGCACCAGCACCGGAGGCCGAAAGCCAACACCGCGCACCCAGGCGGAAAAACTTTGCTACAGGGTGGAAATAATGAAACGACAACGCACCGGAGGTTTTGTCATGCAGTTTGAGCAAAAAAAGTTCGTCCGCATCCGCACCCTGGCAGACCGCTGGGACTCCAGCCCCGACCGGATCTATGATCTGCTGAGTAAAGGAGTCTTGCGCGCCTGGCACCCCGAGGGGCAAGTCGGACAGCGCGGGCTGATGGTCGAGGTGCGCAGCGTGCTGGAAGCGGAAAAGAAGGGGTTTGTTGATGTTGGGCAGTAATTTAAAACCGGCCTCACACAGAGGCACAGAGAACACGGAGGAAAAATAAAATAAATCTTCTTTTTTGTGTTATTCCTGTTGACACTATACGCATTGCGTGTATAATAAGAATCAAGAGGAACACAACAACACAAACAGGAGGATGACATGAAATACCATCTCAGAGCAAACAAAGGAACCAACGGCCAGCAATACTACTCAAGATGTGCAGCACGCACGACAAGCGCAAGCAAAGTCAACCGCAACCATCGTGATGTCTATCAAAACATCCAACAAGAACGCATTGTACAAGCATTCGACTTTAAGGATGTACCAGCAGATCAGCGTTGTGCTCACTGTATGGATCAAGGATTAATCGCTAGAAACGCACAGCGCAGGGCAAAAGGCTTGCCACCAGTCAAGCATTTATTTGAGGGCTATGAGTACTCACAATAACAAGCACAGCCCCTCTTCGGAGGGGCAAACAGGAGGATGACATGAAATTAGCCGACCTTAAACACGCACTGATGCTTTGGCAAGAGGAAGTAGCAACCGCAGGGAAAAAAACCGCGCTTACAGCTAAAGACATAAAAGGGTTGGAGATGATGATAAGCAAGGTAGAAGAAGCCCAAAACGAACTGCAAGAGCTTGAGGCACTGGCTGGTAAGTATGTTGAAAAGGCGGGGTGGTGATGAACACATTATGTATCAATTTATTTTTACTGGCTGCATTTTACTCATTTTCGGGAAGCTTGTTTGCGCTGTTCTCTGGTGACTATGGATATGCGGCCGGGATGGCTATGGGGCTTGTTGCTTTCACCTTGCTTATAATGCGAGGGAGGGAGACCGATGATCGGCGGTAACAAACACATGGCCCCAGCCGAACTGAAACAAGCCCGGCAACTGCTGGGCCTCAACATCAAACAGATGGCCGAAGCGCTACAAACCCCCTACCGCACATACCAAGACTGGGAGCATGGCAAGCGCCGCATCCCAGGTATCGCCGAGGTGGCCATCAAGGCATTAAACCATCCCCCACAATAAAACATTTCTCTGGCTTACGTCGGTTTAAGCCGCTTACGTGGGTAACTAACCGGCTTGCTTTTCTCTATGCTCAACCACCATGAGCACAAAAACCACCGAACCTACCACCATCACCGCAGGCGATACCATCGCCTGGACAAAAACGCTGGCCGATTATCCGGCTGATGCGTTCGCGCTGCATTATGTCCTTCAGCCGGTCGCTGGCGGTACGCCGATTTCGATCAATGCCACCGCAGACGGCACAGACTATGACGTGGAAGTCAGCGCGGCGACATCGGCCGGATATGCTGCCGGCGACTATCGCTGGATTGCTTACGTCACCGACCTGGCCACCAGCCTGCAGCGCCACACCATCACCACCGGCAAGCTCACCATCGCCCCCGATCCGTTAGCCTACAGCGCCACCACCGACCTGCGCAGCCACGCCCGCAAAACCCTGGACGCCATCGAGGCCGTGCTGGAGGGCCGCGCCACACAGACGCAGGCCGAATACAGCGTCAGCTATGGCGGCAGCGCCCGGTCGGTCAAAAATATTCCCATCGCCGAACTGTTGCAGCTGCGCAGCTACTACGCCCAGGAAGCCCGCCGCGAGGAGCAAGCCGAAAAGCTGGCCGCCGGCATGGGTGGCGGCAACCGCATCCTGACGAGGTTTATCTAATGTGGCCGTTTAAGCGCAAAGATCCGGCCCTAAGGGCCGTTGCTCAACATCGTCAGTTCGCCGCCGCCCAGGCGACCAACCTGTTGAGCAAGTGGAACAAAAACAGCGAGCAGATCGACGCCGACCTACAGCAAGGCGGCCGTGCCCTACGCGCCCGCGCCCGCGACGTTGCCAAAAATAACGACTACGCTAAAAAGTATCTGGATATTCTCAAGGTCAACATCGTCGGTAAGGACGGCATCCGCCTGCAATGCCAGGCCAAAACCTCACGCGGCAAACTGGATCACGATGCCAACCTGCGGGTTGAGGATGCCTGGCGCGAGTTTGGCCGCCATGGTTCCTGCGATGTCACCGGCAAACTATCGATGATCAGCGCCCAGCGTTTGTTTATCAGCAGCGCCGCCCGCGATGGCGAGGTGCTGATCCGCGAGTACAACAACTACCCCAACGCCAGCGGTTACGCGATCCAGTTCCTCAACCCGGATCTGCTCGACGAAACCCACAACGCCGATTTAAAAGATGGCCGCTATATCCGCATGGGGATCGAGTACAACGCCAGCGGGTTCCCGACACACTACCACCTGACCCCGATCCGCAACGATGCCACCATCGGCAAGCCGCAGCGAGCCAAGGCCGAGCGCGTCCCGGCCCAGGACATCATCCACGCCTACCTGCCCGATTACAGCTGGCAGAGCCGTGGCTATACCTGGATGCACGCCGCCATGGTCGAGATGCACCACCTCGCCGCGTTCAACGAGGCCGCCATCGTCGCCGCCCGCATCGGTGCCAGCACCATGGGCTTTTTCACCGAAACCCTTGGCGGAGAATTTGCTGCAGCAACCGACGGCAAGCAGGGCGACGATTTCACCATCGACGCCGAGCCGGGATCATTCCGCCGCCTGCCTGCCGGGCTTGATTTTAAGATGTTCGACAGCAAATACCCGTCGGACATGGTTGATGACTTTATCAAGCGCAGCCTCAAGTCAATCGCCAGCGGTCTGAACATTGGTTACAACACCCTCGCATCTGACCCCGAGGGCACCAGCTACGGCACCCTGCGCAGTTTCAGCATCGAAGAGCGCGACAACTACCGCATGATCCAGAACTGGGTCGCGGAGGTTTTTCTTGATCGCATCTATCGCGCCTGGTTGCGCAACGCCCTGCGCACGCGACTGGTCAATTTTCCCGAGGATCGCTACATCAAGCTGATCGATGTCAAGTGGCAGCCAAGGGGCTGGCAGTGGATCGACCCGGCCAAGGATGCGATTGCCTTTGAAAAGATGTTGGCAAACAACCTGACCAGCCGCAGTCAGATCGCCGCTGAGCAGGGACGCGACTTCGAGGAGGTCTGCCGCCAGATCGCCGACGACAACGACACCATGAAAAAGTACGGGCTGATACCCGCCATAGCAAAGGAGCAAACCAATGCCTGACAAGCGCGATAAAACCCGCGACGCGGTCAACACCGGCACTCAGTACCGGATGTTTGGCCTTGAGCGTGCCGGCATCGATGAAGAAAAACGCACCATCCCGTTGAGCTTTTCCAGCGAGGAACCCTACAAGCGCTGGTGGGGCACAGAAATTCTGGATCATACTCCGCAGGCCGTGCGCCTGAGTCGTTTGCAGCAACGAGGCCCGTTGCTGCTGGATCACAACCCCGAATCACAGATCGGCGTGGTTGAGGATGTTGAGTTGACAAAAGATAAACGAGGTCGCGCTGTCGTACGCTTTGGTAAAAGCGCCCGAGCCGAAGAAGTTTATCAAGATGTTCTCGACGGCATCCGAGGCAATGTCTCTGTCGGCTATCAGATCCACCGCATGCAGCTGGTCGAAGAAAAAGACGGCGAGGAGATTTACCGCGCAACCGATTGGGAACCCTTCGAGGTGTCGCTGGTGTCCGTGCCTGCCGACGTGACTGTCGGCGTAGGCCGCAGCGCCTCGGGCGACCACATCACCGTGATCGAGCGCGATATAGAAGAAACAGCAGAAACCGAAGAAAAAAACAATTTGCCGGTTACCCCAGAGGCCGAACCGGCCACACCCATTGAGGAGAAACAAGCCATGCCCGAGAATATCGAAGTGAAAGACCAGACCGAGAAAGTCAGCAACGCCCAGCGCGACATCGACAAGATCCACGAAATCGCCGACAAGCACGGCGCGCACCAGCTCGCCATGGAGCACATCCGAGCAGGCAAGTCTCTTGAGGAGTTTGTCTGCGCCCTGCTCGAGCGTTCTGGTGCCAAAATCAGCCAGGACACCGCCGAAGTCGGCATGACCGACAAAGATCAGAAGCGTTACAGCATCGTTCGCGCACTGAACGCCCTGGCCAACCCGCAAAGCCGCACCATTCAAGAGGCCGCTGCTTTTGAGCGTGAGTGCTCGCTGGCCGCTGAAAAGAAATACAAGCGCGAAGCGCAAGGCATGATTATCCCCGCCGACGTGCTGATGAGCACCGCCCGTCGCGACCTGACTGTCGGCACCGACGCTGACGGCGGTTACCTGGTCGGCACCCAGCATCTGGCCGGATCGTTTATCGACGCCCTGCGCAACCGCACCATGGTCATGAAGATGGGCGCGCGCATGCTCGATGGCCTGGTCGGCAACATCGCTATCCCGAAACTCTCTGCCGGCGCAACGGCTTACTGGGTTGACCCAGACAGCACCACCGGCCCGACTGAAAGCAAGCAGACATTTGGCCAGGTAGCTCTCTCGCCGAAAACCGTCGGGGGCATGACTGACATCAGCCGCCAGCTGCTGCAGCAGTCCAGCCCCTCGGTCGATATGTTGATTGAAGATGATCTGCAGAAGATCCTCGCCATCGCCATCGACGCCGCCGCCCTGCACGGCACCGGGTCAGCCAACCAGCCGACCGGCGTTGCTGCTACATCCGGCATTGGCTCGGTTGTTGGTGGCACCAACGGCGCAGCGCCTGACTGGTCTGATGTTGTCAAGCTTTGGTCCGAGGTCGCCGTTGACAACGCCGACATCGGCAGCCTGGGCTACCTGACCAACGCCAAGGTCATCGGCAAGCTGATGACTACTGACAAAGGGACAGATACCGGGCAGTACATCTGCAACTCATTCCCCAACCCCGAAGGCTTCACCAACTTTGCCGGGATGCGCGCCGGGGTATCCAACCAGGTATCCAGCACCCTGACCAAGGGCGGCGCAACCGGAACCGCTTCGGCGATCTTCTTCGGCAACTGGGCCGACCTGATCATCGGTGCCTGGGGCGGGCTTGACCTGACCGTTGACCCCTACACCCACAGCAGCAGCGGAACCCTGCGCGTTGTTGCCCTGCAGGATATCGACATCGCCGTGCGCCATGCGCAGTCCTTCTCGGCCATGCTCGACGCCCTGACCGCTTAATAACTGACAACCACTAGCCGCCGGGGCAGCAATGCCCCGGCACCAGGTGAGCGATGAAAGTCAAGATTTTACGAAATACGCTGGTTTCTGGCCGCGAGGTTTGCGCCGGGGGTATTGAGCAGGTCACGGAGAAAGAAGCCCGCGACCTGATCGCCGCCAACAAAGCGCGATTCCTGACCGGAGAGGATACCAAGCCCAGCGTCGCCGAACTGCAGGGCCGCTTTGCCGGTCGCCCGGTCGCCCTGTTGGGTGGCGGGCCATCCCTGCCAACCGACATCGATAAAATCAGCCATCTGAACCCGGTGCTGATCGGCATCAACCATCACGCGCATCTGCATGGGTATCCGTGCGATTGCATCGTGTTTTTTGACGCCCCGGCCGGCACCAACGAACTGGCCGCAGCAGCACAAACCGCGCCCCTGGTGGTGACACCCCACGGAAACCACGCCACCCACATGCTCGACGTGCCCTACATCAACCACGGCATGACCGCCGGGCTGGGCGTATGGCTGGCAGACTATATGGGGGCCGACAGCATCTGGTTGTGCGGAATGGATTGCTACACCGGACAAATGAAACATTTTCACAGCACCGAGATTAACCAGGGCTTTGACCTGGCCGGACAGGTCGCCTGCTGGGAGCGCATCACCGAGCACACCAGGGCACCGATCAAAGCGATCAGCGGCCCCTTGGTCGACGTGTTCGGCAAGGCCAGGATACCGGCAAAAACAGTCGAAACCAAAAAAAAGCGCCCAGCACCACGGCGCAAAAAACAGACATAAAAGGAGTCTATTTTGCTGGAGGCATCAAACACACCAAGCTGGTTCGGCACACCTGACTTAATGCAAGTCGCCATTGTGCTGTTGTTTGGCGCGTTCATCTGGTTTGCCGTCCGAACCCTGCAACAGATCGACCGCAATCAGGCCACCATGTTCAAGCGCCTGGAGTCGCTGGAGCGTGATTTTTACACCTTGCGCGGCGAACAGAACGTGCGCTATGGCCGCAGAAGTGGAGACATCACCACATGATCTGGCAAGGCATCTGCATCCACCACAGTGCAACGGCTGACAGCGCGTCCAGCTCTTGGGAAGCGATCCGCCGCTATCATATCGAGCACAACGGCTGGGACGAAATCGGCTACCACTACGGGATCGAGGATGTCTATGGCACCCTGCGCCTGCGCATCGGTCGCCCGCTCTCCATGCCCGGAGCCCACGCCGTCGGCTTAAACGCTACCCATATCGGCATCTGCATGGTCGGCAACTTTGACCGCGACCTGCCGAGCATGAGTCGCCTCGACTACCTCGCCCTGGTCATCGCCGACATCGCCCGCAACTACCGGCTGGAGATCAGCCCCGAAACCATCAAATATCACCGCGACGTAGCCGACAAAACCTGTCCCGGTTACCTGTTCCCACCCAAAGAGGTGTTGATCAGGATGGTGGAGACCTATTTATGACCTGCCCAACCTGCGGCCACCGGCTCGAATCCGGCAAATGCCCGAGATGTGGCGGGAAAACGTACCACGCAACACCAGGGCACGGCACGCCGTGCCCCTACGGTCCAAATAAAAATTTCAACGGCAAATGCACGCGGTTGCGCCAGGCCATTTCCGAATGGTCGGCTTCCGGGTCGAGGTAGTAGCGCAGCATATCTTCATCGTTGCCACTCAACTGGGTGATCTGTGCGGCAACCTCTTCAACCTCGTCACCATAGCGTCCTTCACGACCACCAATATCAATCCAGATTTTCAGCCCCTTCAATTCGTTTTTATCGTGTTGTAAATCAGCTTTCAACGCTGCCGGGTTCCACCA
>JAGYPB010000071.1 GCA_018399135.1 Deltaproteobacteria bacterium | reverse complement strand
GCCTCTTTTCACAAGGGAGCTTAAGGCATTGGTAATCTGCTGCGAGCTGGGCATGTCTGACAAGTACGTCGATTTAAGAGCGCGTCTGAGCTCTGCTGTCGATACATTAGCTCCTCTGGGGAACTCATCAATTCGCGAGAAAATGTGGTGCGGGAGTGAATCATCCCTCAAAACCCTCATTCCACGACGTTCATAAATGGCGCGTTGTTCGCGCTCAAACTTCTCCAGCTCATCAGTCTGAGGCATGCTGGTTATCTCCATTTCAAGAATTCTGTGTAAGTTTCAGCGCGCAAGTACATAGTGTGTATCTTGGGTCGGGAATCTACATACATGCGGGTTGGTGTGCAAAGATTGGATATTTTTATCTCTCTCTAGCCTCCCGTCGCAAACAATCTTCAGGAGGACCTTTCGATGGCACTCACCGTTTCGACCACACCAATAAATGGCCAATCAACACGCTGCTGATGAGCACAGTGAATGGCCGTTTGTTCACGCTGCAATCTTTTCTGCAATTTCAGTATCACTCAGTTTGTTCATGCGTTCGATGTCACGTAGGTCTTCCCGAGTTGGCCTTGGGAGACAGTTCAAGCCTTTGATCTTGGAACTGAATTCAGGAAAGAAGGCCGCGTCTTCCAAGCTTCGAGGGTTGTGTATCTGAAGTAGTTGGCTGTTGATGTGATATATATCCCTTACCACTGGGTCCTTGATTAATGCCCGGCTGTGTTGAAGGCAATTCATCGCTACCCGAGCAGATTTCCGGTCTATACCTGTTGCCTCAACGATGGCCTTGTTAGTCAGAAGGATCATTCCGTCACGACTGGCCTCAATGATTAGTAGCGCTACGATCCCAGCGTGTTTGTTATCCATCGTGAGCTGTGCCAATGCGGTAAAGTCGATAGCGTGCATGTCTTTTGTAGCTTTCATGGTGTTGGTTCCTTGCAGTCGGTTGGCTTTCTATGGTGTGGGCCAATTGCTCGCTACAGATGGGAATTATTTTCGTTGCAAGAGATGGGGAAATCCGCCCCACCCAAATCGGGCCACAGCCCGCGTGGTTTCTGGATTCAAGGTTTTACCCTTAAGAAACCCGGTAGGGATGTGCTAACGGACGGTCTCGCGGTGGGCATTCTCTGTCGTGCGTCATAATGACGATCAAAACAATCGACACTGCGGTATGTGACCTCTGCAGCATTGGCACTTATGGTGGTTGCCGCTACGTTGGCGCGCATGTACTTGAGGTTTGCTACCTGAAGTTAAGTCAGGAAAATAATGGCCAATTTCCTGATTATTAGTAGCGAGTGAGCGGGGCTGCCAGCTCTTAGCTTTCACTGGGGCAGTCTGGAAGTTTTGGTGAGGGCGGGTTGGGATGGGTATAGCTGAAGCTTGATACAGTTTGAAAACGGCAGGGTTGTCGACTGATGCTCCAGCAGACAGCCTCCCCTAAGGTGTGGTGTATCGTCGATTTGTCAGGTTCGACAGAAGCTTCAGTTACAGGCTTATAGAAATAGCATTCAGTTGAGTTCAAGCGCTGTATAAAGTGTTTGCCGGCTTACCCCATAGCTTTCTGCCAGCTCTTTCTTCGTTTGCCCTAAAGCAAGCCTGGATTTGATGTCAGCTACCTGTTCCGGTGATAGTTTCCTTTTTGCCCCGATCTGCTTTCCTTTAGCCTTCGCGGCTGCTATGCCTTCCTTCTGACGCTCCTTGATCATTGACCGCTCAAACTCTGCAAAGGCTCCCATCATCTGAAGCTGTAGCCGCTGGAATGGGTCAGACTCACCCGTAAAGGTCAGCCGCTCCTTGTGAAACTCAACGCTGACGCCCCGCTCTGTCAGGTCTTCTATCAGCTTCAGAAGGTCTGACATATTGCGGGCCAGACGGTCGATACTGTGAACGTGCAGTGTGTCACCTTTGCGAACATGGCGCAGACACTCTGTCAGGCCGGGTCTATTGGTGTCCTTGCCGCTGGCCTTATCGGTAAATGTCTCATCGACCACCACCCCGGCAAGCTGCCTGTCTGTGTTCTGGTCTACTGAGGATACCCGGATGTATGCAATGTGTTGGCCTGACATGGTGACTCCCTGTGTCTGTGTGTCGTGTCCATTAAACTCTAGGGATACCGAGACACAGTGTCAATAATTAATTTATCGACTCAACTAGACACGGTGCATTGCGGGCTGGCGGGTAGGCGCTGAGCGTGTCCAACAAGTTTACTCAGGCGGACACCACCCCCGGCCCGGTGTGGCTGAAGGTGGCAAGGTGTTGGCCCTGAGACTCAAGGCCGGGTATACGGGGAGAACGCGGGAACGCTGAGCATTTAAATGTGCTGACAGATTTTGGTCAACTTTACGAAGGCTGCGGTATCACAAGCGGTATCACACGCCGACCGATTGACGAGCGATCAGCAATGGCATACCCTTAACTTTCAAACACATACAAGTGATACCGAAGGTACCCCTGTCCTGCCGGGGGTACCATACCGAAAGAAAATAACCTTATTTTTCTGAAGCCTACCTAAATTCCTGACGCATCACCGTGATAAACACGATGTTAGCCGATGCCTATTGTGTCTGGAGATTACTGGACATCCATAAATTTCTAGCTCCGCCAAAAATGCGGCGAGAACATCACAAAAACACTGAGCAATTCCAACCTCCCAAGTAGCATGGCAACCATCAACACCCACTTTGCCGCGTCTGGCAAGGGTTGGAAGTTACCTGCCGGGCCGATGGTGTCACCAAGTCCTGGTCCGACGTTTGCCAGCGCTGTCGCTGCGCCAGTCAAACTGGTTACCAGATCAAGTCCCAAGGCCGCAAGAATCGCTGCAACTACTGCCAGCGTCGCCAGAAATATAAACGAGAATGCTACGCTAGACGCCACTATTTCATCACTGATGATTCTTCCGTTGTAATGCCTTGCAATAACAGCACTAGGGTGAAGTAACCTCAAAAACTGCTCGCGCAATAGCAGCATGGATAACTGGAATCGGAACATTTTCATCCCGCCACTTGTAGACCCGGAACAGCCACCCACAAAAGTGAGAAAGAAAAAGAGGACCACTACCAAAGGCCCCCACAGAGAGTAATCCTGAGACGCATAACCCGTGGTAGTGACAACGGACGTCACATTGAACAAGGCATGGACAAATGCATCCAGTGGCAACGTTCCGTCAGTCCAGATGCGGTATACGGCAATAATGGTGGCTATCAGAAACAGGAACTTCAAGAAAAAGTGAATTTGCTGATCCCGCAGTAACGGCTGAGCTTGCCCATTTAACAATTTGACGAACAAGAAAAAAGGAATACCACCGAGCATCATGAAAATGCTGGACGCAAAGAGTATCGAAAGTTGATCAAACTGCCCCATCGAGCTATCGGACGTCGAATAGCCACCGGTGGATACGGTTGTGAGAGCATGGTTCACCGCGTTGAATAGATCCATGCCCAGAGCCCAGTACGTTAGGACGCAGCTAAATGTCAGCGCCAGATAGCTTAACACCAGCCCCCTCGCAAGGCGGTTTGTACGCGGTACGGCTTTCTCCGTCCACTCGGACGATTCGGTAGCGAACAGCCGCATACCACCGATTCGAAGAAAAGGAAGAATCGCCACGGCCATACCTATAATCCCGATACCGCCCATCCACTGCATCATGGAACGCCAGAGCAGAATGTCACCTGGCAGGTGGTCTAATCCGCTCATTACCGTAGAGCCCGTGGTTGTTACGCCAGAGATGCTTTCGAAGAATGCGTCCGTAACGCTCAGCTCAAGATCACTTAACAATAATGGCAGGCTTGAGAATAACGGAATGAAAATCCAGGCAGATACCGTAAGGATAAACATCTGCCTTTGTTTCAAGGCATGGCGGCGTTTACCCCCGGCTCCAAAAAAACACACCAGACCAACCGCGCAACAGATACTGGCGGATGTTACGAACGCCAGCCAATCCGGTGTATCAGCGAACATCAGAAGATTCACCGGCATCGTCATCAGAAAACTCAGCAAGATCAGTAGGAAGCCGAGTATCTGGATAACCGGAAGGATATTGAACAAAGACAGCATCAAGATGGCCCAGAGCGGATTTGCATCAGAGGGCACAAGGAGATCACATCCCGGGGAAAATTAGGATGATCAAAAGGCAATTTTTACGGTATTTTTACGGCACGATTGGAGCGACCATGGCCGCTTCGTGAGAAGATTTCTGCTGCAGTTTTCTGACACAACCTACCGATACCGGATTGACAGCCATGATTGCAAAACAACAGTTTATTGTCATCGGCCTTGGCGTTTTTGGGGCGACCATTGCACGGGAGCTAACTCGCCTTGGTCACGAAGTACTTGGTATCGATTCGGATGAGCACCAGGTTGACCGACTGGCGGAGGAAATTACCCACGCGGTCATTGCCGACGTAACGGATGAAAACTCGCTCATTGAATTGAACGCAGGTAGCTATGATGCGGCCGTTATAGCCATCGGCCGGAATGTCGAAGCCACAATGCTTGCCACGCTCCAACTTCGCGAGCTGGGAGTAGAAAAAGTCTGGGCTAAGGCTTTAACCAACCAGCACCACCGAATTCTGGAGCGCCTTGGTGCAACCCGCATCATTGCACCGGAGTATGAGATGGGTGTCAGGATCTCTCAGGAACTGAACTATCCAATGGTTCATGATTACCTGGGTCTGGACGACAACTACTTCATCGTGGATTTCCATACAACGGATGACCTCGTCGACAAGAGCATTGGAGAAGTGATCAATGGCGAGCCAGTTGAGGCATTGGTTGTAAAGCGAATGAAGGAGGCTCACCCCCATCCGGACCATACCTGGAAGATTCGCAAAGGCGACAGACTTGTCCTCGGTGGTCAGCTTGAAGACCTCAAGGACCTGGTCAACCGCCTATGAAAGTCCACTTTCTGGATCTGGTGTCGTATCAAACCAAACGCAGTACCTCTGGCAAACAGGGCATCAATCCTCCCCGGCTTCTGCTTGAGGCATTTCTGGTGCTTATTGCGCTTGGAGCGTGTTTGCTCAAGCTTCCCTTTGCGACCGTTGAGCCGGTCACCTGGATGGAAGCGGCCTTTACAGCCACGTCCGCGGTCACGGTTACTGGTCTTGTGGTGGTCGATACGGGGAGTCAGTACACGCTGTTCGGACAATTGGTGATACTGGGTCTGATCCAGCTTGGCGGGCTGGGGTTGATGACATTCGCGGTTCTCACTGCCCTCGCACTGGGCTTCAAGCTGCGACTGGAGCACCAGTTAGCTGCTCAGGAAGCGTTCAACGAGATCTCGCTTCAAACCGCCAGGCGAGCGGGCGGATCGATAGCCGCATTTGCGTTAACAGCCGAAGCTATTGGCGTTGTGTTACTTGGCCTGTTCTTCGTTCCTGAATTGGGATGGTCGGAAGGTCTCTATCAGGCCTTGTTCTACACCATCTCTGCGTTTAACAATGCCGGATTTGCTCTGTCGCCGGAGAGCCTTTCTGGCTATGTCGATCATCCGGGTATCAGTCTGTCCGTGACCGCCCTGTTTATCACTGGCGGCCTGGGCTACATCGTGATTATGGAGCTATTCGACAAACGCTGCTGGTCACGGCTGTCGGTCTACGTCAAAGTCATATTGCTGGCGACCCTGCTCCTCAACCTGATTGCCACGGGCGCGATTTTGCTCCTGGAGTTTGGCAACCCGGCCACACTCGGGGCGCTGGATACCTTCTGGGATAAACTCCTGGCCGCCTGGTTCCAGGGCGTGACACCCAGAACAGCGGGTTTCAACACGCTGGATATCGGTGCGTTGACTGCAGGAACCAGTGTTCTGATGCTGCTTCTGATGTTCATTGGCGGTGCTCCCAACTCTACGGCGAGTGGCATCAAGATCTCCACTTTCGTCATTCTGATAGCGGCAACCCGCTCCTTCCTGCGGGGCAACCTGAATGTGAGTTTCTTCAAGCGTTCACTAAGCAGTGAAACCGTCCTCAAGGCATTGGCCACAACGACCATCGGGATGGCCGTTGTCTTTGTCGGTGTGCTTACACTGAGCATTCTGGTTGAGGATGACTTCCTCAATATTGCCTTTGAAGTGGTCTCCGCCTTCGGCACCGTTGGTCTGTCCAGAGGTACAACCGGGGAGCTCGGCACAGCTGGCCAGTTGGTCATCATGGCCGTGATGCTGATTGGTCGTCTAGGCCCCCTTACCCTGGGTTACACTCTGACCGTGCGTCGGAAGTCCCGTGTCCGCTATGCGCAAACAGAGTTCCCAGTTGGTTGAGGTGCGACTGCTATCGATTCTTGAATCGCACTGTTAGGCTCAATAAGCGCTGAATGTAATGCGGCGACCCCTTTTTCAAAGTCATCATTTTCAACAACGAACTGGACTTCGACATTTCTCATGGATTGATGCATTGCCAAAACCGCTATTTTTCCGTCACACAATGCAGCCAGCGATGTCATCGTCACTGTTGTCACATCAAGGTCGCTACCAATCGCAGCAACAATGGCGACCTTGCGTAAAGAGACTTCGCCCTCGGTAAAGTATCCTTTCAGTTCACTGACAATCCTTCGAGCCTGCTTAAGTGTGGTATCCAGATAATAAGTAAGCGTGTTGGCATTGCTGTCACGATTGATGCTGTGTGCATTAAACCGGGTTATAAGCTCGGAGGCCTTTAATTCTACGTCGGCGATCTCCGGCGCATTCTGGTCGAAGACGGATACTGCGATGACTGATTTGTGACCGGCGATTATTTCAACATGCGGGTTCTGGCTCACGTAATCTGGAGTGATCAGAGTTCCTGAATGCTCTGGATCAAATGAATTCCTGACCCGTAAAGGAATTCGCTTATGCCGAAGTCCTTTTGCGGCTTTTGGGTGTATGGCCTCCATTCCCAGATTGGCCAATTGGTCGGCGACGTCGTAATTAGTCCGACCAATCGGTGTTACCCTTGTTTCTCCAACAATTTTTGGATCAGCTGAACTAAGGTGAAACTCTTTGTGGATAATCGCCTCCCTTGCTCTGGTTATCACGGCTATTCGGCTGAACGTCATTTCACTGTAACCGCGGTCAAAAGTCCTCATCAGACCTTCCCGGCATTGCGTGTAGCCAGTGCAAATTGGCAGCTCTCGCTCCAGATCAAGGGCCGACAGCGAGCGCTCTAACTTGTCGTCAAGCGGCCATACATCAGGGTCTCGCCACCCTGTCAGGTCGATAAAACGCGCATTGATACCTTCTGCCTGAAGCCTAAGCGCGGTGTTGAATGCACTATGTGCTTCTCCAACACCGGCAAGCATCTCCCTCACAGTGAGCAGATGCTCTTCCAATTGAAAGTGGCCATAGGAGCAAAGGCGCTGAAGATCAATAAGGCACTCCCTAACACCCTCTACCCTGTCTAGGATAAATTGATCTGCCTGATGTCTGAGGGTTTTATCAACGAATTGCGCCCGGTTAATTGCTTTCAGGCTGTCTTCCAGGCGCGTCAGGTCGTCACCCCAGGCCCAGCGATTTTCGGCGCCTGAAAACAGCGCGTATACCCCGGGCTTTCCAGTTTTTTTGTGTTCCAGCAATTGGTCCGTGATCCCTCCATAGGCTGAAACAACAAAAATTCTCGCGTATAGGTCTTTTTTCTCTCGACTTCCAATAATAATGTTCTCAAGGACCGTCTCGAAGTCACTCATAGACGTTCCACCGATTTTCTCAACGGTATGGTTCAGTTTGTCGCCGATTTTCTCAACCATCGTGACCACCTTCATCCAGTGATATCAAGCACTCTGAGAATCAGGGTCGATCGGACCAGACCGAATTTTCAGAGAAGACTTTTGTGTTATTAGGTTGAGGTTTAGGGCATTCTCTGGAAAGTAAAAAAACCGAAAAAATGGGCTCGAATCCGTAAAAAAACTATAACGTTACAGCCATCCCTTGCGCTTGAAAAACCAGTAAGTCGCGAATCCCGCCGTTACCATCAAGCCGATTGCTGCAGGGTAGCCGAGTAGCCGTTTCAGCTCCGGCATGCACTCCTGCCTGATCAACAAAACACCGTGTAGAAGCCTCGACCTTCTCTACCTCATCGGATTCGGGCAAGTTAGTGTGCAGCATTCGCTGAAGTAGTCCCCTTTCACCCTCATTCGGCTCCTGAACATCAATCCAGTCTGCCACCTTGAGAAAGTTACCCAGCTCGTTTTCGGGGCATTCAGTTTCGTGTCTCAAACCTTCATGAATGCTGAATAATCCCAGCATCACGCAACCTTAGTCTTTTCGAGAGGGCCATTTACCTTTAATCCAATATCGGAAAGAAGTTTACTTCGCTCTGGGTGAGCGGTTGTCGGCGACAGGCATTTTTAACGCCTTTTTTACGCTCCGCACCGACTTTGGTCATCGAATTTTTACGCCCTGCCCCAGCACCATAGAGACACACTCACTGAAGGAGTACGAGCGTGTCTACTTTCCTTTTAATTGTATCTGTTGCAGTCGGTGCCTACCTGGTCGCCGCCCTGCTCTGGCCCGAGAGGTTCTGACCATGGCACTGATCGGCGTTGGCATCATTCTGGGGCTTTTTGGCCTGTGTTTCCTGTTCATTGATCTGGAGGAGCGGCTGTGAACGAGGTCATTATCATCTATGCGGTCACGCTTCTGTTGGCGTGGCCTTTGGGCAAGTACATTGCCGGCGTTTTCAACGGCGCAAACGGAACAGCCGGCGCTGTTTTTCTGCCCGTTGAAAACGGGCTCTATCGCCTGTTCGGCGTTGATCCCTCACAACCCATGAGCTGGCAGGGCTACGGGAAAGCCCTGCTTAAACTGCATCTTGTCCTGGTGCTGATCGTGTTCGGACTGCTGATGGCGCAGGGTTTTCTATTCATGAACCCGGATGGTATCGGTGGCATGAGCTGGGACCTTGCCCTGCATACTGCGGTCTCGTTCCTCACCAATACCAACCAGCAGCACTACTCCGGGCAGGCTCAGCTGAGTTACCTCGCCCATACCTTTGGCATTGTCACACTTCAGGTGGTCACGCCGGCCGCTGGCATGGCGGCCCTGATTGCCATTGTCCGCACACTGTTTGGTCGGAGTGAAAAAAAACCACAGGCGCCTGATGAAGGTCCCGTTTCGGTGGGTAACTTCTACGAGGACATTACCCGCGCAGTCGTTCGGGTTATGCTCCCGGTTGCTGTTGTTGTTGCCTTGATCATAGCGTCTCAGGGTGTTCCCAATAGCTATGAAGGTGCACGCACTGCCATTCCGCTGGATCAGACAGCTGAGATGGCTGAACAGAACATCCCCATCGGGCCAGTCGC
>JAGYPB010000070.1 GCA_018399135.1 Deltaproteobacteria bacterium | reverse complement strand
GCTATCAACGGCAAGGAGACCGGCACTCCCGATCGTTTGGGAGAAACGACGTACATGCCGCGCTTGAGGGGCAGCAACTGGCCTTCGCTCAGCCAGCGATGAATTTTGAAATTTGGGGCCTGATACTCTGACAGGACGGATTGCAGGGTGCTGTGACAAATAACCATCCCCGCATAAGATTTCAGTAAATCATCCATCGATAATCCTTTGATCCTGATGGCTTGATTAGGTTTTAACTAATTATCTGCGCAGAATTACTGTTTGTGAAGTTATCTGATTGTGGGTAATTAGTCTACAGAATAAAAAGGCAAGGGTTGAAAGCGGGGACGAGTAGCGAGGAAAAACATTAACGGAGAGCCGGAGAGGAAAGGGCGGAAAAACGGGTAGTAGGTAGTAGGAAAACCGTAGGGGCGGGTCCCTGTGCCCGCCCGGCCTTTGATCTAAAGATTTTACCGCTCACGGCTTACTGTTCACGGTTCACCGTTTTTACAAATGACACCGCTCACCGCTCATCAACATTGTCTCCAGTAAACCAAACAGTGCCTGGGGAAGCTGGGGGACATGCTGGATCACACAGTACTGATCGCAGAAATGTCGCACAGCATCGGTGACAATGCCGATCGCCGCGATCTCAATCCCCTCCTGGCGGGTTCGAGTGGCAACCCTTCGCGCCGTATCCAGGTCATCCGGAGATCCATCGGTGACCAGCAGGATCATCTTGCGGGATTCAGGTCGGGCCGCCAGCGCTGCACGGGCATACCAGAGACCCTGATCGGTCGGCGTACTGCCGCCGGGTGAAACGGCAAAGGCTTCTGCTTGTGGTTTCTCGCCAAAGTCGCAGACCAGGGACACATCAGCCGCTCCCATCCCACCAAAAACAGCCGACGCCACCTGAACGCCCGCCAGATGATATAAAGCGGTATGCACAGCAAAAGCACTGGCATTAGCCATGGTGCTGTAGCTTCGTGGACCACAGGATCTGATCATACTGCCGGAACAATCGACCAGCACCACGACCGCCGTGTTGAGCGCCGTCACCTCCTCCTTTTTGCGAAAGATGCGCGGATCACCAAAGGCCATGCGCACCAGTCGTCGCTGATCCATCCGCCGGCCGGAGCAGCCAGCCGCCTGGGCACGTCGCTGTTGCCCCTGAAGCAGAACCAGAAGACGAGATCGCAAGCGGGACGAGGTTGCCAGGGCTTCGCTGACATCCACCGCGTCCCTTGTGTGCTGACTGGACATGACCCGTTCCACGGCCGGCAGCAGCGGGACGGTTTGCAATACCTCTGGTGATGTGTGACTGGCCAGCTCGTTCAAATCATCCAGTAGGGCACTGGATCGATCGCCATAATCACTCCGCCCGGCGTTGATGATCGCGTCGATCTGTTGCGCTGTGGTTTGGGGTGAGGGCAGGGTGATAGGTTCTTTGTCAGCAAAAGAGGCGGGCCCGGAGGGCTCCTCTGCGGGTGGATCACTTTTCTGTTGCTGGTCCTCTGAGGGAGCACCGTCTGCGGGTGAATCACCGGGGGATGGTGCGCACTTTTGTTGTTGCGGTTGGTGAGCCTGTGAGGACGAGTCAGCATCAGTCTCTTCCTTGGCACTCTGACTTGTCTGTGCAGGAGATCCCTCTTCCTCCTGGGGTACCTGCTTGAGCCTGCTGATGATCCGCTGAGCCAGCTGCTGAGACTCCATCGTTGATGCCAGTAGCGGAAAATCTTGTTCCAGCAACTGCAACACATCCGTTACAAAGGCTGAGCCCAGCGCCGCTTCCAGCATGGTGCGACTGGTGGTTAGTAATCCCATGACGACCCGGTGTTGCAGTATCTCCCCATAGCCATAGGCAAGGACCAGACCCAGAAGGGCTGTAGTGGTATCGGTCGGGGTCAAATCGCCTTTTTCTGCATAGTAGGTGGTCACAGCTTCCAGATCATAACGGGTGCCGGGGCGTTCCTGAACGGTCAGTGCTTCGACCCTGACATCCTCGATGATATTGGTCAGATCACCGAGCAGACCGGCAGGACGATCACCGTGGGTGTGTCTTTTGTGCGCGACTTCATGAAACACGAGCCCGGTCATGAGCAGGCGCCCCAGAGGTGTGGCCGGCATCCGGGCGATGTTGATGGTATGACCGTCCGTGCTGCAGTAAGAGTTGTCACCGCCGACGGTGATCGTGAGATTGGTATCATTGCCAAGGGTTCTGGCTAGACCTGCCAGTTCGGTATCGCGAAGCATAGGATCCTCCTTATCTGTCGTTGTGGTTGTCGTGGTATGAGCGGGTGGTGGAAACAAAAAAGCCCCGTGACGCGAAAGAGTGGCTATGTCAGCACAGTTTCGGTACGGGGCTTTTTTATCAATGGAGAAAAACACCGGTGGTGGAAAGTACTATCCGTCAGGCCGGTGTTGCCGGTGTCGGGTTAGTTGTTGGTCAAGCATTCTCCCAGGAAAAGCCGGTGACATTACGGCTGTTGGAATCAAAATCAATGCCGATCAGGATGATTTTTTTACCGGCAGTCTGGTATTTCTGCTGATAGTTGCGCTCTTTAATCTGTTTAAGGGCATCGCCTGAGCCATCGACTTTGAATTCGAGGATGTAGATGACATCCCCCATCCGGATGGTCAGATCAATGCGCCCTAAGCTGGTGACGTCTTCAGCGGTGATATCAAGCCCGAGACTGGCCAGGTAGGCGTAGATGACGCTGGCGTAGTAGCCCTCAAAGTTGCTGATGGTGTTGTTGACGTAGTTGGTGTAGGGGATGGCGGCGAACAGGCTTTTTATGGTTTGCTCAAAGCCGGGCAGATCGGTTTCTTGAAGCTGAAGATGGAGTGCATCCTGGAAGTCAGCTCGTTGATTCTGGTGGTTGGTGAGATAGTCGATGATGACATCAGAGAAGGAGAGCTGGACTTCCTTGTTGGGAAAATCAAGGATGAACTGAAGTCCACCTCGTGCCGCCTGTTCAACCTTGCGAATGGTCAAATAACCGGCCTGAAACAGGATTGGCTCCAACTGAAGGTTCTCGATGTCGGAACTATCAATGAGGCTTTTACTGACCTTGAGGTTATCAAGCTGGGGGATATAATAATTGTTCTGTTTAATCAGAGTGATCAGGAAATTCGGGGTACTGCGGCAAACCAGTAGTTGTCAAACTGCTGGCCGCTATCGATAAACAGCAGGATATCGAAAGGGTTGTAGACCTTCTCGCCAAGGAAGTTATAACCATTGTACCAACGCCGTACCCTCATCCCGATCGGCTCCTTCCAGATGTGCAGCGAACGTCGTATCCAGGTCATGCTCCGGTATAGCCGCAGATAGTGGCATAGCGTTCGTCCAGGCCGATGTCTTTCAGGTTATTCATACTCACTAAAACCGACATCTGGCTGAACTTGCTGACGCCGGTCAGCAGAGTAAACTTGATGTAAGCATCGTTTTGCCTTTAATGATGGAATAGTGTCACGCAGGACATCTCTTCCCTGTCTGGCGACCCCCAAGCTGATCCAGATTATCAACGATAAACTTGTACGTACTCATCGACCAGGATAATGACCTTCTGGCCGTATTTGGCACGCGCGCCCGATGAGTTGCTTTGAAGCTGCCAAATTGCGTTGGCGGGGCCTTTGTATATCAAGGTCATGATTGTATTTTGAGAATGTCGGCGACATCCTCTGCATTTCGCCAGGTCAAAAGCGACACCACTGAAGTCCAGGATGATGACCGGATAGGTCGTTTCCCAGTCCCACTTATCTTCGATATCCAGTCCTTGGAAGAGAGTTCCTTGCGGCCCTCAAACATATCCTGCAAGGTCGAAACCAGCAGGCTCTTGCCAAAACGCCGGGGACGAGAAAGTAGGAATTTCTCTGTAACTAAACGATGAATCAAGGGGTCTTGTCTACGCTATATAGTCGCCCTCCCGAATCTTCGCAAAGGTTTGAATCCCTATCAAGTTTAGCGAGTTGTGTCATGTCAGGCCTCCTGATCACCGCCATGCTGAGCCAACGTGTTCCAGTATGGCATTGATATGATTATCATACCTAAGCTTACTCAATCAAATCAAAGTGTGTTTGAGATACTGACCTTCAATCGGGCCGCATACAGGACTGATGACACATCAAGGCGTCAATACTGTGGATCAAGGCAGGGATGCACAGGATAAGATCGCTGAAAGTCCACATCCGTCAGTCCACGGAAAGCAGAATTTGACCCCATTTTCTGAGTAACTTAAAAAAAGTCTGACACGTACCTGTTTTCCGTATTAGCCAAGTCCCCCTGATAAAGGGGATTTAGGGGGATTGCTGCGGCTGTCGGTAGAAATCTTCTGGCCCCCTTTGTCAAGGGGGAATGTTCTGTCAAAGATTCGTGATAATAAAAACCAAAAAATCCAAAGTGTTGAACCTGCAGATGGTCATCGATTCTGATCGCGGCCAGATGTCAATAGTTTGGACCTGACCCCTGAGGTGCTCCTGACTCTTGGTGGAAGAGCCCGGGGGGAGGGTGAAAAACCTGCGATCGTGGGGACGGGCTGCAAGGTGTTTTCCTCTGTAATTTCACTGAATAAAATAATTGACAAAGCCTTATTGGTAAATGATAATGATTCCCTCCTGGTATTGGAGGGAATTAAATAAGAATGGAGAGATTGATAGATGAATACTATTGATATTCGCGAGGAAAATGGCGGTCACAAGGTGGTGATGCCGGATAACTTTACCGCGCCTTTAGTGCCGATACTGAAAAAACAACTCAAACAGTTGATCGATGGCGGCAGCAGGGCGATTGTTTTCGATATGGCTGCGACTCGCATGCTCGATTCCAGTGGTATCGGCCTGTTGACTGCAACCGCCAACAGTCTGGCAACGGCAGGTGGGCGGATGGAGGTCGTGGCGGTGGCACCGGAAATATTCAGGTTGCTGAAGATGATGCGTCTGGTTGAGCGGTTGAATGTCAGTGAATAACAAATGTTCAGGGGTTTGTGATGGATGATGAATTGTTGCAGGAGTTTATCGCTGAAACACGGGAGCACCTGGCGACCATTGAAGCCGATCTGCTGACCATTGAAGATCATGGTGCCGACGTTGACCAGGACCTGATCAACAAGGTGTTCCGTGCCGCCCACTCGATCAAGGGGGGGAGCGGTTTTTTTGGTTTGGAAAAAATCAAGGAACTATCCCACGGCGCTGAAACTATTCTTGATATGATGCGGGCCGGCAAGATGATTCCCAATCCGGAAATCACCAATCTGCTTCTCTCGGCCTTTGATCAGCTGCGCGAGATGTCCAATGACCCCGGTGGCAGTGAAGAGATGGATATCTCTGATCTGCTGGTAGCCCTCAATGACCTCGCGTCGTCGTATCTGGATCCGCAGGGCAAGGAGTCGCTGAATAAAAAAGCGGTTCTCAGTGGAGCTGAAGCATCGGTTCCGATCACGTTGCCGCAAACCGATGTGGAACGGGCCTCACGTACCGGGCAGACCATCTACCGGGTCAACTATGATCTGATCCAGGACATCGAAGGTCAGGGGATTCACCTGCTCAAACTATTTAACCAGCTCTGCGCTGAAGGAGAAATTCTCGACTGTGCCGTTGATTTCGCTGCGGTAGGCAGTCTGGACGATGATATCGGCAACCATCTGCCTTTGACCCTGGTGTATGCCTGCGTCCGTCAGCAGGAACAGGCCGCGGAGTTGCTGCGCGTCGGAGTAGATCGGCTGGAAATACTGCACCTGTCCGAACTCCCGGGGGACGACGGCCGTGACATTCCGGTGCCGTCGGCGGAGCCTTCAGATCTGCCGGCTCAACCACAACCAGTGTCGCCGGATCCGGAGATCCCTGCGCCCGAACCGCTTGTGGCCAGGGCGACGCCGGCACCGACCGACAGTCCGGCGGCAGATAGTAACAAGGGGCGTAAAAAGACGGTGGTGGCCGAAGAGACCCTGCGGGTCAATGTCAGCTTGCTTGAGAATCTGATGACTCTCGCTGGTGAGCTGGTGCTCGGTCGTAACCAATTGCGGGCCGCCATTGCCCAGAACAATGCCCAGACCTTGAGTCTGGCCAGCCAACATCTGAACCAGGTGACCAGTGAGTTGCAGGATGCCATTATGCAGACCCGTCTGCAACCGATAGGAAACGTATTCGGCAAGTTTCCCCGGGTCGTGCGCGATATGTGCAACAGCCTCGCCAAGGAAATCAATGTCGTTATCAAGGGGAAAGAGGTTGAGCTTGATCGCAGCCTGCTTGAAGGTTTGTCTGATCCTCTTACTCACATGATCCGCAACGCAGCCGATCACGGGCTGGAAACTCCCGCCGAACGCCGTGCCGCCGGCAAGGGGACGGAAGGGACTCTGACCATCTCTGCCAGTCACGAGGCCGGCCACGTGGTGATTCAGATCAGCGATGATGGCCGTGGTATCGATCCGGAAAAAATTGCCGCATCGGCCCTGAAAAAAGGGCAGGTCAGCAGTGAAAAGCTGGCCGGCATGAGTGCCCAGGAAAAGCTCGAACTGATCATGATGCCCGGCTTTTCCACGGCTGAAAAGGTCTCGGAATTTTCCGGGCGCGGGGTTGGTATGGATGTGGTACGCACCAACATCAACAAACTGGGCGGCCAGGTGGATATCTCCTCTGAAACAGGCAAAGGCACTAGTTTCCGCATCAAACTCCCCCTGACCCTGGCGATTATCCCGTCGCTCATTGTCTCCCTCGGGAAAGAGCGCTTTGCCATTCCCCAGACCAATGTTGCTGAACTGTTGCGGATACGCGCTGAAGATGTCAAACGTCGGATCGAAGTGGTCGGTGGTGCCGAGGTACTGCTGTTGCGTGATACGACCCTGCCACTGGTACGCTTTGAGCACTTCCTCGGTTTGGTTCCGACCTATGTTGATCCCGACACCGGTCAGGAAGAAGTCGATCGTCGTACTTCCCTGGCGGATCGACGCTCGCTCCATCATCCCGGTGTCCATGCCACTTCTCCTGTCCAGGCAGAAACCGTTGCCGACGAACGGAGCGATGGCCGTCGTCACCGTCCCGACAGTGCTCTGGAAATTGTTGTTATCAACAGCGGAACTGTGCGCTATGGATTGGTGGTCGGCGGCTTCCATGATACCGAAGAGATCGTCGTCAAACCCCTTGGGAGTCACGTCAAGCACCTCACCGAATATGCCGGAGCCACCATTTTAGGTGATGGTGCGGTGGCTCTGATTATTGATGCCGCCGGTCTGGCCGACAAGGCTGAACTGGCAGCTGTTTCAGCCTCTGCCCGGGCGCTGGAGCTACAGGCCGAAGCCGAACGCCGGCGTCTTGAAGATGTCCACTCCCTGTTGACCTTCTATAACGCTCCCGGCGATCTGTGCGCGGTGTTTCTTGAGCATGTCGAACGGATCGAACGGATTTCCCGCAGTCGTCTCGAGACCCACGGTGGCAAGCGAACCATGCAGTACCGTGGCGGCAGCCTGCCATTGGTGACACTAAGCGATACCGCCCATGTCGAGGCGATCAGCGACGAGCAGGATCTGGTCGTGCTGGTGGCCCGGGTTGGTGAACGTGAGGTCGGTCTGCTGGGTGCCATGCCGGTCGATGTGATTGAGAGCAATGCCGTCATTGATGTCGGAACCCACCGCCAGCCGGGGGTGACGGGTTCTGCCGTTATTGGTGATGATACGGTGATGCTGGTTGATATCCATGAGATGGTTCAGACCGCCTGGCCCGACTGGTGCCGGCAGCGGTCGGCGCAAACGACAACCACAACCCCTTCCCCCGATCTGATACCTGCCGAAACAGTGCCGGCAGGAGTGCAATCAGAACTTGAAATCCCGATGGGGACGGCAGTCCTGCTGGCGGAAGATTCCGATTTTTTCCGTGCCCAGGTCAAAAAATACCTGGAAGAGGGGGGCTACCGGGTCTATGCCGGGGCCGATGGGGAGGCCGCATGGGGATTGCTGGTTCAACACCTTGCTGAAATTCAGCTGGTGGTCACCGATATCGAAATGCCGCGCCTGAACGGGCTGGAACTGACCCAGCGCATTCGTGCTGATCAGCGCACTGCCCATCTGCCGGTGATTGCCGTCAGTTCCCTGGCCGGTGAGGATGATCGTGCCCGCGGTGCCGCTGCCGGTGTGACCGAATACCAGGTCAAGCTGGATCGTGAGGCGTTGCTAGAAGGGATTGCGCGGTTGTTGAACCGATAATCCAAAGACTTACTTTTCAACTAATATCCATTTTTTTCGGAGAATAACGATGACCAATCTTGCAAACATGAAGATTCGTACCAAGATTTTTACCGTGCTCTTATTACCGTTAATACTGGTTCTGATTGGTGGGGGCATTTTTGTCAAAGATAAGTGGGATGCCCGCCAGCTGGCCCAGAGCATGAATTTGAATGTTGCATGTTTTCAAGCTGCAAGTGGTCTGGTTGCCGAATTGCAGCGCGAGCGTGGTCGTACTGCCATGTTTTTAAGTGGCACTTTATCTCAAGCCGGGTTGGACGAACAACGTCGCAATACCGACAATCAAATAAATACCTATCGTATGGCGCTGGCGGCCAGCGGCCTCAAAGAACCTCAAAAAAACCGCTACGCGGTGGATAAACTCAAGATCAGTGAATCCCGTAACGACGTTGGGCGCACTCTAATGAGCCCATCTCAAGTGATTGTCCGTTACAGTGAGAAGATAGAGGAATTGACCAACCTGATGAGCGATCTCGCTAATACCAGAACCACCGCTGGCGTCGGCAAAGTTTTGACATCGCTGTTGATAGTAGAGGGCGCAAAAGAAAACGCCGGTATATTACGGGCAACTCTGTCGTCTTTTGTCGGAGTCGATAGCCCTGTCGATCAGGATCGACTGCTGAGGATGCTCAGCTTGAAAGGGCAGTTAGATGCCGGGGTGACATCAAAAGCCATGGCCTTGTCAGGAAAGAACCTGGCCCTGATCAGGGAGTTTAGCGGCCGCGCGCATTGGCGTGAAGTTGATCGGGTGGTCTCCGTTGTTGTTGCGCGCGCTGACAGGGGCGGGTACGAGATTGATGCCGCGCGATTTTGGGGGGACATCAGTCGCGTGGCCGACGATCTGGGTGAACTGGTTGTAAGCGAGATTAACAATCAGTTGGCGCGGGTGGGAAGTATAGAGTCCGCAGCGACCAGAAGCATGCTGGGGTATCTGGTTGGTTTCCCCATTGTTCTTTTTTTGGTGCTGGTTGTGGGCTTATTCATGGCCAACAGAATTTCCGGGCCGATTCGCCTGACGGCGGATATGCTCAAGGAAATTGCCACCGGGGATGGCGATCTGACCGGTCGTCTTGAAGCTTCCAGCCGTGATGAAATTGGTGATCTGGCCCGTAATTTTAACCAGTTTGTCGAGAAGCTGCAGAACATTATCGCTCAGATATCCAGCAAATCCGGCATTCTCACAACCTCGGCCAACGATCTGTCATCCGTCAGCAATCAGACCGTCCAGAGCGTCCGCACCTTGTCGGAGCGTACTTCAGCAGTGGCAGCTGCCGCCGAGGAGACCAGTGCCAATACCGACTCGGTAGCAGAAGGGATGGGGCAGGCGACCAACAGTTTATCTTCGGTTGCCGGAGCAACCGAAGAGATGAGCGCTACCGTCAGTGAAATTGCCGGTAATACAGAAAAAGCCCGACGTATCAGCGAGCAGGCGATGCAGCAGGCGCAAGGGGTAACCAGTAC
>JAGYPB010000007.1 GCA_018399135.1 Deltaproteobacteria bacterium | reverse complement strand
CGCCGAGGTCCTCGGCGCTGGTGGCTTCGGCCAACGCTGCCTGCATAAAATAATGATCCGGGTCGACTTCTGTCAACATCTTGTTTATCCCTTTGCAACCATGCACTGCGGCCAGTCGCTACAGATAAAGTTCACGCCCATCTGAACCAGCTGCACATAGCGCTGCTGGTCATTCACCGTCCAGGCGTTGACCCTGATGCCATGCCCAGCCAACAAGGAAACCAGCTCGGCAGTAATCAGATTTTCCGCCGGATGATAAGCCTCCACCTGCAAATCCTGAAGATACTCCACCAGGTTGGCTGGGTGGTGAAACTCGGTCAGGGCGGCGGTCGGTATGTGCGGCCACCGCTGTTTGACCCACCGCAGCTCCTCATGATCAAAAGAGGAGATCAATACCAGATGTTGGCAATCCATGGCAACCAGCAAATCCAGCAGTACTTCTATCCGTCGCTGCGCTCGCTTAACAGGCAGCTTGCGTTTTATTTCCAGATTGACGGGAAAGTTGTGAGCCCGACAAAGCTCAAGCAGATCAGCTAACAGAGGGATACGCTGTGCTCTTATCTGCCCCTGCATTGCTGCATCAATATCACCACGGGCAACCGTCGCAAAGGGGTCTTTCTCGAGAAACCAGGTTCCGGCATCGAGCAACCGCAACTCCTCAAAAGTGAAATGCGGCAGGAATTTATGGGTTTTTCCGGCAAGGTCCGGCTGGTCTGTGACGTTCGTCGTACGCTTCAGTCCATGATCATGAAAGAGCACCAGCTGTTCATCGGCGGTCATCTGCACATCGGTTTCCAGCAGATGGGCACCACACTGCTGGGCCAGCTCGAAAGCCAGCAGGGTGTTTTCCGGAGCGATAGAACGCGCGCCCCGGTGGGCACAGATGGCACCCGTCGCCGGAAAAAGCTCAAAGAAGTTGCTCATAACATTTCTCTGCTTGCTGGATAGCGATCAAAATTGATCTGGATCAAATGTTGATACGATAACTTACGGTACTCTCCGTCACAATGTCTGTCGGAAGATTTTAGTCGTTTCAGCAAAGGATATCATCGATGACCGTCCGCCGCTTAAGCTTTCGTGTTTCAAAAACCATCCACAAATACCTGGGGCTGGTGGTAGGGCTGTACCTCCTCGCCATGGGGGCATCGGGGCTACTGCTCAATCACCCTGAATGGATTCGTTCCATCGATGCGCCGCAAAGTCTGGTTCCTGCCGATTACAGCTACCAGAACTGGAATCGCATGTTGATACGTGGTGGCACCATCACTGCCGATGACACCTGGTATCTGGCAGGAAAAGCAGGAATTGCCCGCAGCAACGATCAGGGACGCAGCTTTACTATCCTGGACGAGGGTTTTCCGGCGTCGGCGTATGATCGCGACAGCGCTGATCTACTGATTCTGGATGAAGAGTCTAAAGACCAGATCCTGCTGGCAGCAACACGCAGTGGGCTCTACCAGAAGCGTGGTAGCAGCCCTTGGGCGCAGATCATCCTGCCGGGGGCTCCATCATCGCTGCGCATGGTGGCACTGGTTGAAACCGCTGACCGGATTGTCGCCTTTGCTGAAAAGACCGCCTGGCAGGCAAATGTCGCAACCCTGGACTTTACCCCGGTGGAACTTGCCGTCACCGAACAGGATTCCGCTGCCAAGGTACCCTTATTCAGGGTACTGCATGACATCCATAACGGCGCCATTCTCGGCACACCGGGCAAAATCCTGCTGGATATCAGCGCCATCATTCTGGTGGTTCTTGGTGTGAGCGGGCTGGTTATCTGGTTTGTCCCCTGGCGCAACCGCAAAATCCCCACCTTACGCCAACCACCAGGCACATTCTTTCGCTGGTGCTGGAAATACCACCTTAAACTGGGAATCTGGATTGTCGTTCTCTTGATGATCCTGGCCGGATCCGGTATTTTCCTGCGCCCACCCCTGCTGCTGGCTACCATTACTCACAGTCTCGACGCCGACAACCCCTTGTTGCGCTTTTCACCTCGCTCCAGCGGCTTCGGCGGCAAGATTCAGTCTGCTACCACCGCCAGCAACGGCACCATCGTTATTTCAACCGAGAATGGTCTGTGGCATGGCCCGGCGGATCTGGATGGAAAATTTAAGCGTCTGCAGCTCCCGATACCCATCCACGGCATGGGGGTTACAGTGTTAGAAGGGATGGAAAATAACCGACTGCTGATCGGCTCGTTCAGCGGGCTCTTTGTAGTTGAGGAACATCAGGGGCGGATCTGGCGGCTGCAGCGTCCCGGGCTGCAGGAAAGCAACCCGTACCAGAGCAATGATCTGGTCAGTGGCGTGGTCATGGCAGGCGGCCAGCCGGTTGTCCGCTTTGACTACCATGACGGCATGCTCCCTATAACAGCACGGCAGCCATCACTACCTGTCATGTCTGCAGAAATAGCTGCGGCAGCGCCCATGTCCATGTGGCACTATCTGTTTGAGTTCCACAATGGCCGCATCTTTGAACCCTGGCTTGGCCCCTGGTATCTGCTGATAATCCCGCTGAGTGGCATCATCCTGCTGCTGTTGTGTCTGAGCGGAGCCTACGACTGGTGGTGCCGATGCGGTAAAAACAATAAGCGGGCAAAACAGCTTGAAGGTTCAGTCAACCCTGGCGCACCACCACTTTGACGATGCGGCGAACCTGAGGAACAACCACCATAATCGTCGGATAGGCGATCACAAAAGCCTTGATGAAGGCTTCGATCCACAACCCGAAAAACCCTTCAACTAATCCCATATTGATGAAGGTAATCACTCCCGACATAAAGAATGACATAAACAGCGACATGAGAAAGGTGAAGACAAAAAACTCATACTTGTGTGGAATCATGCAGGCTCCGGTTGCTTGAGATGCAAAAAATATAAAAAAAGGACTCAGCCGTAACAGCTAAGTCCTTGATTTTAATGGCGCGCCTCGAGAGATTCGAACTCCCGGCCTTCTGATCCGTAGTCAGACGCTCTATCCAGCTGAGCTAGAGGCGCAAAGAGATGAGTTTATCGCCCAGAATTGAAAATTTGTCAATAGTTAAGTCAGCGTTCGCTTCGCTTCGAATCCCCGAAGCATGGTGCTAAATAACTGGCGGAGAGGGAGGGATTCGAACCCTCGGTAGCATACACTACACTCGCTTAGCAGGCGAGCACCATCGGCCTCTCGGTCACCTCTCCGCAAATCATAAAACGGTTGAACTCCGCTTCGAATCCTGTCGGACTGCTGTGCTAAATAATTGGCGGAGGAGGGATTCGAACCCTCGGTAGCATACACTACACTCGCTTAGCAGGCGAGCACCATCGGCCTCTCGGTCACCTCTCCGCAAATCATAAAACGGTTGAACTCCGCTTCGAATCCTGTCGGACTGCTGTGCTAAATAATTGGCGGAGGAGGTAGGATTCGAACCCACGGAACTTTCGTTCAACGGTTTTCAAGACCGCCGCCTTAAGCCACTCGGCCCTCCTCCGTTTAATCGCCGTCTTCTTGCGAAAAACTCTGGAACGTTCTTAAGGCTTGCAGTAAAAAGCAAGCACAAACAAATCCATATTCTATCGGGGCTGAAACTTAGGTCAGCGCCACAATCTTCTGCAATCCCCCCATATAGGAATCAGAACTTCAGGGATAATTACTGAGCCGTCTTGTTGCTGATAATTTTCCAGAATCACGCAACAGGGTGCGCCCGACGGCGGCGAGCCCGGAACCGTTGAGGGTATGCACCAGTTCCGGCTTTTTGCCCCTTCGCGACGAAAACGGATGGCTGCGCGGCGAAGACGAAAGTCGCGGAAGTGAGCACAGGAAGATATCTCGCGGTAGCTGTCCTGCCCCGGTAACCGGAACTTCGATATCAAAAGTCCGCGCGGCTGAAAAGCCGATATCTCCCGTACACAGATCAACCACCCGATGAGGGCAGCCAGGCTAATTGCAGCACCTTTTCGGCATGCTGCAGCAAGATTTCCAGCTCTGCGTCGGAATCTTCAGGTCAGTAAATTTGACCAGTTCCACCTTGTTGAGCTGGTGCTGACGGATCTAGGCCGCGAGTGTGCGTCGTCCATGGGCCCCAACGCCTCACTTACGAAAACAGGGTGTGGGCGGTGTAACAGAGGGCAGATCGCTTTTCGCTTAAGATTTCATCACGATGGATATTGGTCACCGGCACTTCCCGCCGTTGGGATCAAAAACAGATCGACATCTTCGGTGTGGAACAGATCGGCCTCAGAAACTTGGGCAACTGGCCGGTACCGGTCATGGAAGCGCGATTGACCAGAAAGGGTGGCAGGGTTTTCGGTGTAGCCGTGCTGATCGGTATGCGGAGCATGAAATTGATCAGCGCCCGCTCAACCGTGCCCCGGCACCGTGTAGACAGACAGAAGCGTGCACCGGAAATTTTTCCGGCACGTTCCAAAGTCGGGAGATACTAGACCAGGGCCAATATCCCAATGGGCCTTGGCGACGACTGTACGAAGCTTTCACCCCAACTACGCACCACGGATTATCATTCTCCGACGCTCCGACCGGTGCCAATTCATAAAGAATATTCGGCACCCCATCAGCAGTTCACTTAGCTCCTCAACCAGCGCCAGTTGATCATCAGTTCCTTGATGCGGGCCGAGACCTCTTTCATCCGGGCAATCTCGCCCCTGCACCTGGCTTTTTGTCCTTGGTGCGCCCGATGATTTCGGAAACCTTGTTCTTCTCCGCTTTTAACCCTTCCGATCGCCGAGAAGTTCGGCGTTGGTGTTGATCAAGGGCCAAGAATCCCGGACGAATCGATATTTCCGCCACGCCGCGCCAACGCCTGCTGCGCCGCGTCAAAATGTTCCCGTAAATATCTGATATCAAGCATTGTTTTCTCCTTGTAATCATTCCTTATGTGCGCTCAAGGTCAATAGCACTTTGAAAATTTGTGGTCAAGCCGTCGATTGAAAATTCGTATCTGTTAAGCACCGGATCGGGAATCCTATGCCAAGGGTCGCTTTTCGTCATCCATGACCGCTTGTTGTCGCCATCCATGGCGACAAACACCCTTGCCACAGAACCCCCGATCCGGTGCAAAGGACAGTGCCAAATAGTTTATGAAAACTGAATATTTCTTTTGCAGAGAGGCCCAACGTCCATTTTGTCCGGGAAAGAGATTTGCCTCAGATGCAAGGCGTCACGAGGATTTTCACCACAGGCGTGGCAGCGCCACGTCGAGGATGGAAATCAGCGGGACAACGCCGCAGATGGGGTAAAGCTATTTCCCGTTACGTCCATTAACCCACCACTGATGATCCTCATCAAACCACCACTTTGACGAATCAGTTTTCCAGATCGTCTCTGCCAGCTCCTTGGCAATTTCGGTCTTCAGCCGCAAGCGGGAAAAGGGGTACCATTCATCGGCGTAGCGATTGCCCAGATCTTTGTGCTCCTTAAGGGACAGAACCATTTCGAGTTGATCGGCATCATGGGCCAATTGTGCTTCGTAGCTCTCACGAGCAGCAAACTCAATTAATGTATCACGGTAATCATCACCAAAGGGGAGCTGATCGGCGAGATCATCGACAGCTTTCTGCTCATCGACCTGAACGTATTTCTTGTTGACGTAGTTCAGGTCACCGGTTCTCGCCTCAGGAATGTCGTGAAACAGACAGAGCTGCAACACCCGCCCAACATCGGCCCTACCGTCAAGCTGAGCCAGAGCATAGCCGATCATCGCCGTGCGAAAACTATGCTCGGCCACCGACTGAGCACCTGAACCAAGAAACTGAAAGCCGGTACGCGGGGTACGCTTAAGCATCCCCACTTCAAACAAAAAATTAGCAATATTCTTCATGCCTTTCCTTTCCACTCCCCACTCCCACTACCAATCACCCGTGCCACACACAAAAAACCCCTGCCAATATCAACCCCACTGACGTCAGGCGAATCTTGCCAAAAGACTCGCCGAGAAACAACAGACCAATCAGCACACCGATCAGCAGACTGACCTGACGCACCGGCACCGCATAACTGACCGGCGCCAACACCAGTCCGTAACGAAACGACAGAAACGATGCCAGAATCACCGGCCCGGACAAGATGAGCAACCAGGGATTTTCCTGGCGTCCTCCCAGAATTCGACCGCGGTAACGCGGACGCAAGAGGTTCAGAGTCATGTACAGAATCATGAAAAATACCAGTACGTAGGTGAATCCGAAGGGGGAATATCCGTCAACCCCGGCCTTATCAATAATGACTCCAATGGAGTACACCAGCCCGGCTAACAATGCAGCCTGCACCGAAGGATTGCCAAGCTGGGTAAAGGGGTAGATAAAATCCCGCAACCTTAAGCCCCGCAACTGAATACAATAGGCGCCCAGGGCAATCAACGCTATCCCGAAAATACCCAGAGAACTTAATTCTTCGCCGAGAAACAACACCCCCCAGATCGGCACATAGATCATTGCTGTCTGAGCCAGCGGGTAGGTGACTGATAAATCCCCCTGGCGGTAGGCAAACCCGCCAAGCCAGTGATACAAAACAAAACAGAAGGCGGCCAGCGCTGACAGTACAATCAACCGTGGTGTCAACACCGGAAACAGATCAAGGCTGACCATCAGCAGGTTCATCAGCAGCCACGAGCAGAGGAACATCCACCAGATGAAAACGGTCTTGTCATGGCTCTGCTTAACCATCAGGTTCCAGAGGGCATGCATCAGGGCGGAGAACAGAATCAATAGCAGGGCGAGGGTTTCCATGGGCGGCATCATAGCCGATGCCCGAGACGAAGAAAAGCGCCTTTAACTCTGACGACAAGTCGGTTATTCTTAACAAACTAACCCGCCGCAGGCAACGGGGTATGAAAATTCAGAATTTAAAATCAGAATACAAAATCCTGAAGAAAACCCAGGAAAACTGATAAAATGTTCAATGACGAAAGGATAACACCATGACCACATACCGAACTGAACAGGACTCTCTAGGTGAGATGCGGGTACCGAAAGAGGCTCTGTATGGCGCGCAAACAGCTCGTGCCATCGATAACTTTCCCATCTCCGGGCAACCCCTCCCGGCGGCTCTGATCCGCGCCCTGGGGCTGATCAAACAACATGCGGCGACAACCAACCATGAGCTCGGACTGTTGCCGCAGGATGTCGCCACAGCAATTCACAATGCCGCACACGAAATTGCCGACGGTGGCCACCTTGAGCAATTTCCCGTTGATATCTTCCAGACCGGGTCGGGCACCAGCAGTAACATGAACGCCAACGAGGTCATCGCCCACCGCGCTGCCCAACTGCTGGGTAAAGAGATGGGAAGCAAGGCCGTTCACCCCAACGATCATGTCAACCTGGGGCAATCGAGCAACGATGTGTTCCCCAGCGCGATCCACATCGCCTGCGCCGCAGAACTTCACCACCACCTGTTACCGGCCCTTGATCAATTTTTCCAGCATTTAAGCGACAAGGCGGAAAAGTTTCACGACATTCTCAAGATCGGCCGTACCCACCTGCAGGATGCAACACCGATTCGCCTGGGACAGGTCTTTTCGGGTTATGCTCGTCAGGTTGAGCTGGCGCAGGAACGCCTGGAAACCAGTTCCAACGGTCTTTTTGAACTGGCACTGGGAGGAACTGCGGTCGGCACCGGCATCAATACCCATCCACAGTTTGCCTCCACCACCATCTCCGCCATTGCCCGCGAAACCGACCTGCCATTTTGCGAAGCAGACAATCATTTTGAAGCGCAAGGGGCCAAAGATGCTCTGGTAGCGACTAGCAGCAGTTTAAAAGACTGCGCCGTGAGTCTTTATAAGATCGCGAATGATATCCGCTTTCTCGCCAGCGGACCGCGTTGCGGTATCGGCGAAATCATGCTACCGGCGGTTCAGCCGGGCAGTTCGATCATGCCGGGAAAAATCAACCCGGTGATGGCCGAAAGCCTGATTCAGGTGTGCGCCCAGGTAATCGGCAACGATGCCACGGTGTCGTTGGGAGGCCTGTCGGGAAATTTCGAATTGAACGTGATGATGCCGGTGATGGGCTGGAACGTTCTGCAGAGCATCGAACTGCTCAGCAATGCCATTCGTGCCTTCGACGAAAAATGCCTGCAGGGACTGCAGGCCGATGAAAAGCGCTGCGGTGATCTACTTGAAAAGAGCCTCGCCCTGGTGACGGCCCTGGTGCCGGAAATCGGCTATGACCGTTCCGCCGAGCTGGCAAAAGAGGCACACAAGACCGGGCGCACGCTGCGTGAACTGGCCTTGGAAGATGGGGTTAACGAGGAGGTTCTTGATCGCCTGCTTGATCCGGCAAGCATGACCAGGCCATCCGGCTGACGGAATATCTCTTACTTCCCCAGCGATTAACTTCGCTGTAATATCGTGACAATTCCGTCCGCCAGCACCTGTTGCTGCCAGCGCTTCAGGAGTTCAGCAATAGCCGCATCTTCCAAGCTCCGTGGATTGCGCTGCGCCAACTCTTCGAGCAGGGCATTATTGATCAGCACTCCCGGATCCAGCTGTAGTTCTGCTGCGATTCTTGTCCGCCATTTTTTCAATGCAGTAAAACGACCTTCCACCGCCGGATCGACCTCTTTTCTAACGCTGCGCGGATAGGTTGGCAATTGCTCTTCGGCCAACTCCAGAGCCTGACCTATCTGCTGCAGAATAATACCTCCATAACGCCCCACCAGGCGCGGCGGCAGACCATCAATCCCTTCCAGCTGGTTACGCCCCTCGGGCAGCAACCGCGCCAGTTCGAGCAACGGCTTGTTCCCCAACACCTTGTAGTGGGGAGTGTTGCGGCGCCGGGCTTCATCATCGCGCCAGACCAGCATATTTTCCAGCGCTGCCAGCTGGCGCGGCTTAAGGGAACCGGCACCTTTAAATCGTAAAAATAAGGGCCCTTGCTGAGCAGAAAAGTGCACCTGCTCAAGCAGCTCACATTCCTCTTTGACCCATTTGAGCCGCCCTTTTTCACGCAGCTTATCTTCAAGCAATTGCGCAAGATCGTGTAGGTAACGGGTATCCTCGGCGGCATAACGGATCATGTCATCTGACAAGGGTCGCTGCGACCAATCGGCACGTTGAAAACGTTTGTTCAACACGACACCAAAATACTTACCCAACACATCGGCCAGACCAAAACGCTCCTCGCCAAGAAACTGACAACTGATCATGGTATCGAACAGCCCCCTGACAGAAATATCAAAATCACGCCCCAGGGAGCGGATGTCGTAGTCAGCGGCGTGAAAAATCTTGCGCTGGTCGGAATTGGCAAACATCGACTTCAGCGGATCTAAATCAGGAATTGCCAGCGGATCGATCAATACCGTGCGTTGTGCTGTAGTAAATTGCAGTAGACAGACCTTTTCCTGATAATTATGCATGGAGTCAGCCTCGAGATCGACGGCGATGGTTTCATGTTCGGCGAGCTCGACGGCAAAATCTGCAACTTCAGTAGCGGTGGTTAAAATTGTGGGCAATGACATTCTTTCTGTCCTTATCGTTTATGATCTGTAAGTCATGTCCTTTACAGATCGGGACTATTCAGCTAGGGCTTTGCGCCGGGTCGGGGATCCTGTGGCAAGGGTGTTTGTCGCCATGGACGGCGGCAACAAGCGGTCAGGGATGACGAAAAGTGTCCCTTGACACAGGATCCCCGATCTGGTGCTGAATACATGCTACAGCTTTAACCTTCTCAAATACCTTCTTATGCGCCCCATGCAGGGCCAACAACTCCAGTTCCTCCCGGGTTTTCCACTGATTCTGTGTTTCCGCAACCCGCAATTTATCGGTTAAATCCACCAGATACATCAATGATTCAAGTTTGAAATGACTGTACATATGGTAACTGGTTCCGACCAGGACAGGATCGCCGGTCAGCCCCATCTGCAGCATCAACCCTCGCACCGCGGCCTCAGCATCTGCTGCTTGCTCCAGATCTATGGTTGGAAACTCCCACAATCCACCGAGAAAACCAGCAACCGGGCGCCGACGTACCTGCAACCGCCCCTGCCACTGCATCACAACAACCGCCTGATAGCGAGTAGGTACTGATTTTTTCTTTATTTTGAACGGAATTTCCTGTTGCAGACCCTGCTTGTACGCCCGACAAAAGGTGTTCACCGGACATGATTCACACTGCGGGTTGGTTGGCAGACAGATCATCGCCCCCAGATCCATCATTCCTTGCGTATAGTCATGAACCTCTTGTTCCGGTGTCAGCAGCTCAGCCCACGTCCACAACTGCTTTTCTGCCGCCGCAGAGCGCGGTGGCTGCTGTAGAGCAAACAGACGGCACAGCACGCGACGGACGTTGGCATCGAGAATCGGTGCGGGACGATCATAAGCAAGAGCAACGATCGCCCCGGCAGTAGAACGGCCGATACCTGGAAATTGCTGCAATGCATCAGGATCTGCCGGAAAAAGGCCCCCATAATCAGTCTGAATTCGACCAGCGGCAGCGTGTAGATTGCGGGCCCGCGAGTAGTACCCAAGACCCGCCCAGGCATCAATCACCTGCTCTACTGATGACGCTGCCAGACCAGCCAGGGTCGGAAATTGCTGAAGAAACAGATCGTAGCGCCCGAGCACCGTAGCCACCGTGGTCTGTTGCAGCATGATCTCGGAAACCCAGATACGGTAGGGATCACGGGTCTTGCGCCAGGGCAGATCGCGCCCCTGTTGTTGATACCAGCTAAGCAGAGCACGAACAAAGTCAGCCTGATTAAAGGGAAGATCAGCCAAGGGTGGCCAGCACCTTCAGAGTTGCCGCCATCTCTTCCTCGTTGCCGATAGAGATGCGTACACCATGACTCAAGCGCGAATCTGCAAAATAACGCACCAGGATTTTTTCCGCATAAAGAGCATCGTAAATACGCCGGCCGTTGCCATCAGAGGGGCTGACAAACAAATAGTTGGCTTGCGACGGTATCACCTGATAACCACAGCTGATCAGTTTATCGCGCACCTCATCGCGGTTCCGGCAGATTCTTGCGACCGTGGTACGCAGATAGTCCTGATCCTGCAGCGCCGCGTTTGCCGCCACCAGGGCCAGGCGGTCAAGGTGATAGTGATCACGGATTTTGTCCAGCGCTGCCACCACTTCAGGACGCGCCACCGCCAGACCCAGCCGCATTCCTGCCAGGCCGTAACTCTTTGAGAAGGTGCGGGTAACGACCACATTCTCAAACTGCTTGACCAACTCCAGCGCAGTCTCGCCGGCAAAATCGACATAGGCTTCATCGACCACCAGCACCCCGCCGCAACGCCGTGCCAGATCAGCGATGGTATTATTGTCAAAGGCGCAACCCAACGGGGCATTAGGACTGGTGAGAAAAAACAGTTTGCCGTCGTAGCGATCAGGAAAGTCAATCCGGCCATCATCCGTTAATGCAAAAGTCCGTACCTTTGCCCCCTGAATCTCCGCCAGGGTCGCATAGTAGGAATAGGAAGGGTGAACATAGGCGATCTCTTCCCCTTCAGCGGCAAAAGCACGAATCAGGTTATTGAGCAGTTCATCCGAGCCGTTGGCCATGATCACCCAGGACGGATCAACCCCGTACAGTTCTGCTGCGACTTTGCGCGCTTCTTTACTGCCGGCATCCGGATACTTACGCAGCGCGCCACCATCATCACCAAGTTCCTCCCAGATCGCCGCAACCACCTGTGGCGATGGCGGATACGGATTCTCATTGGTGTTCAGCTTGATCCAGCCCGGATCGTCGGGCTGGAAACCAGGCACATAACCGGACATTTTGTCGATATTTTTACGTAATGGCAGCATAGGCTTAATACTCCTCTAAAATCTGATACTCCGTCGTCCGTCGTGCTGGAACAAAGCCGGCCCCGTGCGCCAGGTCGATAATCTCCTGCTGTGACATGCGGAAAGACACGCCGGCAGCGGCGACGACATTTTCTTCGAGCATGGTACCGCCCAAATCATTAGCGCCGAAAAACAGGGCAACCTGCGCCATCGCGGCTCCCTGGGTGACCCAGCTGGCTTGGATGTTGTCGATATTTTCAAGAACGATGCGTGACAGGGCCAGCACCTTCAGGTACTCGACGCCACCGGCCTTTTCGCCGCCCAGCTCGGTGTTATCGGGCTGAAAAGTCCAGGGGATAAAAGCGGTAAAGCCACCAGTCCGCTCCTGGATCTCCCGCACGCGGAACAAATGTTCGACAATATCCTGCGGTTTTTCGCGACTGCCGAACATCATGGTCGCCGTTGTCCGCATCCCCAGGCGATGGGCCTCTTCCATGACGCTTGCCCACTGGCGCCAGCCGATCTTGTCGGGAGAAATCTCCTGCCTTACCTCATCCACCAGCACCTCGGCGCCGCCGCCGGGCACTGAGGCCAGTCCCGCCGCCTGTAACCGCTGCAGGCAGTCTTCCATGCTGATAGCGGAAAGCTTGGCGACATGGATCACTTCCGCCGGTGACAGGGAATGAATCTGTACCTGGGGAAAGCGCTCACCTAGTTGGCGAAATAATCCTTCAAACCAGTCGATGGTCAAAGTCGGGTGCAACCCTCCCTGCATCAACAGCTGGGTGCCATCATGGTCCACCAGCTCCTGCACCTTGGCAAAGATGGTGTCATCATCAAGCAGATAAGCATCAGCATCCCCATCATTGCGATAAAAAGCGCAAAAACGGCACTTCGACTCACAGATATTGGAATAATTGACATTGCGATCAACCACAAAGGTCACGCGGTTATGAGGATGCTTGCGCTTGCGAATCTCATCCGCCAGTTTACCGACTTCCAGCAGATCAGCCTCGGTCAACAGGTGCAGAGCATAATCGCGATCTATCGATTTATGATTGCTCACGTTGTTAATACTCCCGGATTTCCCGATAAAGGGTATCGCGCTCCACCGGTTGGCGGCCGGCATTGCGGATCAGGGTGATCAGTTGTTCACGAGTCAGTGCTTGGGGCGAGTCTGCTCCGGCGTCGTGACCGATTTTTTCTTCAATCACGGTGCCATCGATGTCGTTGACCCCAAAACACAGAGCAACCTGGGCGATTTTCATGCCAAGCATCACCCAGTAGGCCTTGATATGCTGGAAATTGTCGAGATAAAGACGGCTGATCGCGAGGGTTTTCAAGGCATCGACCCCGCTGACGCCAACTGCTTCCGGCACTCTGGTATTGTCGGGTTGAAATGCCAGAGGGATAAAGCTCTGGAAACCAGCAGTACGATCCTGCAATTCACGCAACAGACGCAAGTGCTCAACCCGGTCGGCATAATTTTCCAGATGGCCGAAGAGCATGGTGGCGTTGGTGCGCAATCCACAGTTGTGGACGATCTCGGTAATCTCCAACCAGCGCTCGCCGCTGATTTTCTCCGGACAGATTTTATCGCGCACCTGTTGCCCGAAAATTTCGGCGCCGCCACCAGGCATGGAGCCCAGACCCGCATCCTTGAGCTCACGAACGACATCGATCACCGTTTTACCGCTGATTCGGGCAAAATAGTCGATCTCAACAGCTGTAAACGCCTTGATATGTAACCTGGGGGATTCCTCTTTGATGGCCTGCAGCATCTCCAGATAAAAATCGAAGGAGAGATCCGGGTGCAGGCCACCAACAGAATGGATCTCAGTGGCGCCGGCAGCCTCCGCTTCACGCACCTTGGCACGTACCTGATCAAGATCGAGGGTATAACCCCGCGCATCCCCCGCTTCGCGAGCAAAAGCACAAAAAATGCATTGGTTGACACAGAGGTTGGTGTAGTTCAGGTGGCGGTTAACGTTGAAATAAACCTTGTTGCCATTTTTTCGTCTATTAACCTCAGCTGCCAGCTCACCAATCTCGAGCAGGTCAAAAGATTCAAACAGTTTTAAAGCATCTTCATTGCTGAGGCGATGTCCATTTTTGACCTTCTCTCTGATTTGTTCCATTACATTCCTCTTCCATCAATTTAATCACACATCATCACCCCAGGGCTTGAACAACTGGTGGGGAACACCCAGGGTATCCAGTATCTTGCCAACGACAAACGACACCAGATCCTCCAACGTTTGCGGTTGATGATAAAAACCAGGCATGGCCGGCAGAATTGTTGCTCCCGCCTGCGCCAGACGCAGCAGATTTTCCAGTTGAATCTGGTTAAAGGGGGTTTCGCGCGGCACCAGAACCAGTTGCCGCCGCTCTTTCAAGGCAACATCAGCTGCGCGCTCAAGCAGATTATCCGACAGCCCGGCCGCAATGCGCCCGGCCGTTCCCATGGAACAGGGACAAATAACCACGGCATCAGGAGCGCTGGAGCCACTGGCCACCGGAGCAAAAAAATCGTCAATGGCGTAGTATTGCAGCCGGCTCGTGCTGTCGACATATTTCTGCAATTGGGCTTGGCACTCTGGCGCATCGTCAGCCAGATCCAGCCCTGTTTCAAAAGCAGTCACCTGACGCCCGGCATTGGTCAGCAGCACGCTAACCTGATGATCAGCAGCCAGCAATTCAGCGATCAGACGCAAACCATAAATCGAACCGGAAGCACCGGTGATACCAACGACGATTTTATTCATAAAAAACCTTTAACTGCTTTTTAACAGCTCCCTTTACCCTAAAGCTTTTCTTGGTGTACTTGGAGTCTTGGTGGCTGAGTTAAACAGATTAAAACAAAGTTGCCACCAAGGCACGAAGAGCTCCAAGAGAGGCAAAAAAAATTAGGTTTAAAAACTTTTTTTTTCACCTCTACGTTAAATAGGTTTCACACCAACGCATCTACCAAAGTAAACACAAAAATCGTCACGCTGATATAGCCGTTCATGTTGAAAAATGCCGCATCCAATCGTGACAGATCATCCGGCTTGACCAGGCTGTGTTCGTACACCAGCAGCCCTGCTACGACAACCACACCGGCAAAGTAGATCCACCCCAGACCGCTGCCGGGCATGACCAGCAACAGAAACAACAGCATCAGCCCGTGGAAGATGCGTACCAGTGTGAAGGATTTTTCGATACCCAGGCGCGACGGCACCGAATGTAGTCCGGCTTTGACATCATAATCATAGTCCTGCAATGCGTAGAAAATGTCAAAGCCGGCCACCCAAAAGAGTACCGCCAGCCCCAAGGAAATGACCGGCCAGCCGATATCGCCGCGCAGAGCAATCCAGGCACCGATAGGTGCAGCGGCCAGGCACAGCCCCAACACCACATGGGCATAATGGGTAAAACGCTTGCAGTAGGCATAGAGCACAAACAGGGCAAGAGCAACCGGAGCCAGCCTAAAACACAGGGGATTGAGCATCCAGGCGGCAAGAAGAAAAATGGCCGTTGCTGCCACAATAAAGAGCGAAGCCTCCACCACCGATACCTGACCGCTGGGGATGTGACGCTCAGCCGTACGTGGATTAGCGGCATCGATCCGCGCATCAATCAGTCGATTCAGTCCCATGGCGGCGCTGCGTGCCCCGACCATAGCAACACAGATCCAGAAAATCTGGCCAAATCCCGGCGCGTGACCACTGGCCAGAGCAGCCAGCACGACACCCATCAGGGCAAAAGGAAAAGCAAAGACAGTATGGGAAAATTTGATCATCTCCAACAGGGTTTTCATCCTGGAAAACACCTGTTCTCTGGTTATTGTCATGATGTGGCCCTTACATATTCTGCAACAGTTCCGAGGGAAAAAGTCTGGCACAGGTTACACGTTCACAAAGGTAACCCACAAGAGCTTTTCTGCGCTATGTTTTTCATAATGCCGTCTGTTATGATGCCGATCATGCCTGATATTGCTCTGGAACATACTTATGCGGCCCTGTTTATCGTCAGCTTTCTGGCAGCTACCCTGCTCCCCCTGGGCTCCGAATGGTTGCTGGTAGCCTTGTTGCTGGACGATAAAGCACCAGCTGTTGTTGTCACAATTGCAACCATTGGCAACACCCTCGGCGGTGCCACCAATTACCTGATCGGTCGTTGGGGGGGCTCCTGGCTGATACGCAAGGTTCTGCGCATAGAAGCCCGTCAGCAGCTGCGGGCAGAAAATTGGTTTCAACGTTATGGAAGCCTGTCCCTGCTGTTGTCCTGGTTACCGGTGGTGGGTGATCCGTTGTGTCTGGTCGCCGGCACCCTGCGCACATCGGTTTCCCGATTTTTTGTGTTGGTAACAACCGGTAAAGCTCTTCGTTATCTGACTCTCGCCTTGATTACCCTGGGCGGAGCGGAATTATTGTCCTAGGCTGGTGCTCATGCGTCTGTATACCCCGGCTTTTGCCGCCCTGTTTATTGCCAACCTGGCTCTGGTTTCCAGCTATGCTGCTTTTTTCTTATTTCCTCTCTTTATTATTGAAAAGGGGGGGAGCGATAAGGATATCGGCATCATTATGGGTATCTTTGCCCTTGCATCAGCCCTGAGCCGCCCCTGGGTTGCGGAAATGATCGACCGGATCGGTCGCAAACGCAGCTATAGTATCGGCTGTATCATGATGACCCTGTTACCCTTGTTGCACCTCCTGCTGCAAGGTCCTCTTGAAAACTACTATGCAGCTCTGCTGCTGCTCAGGATTATCCACGGTGTCGGCCTGGCCATCTGCTTTACGTCCGCATTCACCTTCATCATTGATCTGATCCCGGTTCAACGCCTTAATGAGGGGATCGGCATTTTCGGAACGTCCGGGCTGATGGGCCTGGCCCTGGGCCCATTAATCACCGAACCGCTACTGATTCACTACGGATTTTCTGTTTTCTTTCTGGCGACTTCGGGCCTTGCGGCAGCAGCCTTTCTGCTTCACCTGCCGGTTCCCGATCAACATCGCCTGTTAGCCTCAAGCGCACCGGCCTCTGCTTCCTTCTTTGCCTTGCTGAAAACCCGCAAGATGATCATCAGCGGTGGGATGGCGTTGTTATTCGGAGTAGGACTTGCCGCCACTGGCAATTTTATTGCACCCTTTGCCCAGAGCAAAAACTTGAGTTTTATTTCCCTCTATTTTTTTGCTTACGCTACGGCAGCTGTTGTTACCAGAGTAGTACTCGGGAGACTGGCAGATCGCGTCGGTGAGGTTCAAATTATCCCCTGGGGGCTTGGTATTGCCGCCGGTGGGTTGATCATGGTTCCCCTTGTTGACAATGGTCTCATGTTGTTGATAGTTGGTTTTTTATTCGGCATCGGTCACGGTCTGCTCTTTCCTGCCCTGAACGCCATGGCCATCCGTGACGAACCCTATTCGGCCCGTGGCAAGGTAACCGGTATCTTTACCGGAGGCATTGACAGTGGTGCCTTTATCGGCGCGATGCTACTCGGAATTATCGGTGATCTGGCCGGCTACACCAGTTTGTTTCTTTGCGCAGCAATCGTTCTTTCGAGTGGGCATCTGCTCTTAAGGTTTCACCTGAAAAACACTTCCTGAGAATCAGGAAAAACGACAATCAAATCAATTTCTGTTATCATCAGAGGGTTTTCTCGACTGCTCGCATAACTCTTGGATGCACGGGGTGGCGTCAATGAAGATGAGCCTTAGCTACAAACTGGTGATCGGTTGCAGCCTTATTCTGCTGATTTCTTTGAGCATCACCTTCTACGTCATCAACGAACGCCAACAGCAACTCATTATCCGTCAGGCGGAGAACGAAGCGCGGGCGATTTTTCAGCAGATTGTTATTATGCGCCGCTGGATTTCCGATCATGGTGGTGTCTTTGTTGAACAAATCCCCTGGGCCCGGGAAGGGGCACCGATCCAGTCTCAGAGTGACCAATCCGAGGCGCGGCGCTATACCCACAAAACCCCGGCCATGGTTACCAAGGAGTTGGTCAGCTATGCCCGCGACAAAGGGCTTTACTGGTTTCACATCACCAGCCTGAAATTAACCAATCCGGAAAATGCTCCTGATGAGTTCGAACGTGCGGCGCTATTGCGCTTTGAAGAGGAACCGCTCCATGAAATTATCGTCATGGAAGAGTTGGATAATAACAGCCTTCTGCGTTACATTTCCCCTCTTTACGTCGAGGAAACCTGCCTTGGCTGTCATGAGGGGTATAAAGTAGGAGGAGTCAGGGGTGCCATCAGCGTCACTCTGCCCCTGGGCAAAATCTTCACCGAGGCAAAAGCCAACCGCAACCTGATGTTCGGCTCCATGCTGCTGCTGGTAATTCTGTTAAGCAGCACCCTGCTGTATTTTTTGCGCCGCATGGTGCTGGTACCGGTAGATGAGCTAACCACTTCGATCCGCCACTTTTCTGAAAAAGGACCACCCCCCGGTGCCATTGTGCGTAGCGGTGACGAGTTTGAAGAGTTGTCCCGTTCCTTCGAAGAGATGGCCGCCAGTCTTTCAGAGTACCAATCAGAACTCGAAGACAAAGTCCAGGATGCGACGCTGGAACTTCAACAACTCAACCAACAGATTCGTGACGCCAGCGAACATAAATCAGAGTTCCTCGCCCGTGCTGCTCATGAGTTGCGCACCCCCTTGACCTCGATCCGGGGCGCGGTAGAATATATCACCGCCCGAATGAAACAACCCTCCCCGGCAACTCAACCTGCCGATTCTGGCGACCTGATTGAATTTTTTGAAATAGTTCAAAAAAATACCGACCGTCTGATCCGCATGGTACAAACCATGCTCGATATCGAATACATTGAAGCGGGGGCAGAACGCACCCTTAACCTGTCCAGCATCAATCTGACGAACGTCATTCAGGAATCTGTGCAATCTTTTATATTTGATGCCGAACGCTACTGTCTTGACCTTTGCTCCTTGCCGATTGACCTACCACTGGTTCACGCAGACGAGGACCGGGTGCGCCAGGTTCTGACCAATCTGCTCGGCAACGCCGTGAAATTCGCCCGGGAGCATACGGCTATCACCGTTTGCGCAAAACAGAAGGGTGACATGATCCAGGTGAAAATCTGCAATGTGGGGCCAACCATCCCGACTGACAAACGGGAAAACGTTTTCCGACGCTTCTACCGTTCCGGCGAAAAAGCCGGCACCGGACTTGGTCTGGCCATCTGTCGTGCTATTGTCGAGGCCCACGGCGGCACCATCAACATCAGTGACCCTGAACAGGGAAGCGGCGTCTGTGTGAATTTCACCCTGCCGATCCATCATGACTGCGAGGAGATAGAGCCGTGACAAGCAACATGGACAACATCACCCTGCTGGCGGTCGATGATGATGCGGATATCCGCACCGTCCTCAAAGCCAACCTCGGACTGCATGGCTTCGATGTCATCACGGCCGCCAATCTAGCTGAAGCTCGCGATATTATCAAAACCACCCTGCCCGGCTTGATTATCCTCGATCTGACCCTGCCCGACGGTGACGGTCTCGATTTTTGTGAGGAATTCAAAGCGACCCATCCGCAAATACCGGTCATTATGCTGACCGCACGGGATAAGCTGCAGGATAAGATCATCGGTCTCGAAACCGGTGCCGATGATTATGTCGTTAAACCCTTTGAAACCTGTGAACTCCTTGCCCGCATTCGCGCCCGCCTGCGACAAACCTCTGCCACAGAACCAGCGCGTACCATTTGTGCCGGCGATTTGCTGGTGGACATCGGTAACCACCAGGCCACCCTGCGCGGCGAACCGGTCGCCCTGACCCCGAAGCAGTTTCAGCTGCTCACCTTTCTGGCAGAGAATCGCGGTCGTCTGGTGACCCGGGAAGAAATCCGGCGTACCCTGTGGAAGGACTCGCCAATCTACTCCTGGAGTCGAGTGATCGATGTCCACATCCAGCATCTGCGCCAGAAACTGGGGGAAGATACGACTGCCCCGAAATATATTGTCACGGTATTAGGGCAGGGATATCGCTTCGAAGGGTAACTGCTTATTATCATCCAAACCTGCAACCTGTTATTAAATAAACCCATCCACTAATAATCGCCTGAAGGCCACCGCAGGTAGATGATAAGTCCTGGAAATGTAGGATTCTTTTCTTTGCAGATCGTAACGAAACACAGCCCAACCGGGTGATTTGTAGTTGGGCGCATAAGTGTCTGGTATATGGTGAGTTTTCGTACAGGGTGTTTCGCCGTAGCAGATAATTCAGCGGTAGACTCGTCAGCGATTCGCTGAATGATTAGTTGTCAGGATAAAAGTTCTTGATAACCGATTCCAGATCCGCAAACCCTCTCTATAAGTGCATCAGGTAATATAATAAAAGCCCTCTGCCCCTGCCTCTGGCAAGTGGATCAAGCCATTCCGCGTCTGGCCGCTGAAAGATTCTTGTGTCTGTCATCAATAAACACGCAAGTATTCGCGCTTAGCCCGGCATTTTTTAGGAACAGTTCGTAAATGGCGGTATCTGGCTTCCGCACCTGTACATCGCCATTAATCACAACACAATCAAAAATTCAATGCAAATTTTCTTCTTATACATTTCGGCCATTCGCTCACGTCGTTGAACAAAAGCTCAAACCTGTAACGAGCGGACAATAAAGATTTTTGCAATAGGAATGAATGCATCGTCTATCGTCAACATTTAACCAAACTTACCAGATTCCTGTCTCCCTGATAATATTACGTAATTTTTTGATGACAATGGTTGACAAATTCATTAATCAACGAACTGCGATATTTCTGGCGATGAATCAAGAGGTGAAATGCACGGGTCAAATCAAGAAATGGCACCTTCAAAGAGATCAAATCCTCCTTATTCAATTCATTCTGCACCGCCAGACGTGACAGACAACTAATGGTATTGCCCTGCTGAACAATGCGCTTTATAGCTTCGAATTTCCGTTTAGCTCCAAACCACAGAGAGATTCAGCAACTTTTTATCAAGGCTTGCTACCAAAAGCTCTCTTATCCAGGAGCCGGACTCACGTAGAATCCATTGTGCTTCTTCAGATCGAAAATACTTATATGGCTTTTCTTTGCCAAGGGATGATCTTGGCACAGAAGATGGTCAGCTCATCGTCAAAATGATAGTGTTTTTCAATATCCGCTGTCACACCATCAAGTAATAAGACCAATATCCAGGCCGAACTGTTCCAGCTGGTCGATCACATTCTTTTTATTGCTCGATATAAGCCGGATATTTGTACCGGATGATTGATCAGAAAGCCCGATGATAAGCGGTATCAGGTACGTCGCCGGGTAGAGCTGGCGCCCAGCCACAAAATCCACGGGTATCGTCCGGATTGAAGATACTTTCTATTTCCTGTGGCGCTTCGGCCAGCATTCGCCGCGCCAAAGGAAGCAGTTCTTTGCCACGATTATTGAGGATAATTTTTTCCCCATCGATCAAACAGTCGACAGCGAAAATCTTTTCCAGATCCGCAACTATCATGCTCACAGCCGGCTGTGACAGCCCCAGTTTCACTGCAGCCCTCTCATACTGCCTGCCTCAATTCACCACGCCGCAAAACCTGCAATTGTCTTAATGTAAAATCCATCAATGAATAAATCGTCTATATAAGTAAAGCTGGATTACAGGTTAAGTATATGTCAATTTGCTTATAAAGAATAACTATTTCCTCATGTTTGATACAACTGAGAACCGGCCTAATGTCATCAACAACAATTTTTATCGCATCTAACAGACACTATCTAAAGGAGAGGAAAAATGAAGAAAGTAATGGCAGAGCCATCTTCGAAGAACAAGTACGGTTCCAGTGACAGTTTTTTTTTTATGATGCTGGGAATAATTTTCGGCACAGTCAACCCGAATCATGCTGCAACTTGTGAGAACCCGGAAACACTGACATTTGCGACGTACCTTACCGAAGAAACCATTGCAGAGCTGAATTGTAATAAACCAGACCGACCGTCTGGCACAACTTACCGGAAAAAGATCGCTTTTTTCATGCCGACGTCCTATGCATCGGTTGTAGAAGGGCTGTTGAGCAAACATGTCGACATTGCGGTACCGTGGTGGGAATTACGTGTACAGCCACATCATTGCCAATGAAAAGATCCTACTGTTGAAGTGTTTTGCCACCTACGCTGCCAAGCGTAAGGGTTACATGCAGGAGGAAGGCCCTGTTTACCGGGCTCGCCCTGATTTCCAAAAGGTGGTATACACCAGATCTTAAAAAAATACAGCACTCATCGAAAAGTCTCGAAGGGGCAACCGTTGGCCTTGTCGATCCTGGAAGTACCTCCGGTAATCTGATGCCCAGGGTGGTTTTTTCCAAAGACGCCCAGGTTGGATTTCGATAATTATTTCGGACGGTTGCCTATACCGGAAGCCATGAACTCTCAACTATCGCAGTCAAGGAGGGTCGGGTGGATGCTCTTGTCGCTACGCACCGCTTCGACAACGTGGCCGTGGGGACATCGCTCTGACGACGTTAATGTTTTTGTGGCAGTCAAAACCGATACCCCAGGATCCCTTTGTCTTTCGTGGCAACCTGTGTGGAGGACGTGAAGGATCAGATCAGGGCAACGTTTCTCGAACTTAACAATGCACCGGAAGCCAAAGCGTTTCTGGAACAACGTCAAATCCAACCGCTTTGTTGCAATGCAAGCCGCCGATTACGACATTATTCGTGACCTTAAAAAAGCCAAGGATGCACAATAACAGTCTGTCAATAATCACGTTCTGTTGTTCCGGAAGTTTAGCTTCCGGAACAACAAATAAACCGCTGCTGTCATCAGGATGACTGATACATGCCTATACTCTCTGTTCAAAATCTCCAGGCACGATATACCAGTGATGGCCCCGTAACATTCTCAAGGGGATCAGCTTTTGACGTGGAGCCAGACGATTTTTTCGCCATCATTGTATCTGCGAGGTGGGAAAATCGACACTATCCGCTGCATCAATCGGTTGGTTGACCCTGCGCCGGTACCATTAACTTCCTTCGGACGGGAGATAACCCAGCTGTCTGGCTACAATTGCGCCGGGCCCGACGCGATATCGGCATGATTTTTCAGGAATTCAACCCGATCAACCGGATGGGAGTCATGGACAACGTCCTCTCCGGACGTCCTGATGCTCGGCACCCTGCGCACCTGCTCCTGTTCTTCGCCGCAGCGACATTGAACAGGCACTGATGCTCCTCGATAAGGCTGGAACTTTCCGCCCATGTCCTGGCCGTAAAAACGGGTCGACGAACTTTCCGGGGGCAGGACAACAACGGGTGGGAATCGCCCGCGCTCTGATGCAGAATCCCAAAATGCTGTTGCTGGATGAACCGACATCGGCCCTCGATCCGAAGATCTCCCGTGACATTATGCGCCTGGTAAAAAACATGGCGCAGGAACTCGGTGTGCCTTGCCTGTGTGGCAATATCCACGCTGACGTTGCCCTGGCTACGGAATTCCGCAATAAAATCATCGGCCTTAAAGAAGGGATGACCGCTGTTCTCCTAACGGTCCGACGGCTCAACTGGACCGGAACAAACTCAACGAAATCTATGCGATGGAAGAGCTGTAGCCATGACCGAGAAAGCCGGACAACGAATATTGAACGATGTTGCAGATCAGGTTGTTCATGAGCGCCGTCGGCGTAAAATCGTGATCGCTAGCGGTACCCTGCTGTTCGGAATTCTGGCCCTGTGGTGTGTCAACGCGACCATCATCATCGATACAGACTGGCAACGCATGGGCAGCATAGGCGATATGTTGCGAGTGATTGGGCGTTATGTCGGATTTGATGTGCCCTTGTTCAAGCAACTTCTTCAGCCCGCACTTGAAACCCTGTTGATCGCCTTTCTGGGAACCTTGATCGGCGTTCTATTGTGTTTGCCGGTGATCTGGTTCGGCGCCCGCAATATCACACCTCTCGGCCGTTTTTCTTACCTGCTATCACGGATGATGATGACCGTCAGCCGCTCGGTTCATGAAATTGTCTGGGCTCTGTTTTTTGTCGCTGTGGTTGGTCTTGGAGCATTGGCGGGGATTATTGCCGTGGCATTTCGCTCGGTCGGCTTCATTGCCAAAATGTCTGCAGAGGCCATTGAAAATATTGACCCGCGTCCGGTTGAAGCCATCCAGGCAACCGGAGCCGGATCGTTTCAGGTGTTGCGTTACGCCATCTTGCCCCAGGTGTTACCGCAAATCATCAGCGTGATCATGTTCGAGTGGGAGATCAACATCAGACGCTCTGCCGTACTTGGCCTGGTTGGCGCCGGAGGTCTAGGTCTGGTCTTTTTCCGACAGTTGAACACCTTCAATTACCACGGTGTTACATCAGTCATTATTATGATTCTTATCATCATTCTGATCGGAGAGACGGCATCACATGCCATTCGCAGACGGTTGTTATAATTTCACTCGAAATCCAAGGTGATTAACTGATGAATCACGCATCTACAGTGTCTATAAATCCTGTACTGGTCAGGCTTAATCGCGATCGACGACACCGCTCGGTTGGTGTATTTGCGGCATGGCTGGTTATCTTAAGTCTGGTTTTTTTCAGTCTTGATTACCTTAACGTGCCGGTGGAGCGCATTTTCGGCGTCTTCGGTCGAATCGGCGAGGTGGTAGCTGATCGATATTATCCTCCGGATATCCGTTACATTCTCGACAAAACCTATTTTTCTTATGTCCTTGGAACCATCCAGATGGCCTTTCTAGGAGCATTGATCGGTATTCTGCTGAGCATTCCTCTGGCCTGGTTCGCTTCCTGGAATATGACTCCGAGTCGCCGCCTGGTCTATCCGCTGGCTCGATTTGTCAGTATGGGCTGCCGAGCCATCCATGAAACAATCTGGACGATCCTGTTGGTATCGATTTTAGGTTACGGGATGTTTCCCGGAGTCGTGGCGTTGATTTTTTTCAGTGTCGGATTCGCCGTCAAGCTGATGGCTGAAGAGATCGAGGCCATCGATATGGGACCGGTTGAAGCCATGGTCGCTACCGGCGCCAATCTGTTTCAGGTCGTGATGTTTGGTGTGTTGCCGCAGGTCCGGGTCGCCTTAACCGGTATTGCTATCTACACCTGGGATGTTGCCTTTCGGGCTGCCACCGTGGTCGGTTTTTTTGGCGCCGGTGGCATGGGCTGGTATCTAAAACGCAATGTCCTGCAGATCGAAAGTCAGCGCGTTGCCGCTATCATGTTGTCGATCGTTGTTCTTGTCCTGATCTCCGAAGCGGTATCGGCCTGGGCGAGAAAAGCGGTCATGAAAATGCAATAGCTCCGGATACTAGGAGCGTCTTTTCTTTTTAGGAAGGTTATCAATGAAGCAGCAGATTGAACTGAACGGTATCAGGTATAATGTCCCTTCACAACCCGTTGTTGTCGTCTGTATCGATGGCGGCGCTCCCGAGTATATCGATCACTGTTTACGAGCCGGCATCATCCCGCACATAAAAGGGTTTATGGAAAAGGGCTTTGCTGCCATCGCTAAAGGCAGTATGCCGAGCTTTACCTGCCCAAATAATATGTCCATCGCCACCGGATGTGAGCCGGCAAGTCACGGTATTTCCGGGAACTACTATCTAGACCGTAACAGCCGGGAACCAGTGGTGATGACCGGCCCGGAGCTGTTGCGCACTCGCACTGTCATGGCCGAATTTTCCCGCTGTGGAGTTACCGTCGTATCGATTACAGCCAAGGACAAGTTGCGTCGACAACTGCAGAAAGACATGGTGCTGGATAATGGTTCGGTCAGTTTTTCTGCTCAATATGCTGACCAGTGCAGTCTGGCAGAGAATGGGATTGACAATGTCCTGAGCTATGTCGGCAGGCCACAGCCGGACATGTACTCCGCTGATCTGTCGCTGTTTGTTCTGGATGCCGGCATTCGTTTGCTCGATGAACGCCGGCCGCAGATCCTTTATCTCTCCCTGACCGATTATATCCAGCACGCTTACGCACCGGAAGCTCCTGAAGCGGAACAATTTTACCGTGATCTGGACGAGCGTTTCGGCCGTTTGCACCAACTTGGCGCGGTTGTCGCCCTTACTGCCGATCACGGAATGAACGACAAGGCCGATGAGAATGGAAAGCCTAAGGTCGTGTGGTTACAGGATGTTCTGGAAGAAGCTCTGGGTGCAGAATGTTGCACGGTTATCTGCCCGATAACCGACGCTTTTGTCGGGCATCATGGCGCGCTGGGTGGATTTGTTCGGGTTTATTGTCACGGCAACACAGATCCTGTTTCGATCGCGGAGATTGCACGCCGTCAGCCAGGTATTGCCGGCGTTTGGTCCGCACACGAGGCCGCGGCCGACCTCGAACAACCCCTGGATCGGGAGGGCGATATAGCGGTAATGGGTGATATAGGTACGGTTATTGGTGCCCGCCGTAACGATCATGACCTGAATGCCCTGAAAGGGGCCCGCTTACGCAGTCACGGCAGTATCTGGGAGGCGGAGGTTCCCTTTATTCTCAGTGCACCCTTGACCGCCGAATATCGCCGCACGGTCGGGGGGGAGCGCTTGCGCAGCCACCAGATCTTTGATTTTGCCATCAACGGAACCAGAGGCAGCCAATGATCAGAAGTGCAAAAGCTGCTGTGTATACGGCGCCAGGTGCTCCCTTTGAGATTCGTTCCTATCCATTACGACCGGTGACCGCAGAGGAAGTGCTGGTTCAGGTGACCATGGCGACTATCTGTCGGTCGGACATTCATTCTTATCTGGGCCATCGTCCCAATCCCTGTCCGGGTATCCTTGGTCACGAGATTGTCGGGATCATCAGGAATCTCGGTGCTGCCCGGTGCAGTGATCTCAGGGGTGATCCCCTGGCCGTCGGGGATCGTGTTACCTGGATGGAATATCATCAAAATGAACCATCCTACTACGCCGATATTCGCAACCTGCCGCAAAAGGCTCCGAACCTAAAAAAATACGGCCATGATCTGGTCACCGATGATCCCCACTTCAACGGCGGTTTCAGTGAGTACTGTTACATTATGCCGGGAACCGGGATCCTCAAGCTACCGGAACAGCTCACGGATGCGGAGGCGGCGCCGTTGAACTGCGGAGTCGCCACTATGGCCTGTGTCACTGAAGAGGCGAAGATCGAATTAGGGGACACAGTGGTCATCCAGGGACTGGGATTGCTGGGCATTTACGGTTGCGCCATTGCCAAAGCCCGGGGAGCGCGTAAAGTCATCGGGATTGATGCCGTTCCCGAACGTCTGGCATTGGCTCGTAAATTTGGTGCGGATATGGTCCTTAATTTGTCAACACTTGACGAGGACTGTCTGGTTCATGAAGTACGCTCCGCGTGTCTTCCTGACGGGGCTGATGTCGTTATTGAAGTCAGTGGCAACCCGAAAGCTATCCCCCCCGCCATTTCCATGTTGCGCCACGGTGGTTGTTACGTTATCGCCGGACTGGTCAATCCCGGATCTTTTTTCACCCTCGACGGCAACGATCTGGTCCGTAAGTTGATTACCCTTAAGGGAGTTCACAACTACCATCCTCGTCACCTGATACAGGCCCTGGATTTTGTCATGAGTCACCGCCAGCAATACCCATTTGCCGATCTTGTTGATGGTATTTTTCCCCTGGAACAGATCAACGAAGCCTTTACCAGGGCTGCCGCCCATCAGGTTTTGCGTGCCGCCCTTATTCCCGGAGCAACCGGAGGTCTATATGATGAAAGCTGAAGTCCCTTCTCTAAACTTTATACCCCGTGGTTTGTATTACGGTGGTCGCTGGCACCAGAGCCAGTCCGGTCAGGAAATCTCCACGATTAATCCCTCCACTGGCGAAAAGCTGGGTTGTGTTCCGGTCGCAAATGTCCTGGATGTTGATGAGGCCGTGGCAGCTGCTGCCGCTGCAGCTCCCGAGTGGGGTAGAACACCAATAAAAGAACGAGCTGCACTGCTCAGTTCTCTCGCAAACCGTCTATCGGAACACCGGGAAGAACTGGGCCTGATGGATTGTCTTGATGGCGGCAACGCACTCAATGGCATGATTGCCGATGTTGATTGGACAGTCGACTCGTTGCGGTATTTTGCCGGCGTGATCGGTGAACTAAAAGGTGAAACCTTTTCCCGTCAGGAACGACACCTGAACGTAACCTGGCGTCAGCCTTATGGCGTTGTTGCCAAAATCAACCCGTTCAACCACCCTTTCCGTTTTTGTGCTGAAAAAGCCGCAGCGCCCCTGGCAGCGGGTAATACAGTGGTCATCAAGGGCTCGGAACAGGCCCCCTTGTCGAGTCTACGTTTTGCCGAATTATGTCAGGATCTTCTGCCGCCGGGAGTCATCAATGTGATCACTGGCGATGCTTCCACCGGTCAGGCTCTGGTGCGCCATCCTCTTATTCGCCGGATTGGTGTGGATCCGTCGAAGCCAGCAGGCAGTACTTTCAAGGATGCGGCGACGGACATTAAACGTCAGTTTGGAACTCGGTGGCAAAAACCCGATTATCATTTTTCCTGATGCTGACCCTAAAGTTGCCGCTAAGCTTGCTATCAAGGGCATGAACCTGAATCGTCAGGGACAATCGTGCAGTTCCACCTCACGAACCGCAGTACATCGGGATCTGCATCGTGAGGTACGTGACGAATTGGTCAAGCTGGCTGCCAAACTGCCGGTCGGATTACCCTGGTTGCCGGGGATTGAGCTCAGCCCCATTGTCTCCCGGAAAACAATACCGGCGTGTGTGTAGTTACATTGACATTGGACAACGTGAGGGTGAGTTATTGACCGGCGGGTGCGCTCGGAGCCCAGCCGCCGGATTTTTGTTCAACCGGCGGTATTTGACGGCGTTAGCATGGAGATGCACGCATCGCGCGAAGAGATTTTCGGTCCCGTCATGTCGATCATTCCCTGGACGGATCAGCAGGATATGCTACGGCAAGTCAATCAGCTCGATTTCGGCGGCCGCATGATCGTCACCGAATCATGGCGTACTGCAATGACCTGCGGAACAGGTAGAGCGGGATATGTCTGGATCAACAGCAGCGGTCGATATCTGGGCGCACCCTATGGGGGCTGGAAAAACAGCGGTCTTAGCCAGGAGGAATGTCTCGACGAACTGTTAAGCTATACCCGTATAAAAAATATCAATATGGCATGGTAGAAAGATCGGTTGTTTTTGTCTCCACCCTTTGCGATTGCTGTCAATGTAGGTTCTGGGCAATGTCAATAATGATAAAAACAACCACAGAGCGAATATCTGATGCCGCAGCATCACCCCAAAAAGTACTGGCCAACTTTGAGATGATCCATCGGGAATGAGATTAACAATAGAGACAGAAATAGCCAGTACCAAAATCAGTAAAACTAAACTCTAAATTTTCAGCGCGATCAAGACCTAATAGATTCGTGTGAGTCTTTCATGATCATGCCGTCGCCACACCATTTAGAGTGCACCAAAATTCTCTTGCATTATTATAAGAGAGAAGTGGGCTTGGTGCACAGTTGCTGGAAATCTGCATTTCTTGTTCAAGAAGCGTAGATATCAGACTGTCGCTATCCAAGTCAGACTGCGCTGATAGGAAAAGTTGCGATTCTAGTTTCTGAAATTTATGCAATGATATGCGTTCCAACTGATATTGGAGTCAAGAATTCCTTACCTGTATCGCTCTTGGCTTGCTGCTTTGCGCTCTACAGCACAGATCTACTCTCTTCCAAGCACGCTTTGCCAGGTCGCATTGAATTATGATTACAGCGGACAATCCTGCAGCTACAGTCTATAACAGCAACTGTGCATCCTGCCATCAACGAGGAGTCATGGGTGCGCCCAAGCTGATGATCCCCTTTTTTAGGAGATACTGGCATCCTGGTTGAAAATACCATCAAGAGTATCGGCAACTTATCACCGGTACGTGGCCATGCAACTTTTCTTTCAGATGATGAAGTCCGAACCGATGTTGAGTTCATGAGGTCACCGAGTTGAGTATCTTTCTGAACTAATTAGACGATAGTTCCAAATCCCGAAGTTCAAACAGAAGAAATAGAGTGTTTTCCTGCATTACCAGTAATCCCATAGAGCATCGCCAAGCGGGGATTATCGTGTTCAACAAGCCAAACAATTATGAGACGGGATACGGACAATATACCGGAGTCCCTCCCGACCTTTTATTTGCCTTAGCCTGTCTATCAAAGACAATTCGTATAATGAGGATGAAATCCCATGATTAGCAGAAAACCTAAAACCAGGCGGCGGTATAAGGCCCCTGTCAAGCGGTGCTGCAGTCTGGCGGTAAAATCATTATCAGGACCCAGGGAATCAGGCCGATGACGGCCGCCGATAGCGGATATCAGTGGAAAAAATAACCCAGTTGATTCAGCCCGAACAGCATGATCCAGACTCGATAGTGTGAACGAAGTATTGATCGCCTGTACGAAGGGTTTTCTGTAGATTGAGCGATAAAAGGAAGGGCAGTAACGGCGCAAGCACGGGAACCCGTTATGCCGTTGATTAAACCGGTCAAAAAACCGGTGGGTATCTTAAATGTTCGTTCCCGTTCTCGGGAAAGCGAAAAGGGTTTGTTGCTAAGGGCCCATACCGCATAGGCAATCCAGAACCGAGCCAAGAATTGCCTTTGCAACATCAGCATCAATCGCCACCAGAACTGTCAAACCGATCAGCAGGCCAGGTACACTGGAAGCGTAAAGTGGCCAAAACCGCCCAATCGCATCACGAAAATGCCTACCTGAATCATGACAGCAATATTGCTGATGATAGACGGGATGACCAGGGGAATGGCAACTTTCAGATCAAGGTGCAAAGCCATAATCGGCAGGCAGGAGGTTGAAAAACCGATACCCGTGAAACCCTTGATTGCGGCTGCGACAACATAAGCAATCAGAATGAAAACGTAATCCGGTTCCGTCCATTGAATATATGGCTTCCTACCGTTGCTAATAGGATTAGGATCAGGTTTTCCAGTGCGCTGATTTTGGCCGCGAGAATAAAGTCATTTTCTGTCAGTCCGTCAATCTTGTGTGTCAGACCCGCACGGTTACAGGCCCCGAGGTCAAAGTGATTTCCGGATGGTGGTTTTCTTCGCTCGGCGACTTCTCCAATGGCACTGAAGTGAGGTCAAAGCCTGCTTGAAGTTTTTAAAGGGTAGGCGCAAATCAAGTGACCGCTTTCCACCGACCACTCCGGCGAGTTGGTCTGCCAGAGCAGCAATTCGTTTCCGGCTAAAGGTGGCACACCGCCTTTAAAGGGATACAGCTTTTTCAACAAGGTTGCAAGGTTCTGTCATTGATCCCCTCCTGATTCGGTTTCGTCCAAAGAGAGACATAGAATAACCCTGTTATGGGTCAAACGCCGCGCCACCGTTTTCCTGCCTCCGCATTCTTAAAAAAAGGTCATCATCCCACGCAACTACCCTTCGTAACCCGCAATCACAACCTCAGCGGCACGATCGCGCAGGGGGGATCAAGGACTGATATCCCTTTGAGGTGAACCATTGCTGCAACGTTAGTGATCGACAAAGCGATCAACACACTTGTTCGTAGGGATGTTCTCCTGCCGGAATGCCGTCTTTGTGCCTCAGACACCACCTCGGCGGCAAGGGTTGTAGTGATTGACGGACTCCATCGACATATTGTTGCCACGGGGTCGCATCCGCCCGATACGGATATGCCCAATCAGATAGGTCTCCACTCATCCTCCTTCTATTAAAGAACGGGCTTAATCAAATCATTACAAAACAGTGGCATTGCTGTCAAAGTGGGACTGAAATAACGACACTGGAATTAGTAAAGGCGGTGCTCTTCGTCTTATAAATCATCTTGCATTGTCTTGAAGGTTGAAATTGATCTAGGTGGGCAATTACTGAATACCCTGAAATCCAAAACACTCAACAGCTCATAGCTGCCTGATAATATGGTGGATGGATTTTGCTGATAACGCCTGGATAGTTTTGATCAGAATAACCAGGTCAACCCCACAAAGACGGGCAAAGCCCCCGCTTCCAACTGGAAACGGGGGCTTTATTAGGTACCCGCAACTAACAAAAGTCAGATCAGATCCTCAAGCGGGCATTATCTTTACGCAGATCCTTGAGCTTGAGGGTATGACCGGCATCATGGCATCCCATACAGGTCGGAGTCGCCTTGAGGTACTCATCATGACGTGCCTTGAAGTGCGGCAGCATCTCGACGATTTCTTCCGTCATATGACAAGCAACGCAGTTTTCATGGGTTTTCTCCAGATAACTGGGCAGATTGTCACGGTGTGGGTCAACCTGATCGGTCAGGGTCAGAAAGACCTTACGCATGCCGGCCGTTTTATCCTTGAACGCCCCTTTTGTGTGACAGGCAATACAGCCGATGTCAGGGTGCTGGCCATGATCCCAGGAAACCTTCTCGTAGGCATGACAGGTTACACAGAAATTATCCGTTGACGTCTTCGCGGCCAGTCCCCAGGTTCCGAGCAGAACCACTGCCAGGACAACCACGACCACGATCCAGACGATTGAGCTTTTTTGTTTCATAAATAACTCCCTTTCAAGGCAGAGGCGACACCGCCCCTGCCTCGACTGGTTAATCGATGTGGCATTGGTTGCGGCCTATTTGACTCTTTTGTAACCATTCCAGATCAGGTCAGCTTCGGGCAACAGGGGCAAATATCCCAACCAGGGGTGAGAGTCCAGATGGGTCTGGCTCTGCTGCAGTTTGCGACTGTGCTCCATGATCGGCGTTACCAACTCTTTGACTGGTTTATCCATCGCCTTGGCAATGGCATAATCAGTTGCCCGGATTGCCAGTTGGGTCGCGTCATCACTATACTGCTGGGAGAAAGCCAGGGTTTCGAGCGCCTTGCTCGGATTATGGAAACCGGCACTGTTCTCGGCCGAGACATAATCCCAGTACATCTGACCCTTACGTACCAGATCACGGGCTTCATTCAGGATAGTATTGTTTTGCGGAGACAGATTCGGATACTCAGAAGCCATACGCACCGCTTCGTGGGCACGAACCGATTTTTCCTGGGCAATCAACAGCTGTGTCCAGACTTTATCCTGATGGAAAACAACCCGATCTTTCATGAATTCAGGCGTCTTGTCACCATGGCACTCCATACAGGCACTCATGCCTTCATCACTTTTAAGTGGTGATGTCCAGTGGTGGGAAGAGATGGTAGCCGGACCCGACTTAACTCGTGGCATATGACAATCGGCACATGAAACGCCATTGGCGCCATGAATACTGTCATGGTACATCTCGTATTCAGGGTGCTGCATTTTGATCATCGGACTTTTGGATACACTGTGGTTCCAGTCAACAAACTCGCCCTTGAAACCATCCCGTTCCGGCTGACCGTTACTGTAGTATTCCCACATATCAGCTGGATTCATCCCCTCGTCCCAGGGGAAATGGGGTTTGGCAGCAACACCGTGAACACCGGTCTCAAAATAGTATTCAACGTGACACTGGGCACAAACCAGGGAACGCATTTCATCCCGGGAAGCCTCGCGCCAATCCTTACCTTGACGTTTCAGGGCATCGTCCAAAGGAACGCTGGTAATTGCCAGGCGGAAGTTATTTTCCTGGTCATGACAGTTGGTACAACCGATGGAGTTCATCTTACCGTCATGCGCTGGACGATAATGATGAAATTCAGATTTCCAGAAGTCATCGCCAAAGGCGTTCACATAGTCAGGAATAGTATTGGTTTTACAGTTCAGACAGGTTGCCGGCAGACCAGCTTTTTCGCTGTAACGGTTGATCCGGTCAATCTTGAATACATCATCAATGGCGTAGGTATGGCCGCGAGCGCGATCATACTGATAGCTGAACGCATAGCCGAGCCACAGGTTTTTCAGATAAGGCTGACAATGCTTGAACCCTTCTGGTAACGGGCTGAGACAGTCATGCTTGCGATGGGGGACAGACCCATTATATTCGGTCATCTGGGTGTCGTCGTTGTTTTTCTGATAAGACTGATACTGGGGCAGATTCTTGAATTTCAGAGTATCTTGATGGCTTACATCAACCTTCTGAACCGCATCAAATGTAATTTCGGCATAACCGATGGAACCGGCAGCCAGAAGCAGCATGGCCGTTAACGCAATAAGTTTTTTCATCGTTACCTCTCTTTAGAAAAATGATCATTTAGTACGTGGCAGTAATAGACGCCTTAACTCAGCACGAAATCATCACCTCCTTGTCATGAATTTGTGCGTCCTTTTTACTGGTGATGGAATCCTGATCATCAGCATACCGATATCGATGTAAAGGTGATGTAAATGTTATTAACAAAATGGCAACAATCTTCCAGGACGAAGTCACACAGCCGAGGGGAACCAATGCTTTATACTTTTCAGCATATCTGCTGAACTACCTGAAACGAAAGCCCAGAGTAGGTTGCTTATGATTATCTGGACAAGCGTCAATACAGATCCCGCAATTATGACACATAGGATTATCCCCTTCGGTCATGGGGTTGATCTGCATCGGGCAACTGCGGATACAGGTGTGGCAACTGCGGCACTCAAGCTCTATCTTTTTCACCTTAAGCCCTCTGCGCCCCTGAAACAGTGACAGAAAGCTGCCGGTCGGACAGAACAGTCGGCACCAGTATTTAAAAAAGAAAAATTCTAAAACCAGAATGAACAGAATAAAAACCAACTCGAAGGATACTGTTCGAAACTTCACCAGGATAAGTGCTTGCGAGGAAATAATCCCTGGCGCTGACACCAGATTCAACAAAGGGATCCCGGCAATACCGGCCAACAGCAGTCCCACTCCAAGCACCAGATAACGAATAATATTCTGTCTTGAGGTGCTGCCTTCACGGTAACGGCCGGTAAAGGGTTTGATTCCGAATACCGACAATCGGCTGCGCCCCCATGCAACAGCTTCGGTGAAAAGGTAGTAGGGGCAGAACCAACTACACCAGACCCTGCCAAACAACACCACCAGAAATACCGGAACAACCATGGAAGCCAGCATGATCAGAGAGATGGTACGCGATGTGAACATCGCCTGGAAAACAGCGAGCGGATCAGCCAAAGCAACATCGCCGATATCCATAGAGTAGAAAGTGCCCTTAACAAATGTGATTTCGTAAAGATTCAACAGCGGAATGATGAAAATCGCCAGCAATGTCAGCAACTGAGCACAACGACGATAAAAGCCGATCCGCTGAAACATCTATTCCCACCCTTCCATCGAACCGTCCGTACTGAAATCGCTCTTGAATTGAGGGGTCTCTCCAAAGGTGGAAATTTGCTCCTTACGCTCCAGCAATTCTTCTCCGGAGACTGCTCCGCGGTCACCTTCAGGCTGGCTTTGGCGCACGCGGTTACGACGATAATAGTACCCGGAACTCTTTTCATCGATCATGCCCGTCGGCACAACATTCACAGCACGCCTGGGCTGGGTCGGACACTTTTCCACACAAATGCCGCACCCAACGCACTCTTCGGTTATCACCGGCAGTAAAAATTTTTCCATGACGATCGCCTTATCCCTTAACGGGCAAGCGTTGAAACAAGTGTTACAGATGGTGGCCATGCCGGTCACCTTTCCGCTTTCTTCTTCTTTGACATAGAGATAGTTAAGACACAGATCCTGATCGATGACCGCCTTGCCAATAGCGACCTCCTCGCCTTTTCTCAGACGGGTGTCAAGGGCGCCGGTCGGACAGACTGGCGGACATTTCATACACAGATAGCAGGCTTTATCTTCGGCGTAGATGTAGGGCGTACCGATCTGCAGACTGGCGTAAATATCAGCTCGCCGGATGGAATCATAAGGACATATTTCTATGCAGCGGGAACAGCGGATGCACAGCTCCATAAAATGATCTTCAGCCACTGCCCCCGGGGGTCGCAAACGGTTCAGACGAAAGAACCCTTTGAAGGGATTCTGATTGAGTCGCTGGCGCAGGGCCTCAACAAATCCCATCAGTGGAAGTTTTTACCACCTGACATTTTACCGATCCCGCGCAAATCGGGTTTTTTTCCTGTCGCGCGGATTTCTTCAACCTCTTCTTCATAATTAAAATAATGATGGGCCACATCCTGAATGTGCGGGTTCTCTTTCAGGGCCAGGCACAGCGCTTCCAGTTCTTTGTCATCCCGAGCTTCAAAAACGGTTACCAACTGTCGTCCATCCTCAGTCTGTTGATGGATCTCAACCTGCGGAAATCCTGACAAAAATGATTTTACCGCCTCCAACGAACCCTTTTCTATGGTGACTATACTGCCGGGAAAAATATCATATTAGCCCTTGTTTTTCAGTCGACCGATGGAATGCCCCGGCGCTGGCGCGAAACTATTACTAGCAGAAATCAGGCACTTTCAAAGGTGGCATTGACGTCCGATATGATAAAGCGATCCGCCACACATTTTTTGGTCGGAGAGTCGCTTGATCCTGACTGCAGCAATTTGTACTCAGGTTCAGAACCTGGGTCAACAACGTCATGCCTGGGAAATTGACCAGGCGTTCAAGCTTTTGATCATGCATCGCAATAAAGAGAATACCCGGCAGAGCGGCATCGGTCAGCACTGCGGGAATTCACAACGCCCTGATGCTTTCTACCTCAACCATATCACCAATATTGATGTTGTATTTACGGGCGTCATCCGGATGGATTTCGAGATAGCCATTGGGATGGGCGCGGGCGATTTCCGGGATCCCGCATTGTCGTGGTTCCGGTATGCCACTGTTCAATGACCCGTCCGGTAGTCCAAATAAAAGGGAGTAGTCGGCACTCGGCACTTCTTCGGCTCCCTTATGGGGCGCAAGAAAATGTTAGCCCGACCTTCGTTTTTACCATCCATATAAAAACACGACCTTACGATCTTTCGGCATTTTTTACCGAACTTCTCGATGAATCCCTGATGCTCAAACATCGGATCCATCCCCCGAACATAACGCTTATAAGTCCCGGGATGATCTTCAGATGGGCAGGGCCACTGAATCCCTTCCTTACTTTTCTTCAGCCGCTCATAGGTCATGCCCCACATCGTATGATCGGTATCCTTGGTGATTTTAATATAATCGTTCCAGGCCATTTCGTTAGCCGCCATGGAATCCTCCCTGATTCCACGGAATCAACTTTTCCGCCCCATGCGTTTGGCCAGCTGGGCAGCGATCTGATCCAGCTCGGGCTTCGCCAGGGGATTAACAGCCTTCTCCGTCATCTGATACGGCGTTCGGAACAACCGTAGACCCCGCCCTTCTCGTAGATAAAGGCGGCCGGCAGGATGACATCGGCCAACTGGGTGGTACGGGTCGGGAAGATATCAAGCACAACAAGAAAGGAATCCTTCATCCCGGGGATATATTATTCAGGTTTGGCAATGAATAGGCCGGGTTGGTAGTACAGACCAGCATCCCCTTGATCGGCTTGTTACTGTCATTCTCCGCTCGGTTGTCAAACATCTTCATCGTGTATTGAAACCGGGTTTGGGATTAATAGTTCCTTCAGAAAGAGATTGCCTTACCCGTGGCTTTTTCCATAGGCCCGCCACATATTGTTGGCAACCGGCTTGGTGCCAGGCAACAAGTGGCACAGGGCACCGGTTTCACGCACACCACCACATGCGTTGGGCTGACCGGTCAACGAAGCGTCGGCACCGGCAAAACCGATCTGACCGGTAATCAGGTGCAGGTTATGGATCGAGTTATTGGCCCAGACACCACGGGTGCGCTGATTCAACCCATACACCACAGTGAAGTTGTTGCGCCGCTGTTAGCGAGCCACTCGGCGCTTTGCGGATATTGGCGGCGGGGCAGCGAGTAATCTTCTCCACCGTTCGGGATCAAACTGCTCGACATGCGCTACGTACTTGGCAAAGTCAAAGGCCTCCTTACCATCAGTAATCCGGGTATTTTCCTCGATAAACTTTGGATCATGCCATCCGTTTTGATGATTTCTCAGGCCATACTGTGGAAAACCGCCAGATCCGTTCCCGGATCGACGGGCAACCACAAATCGGCAATCTTAGCCGTATTAGTTTTGCGCGGCTCACAGATGATAATTTTTTGACATCCGGATTTTTCATTTTGTGACGCATGATCCGCCGGAACAGAATCGGATGGGCCTCGGTGGTATTGGAACCGGTAATAAACAAACATTTACTATGCTTCGATATCGGCGTAGGAACCGGCCGGCTCATCGGAACCATAAGTGCTCATGTAGCCACCGACGGCACTGGCCATACACAAACGGGGGTTGCCCTCAACCATATTACTGCCAAGGCCGCCTTTCCAGAACTTGTTAAAGGTGTACGTCTCCTCCGTCATTGCCTGCCCGGAACCGTAATAGGCAACAGCATCCTTGCCGTACTTAGTCCGCAGGTCTTTGAACTTGCCGGCGACAAGATCAAGGGCCTCATCCCATCCGGCCTCCTTGAAGTTGCCATCGGCCTGACGAACCAGGGGCTTTTTAAGCCGATCCGGGTGTTCCATGATCTTGTAAGCCATCATCCCTTTAACGCAAAGGAAACCAAAGTTGGTTTTGGCATCAGGATTGCCTTTGGTAGCAACAACCTTGTCACCCTTGACGCCGACATAGACCCCGCAACCGGTACCGCAGAAGCGACAGACCCCTTTAACCCACCTATCAACATCTCCATCCCGCGCCATGGCCCACTTAGGCACCGTTAAGCCGATTGAAGCAGCGGCTGCAGCCGCTGCAGAATATTTAATGAAGTCCCTGCGAGTAAGTTCTGAACATCCCATTGCTGACCTCCTGATGATTGGTTACTTGTATTGGTGAACCTTGTGGATGGTAAAGTGGTGTGCGATGTGGCAGGCTGCACAGCTGGTTCCCGGCTTGGAGACATTATTGGCTACCTCATCAGCATGGCAACTACGACAATTTTCGACGCCTGGCGTTCTGGCAAAGTTCTTCTCATCACCGTGGCACACCTGACAATGAACCATTGCAAAACCGTGCGCACTCTGCTCCCATTGCTGCACTGCAGCCGGCGTGGCAGCACGGTGGCAAGCAATACAATCCGTGGTTCCCATCGGCACCGCGTGTCCGGAATTTACCTGCCGAGACGTCTCGGCTTCAGGAGAAGCGGTCATACAGGCCGCAATAAACAACGGTAGCAGCACCCCCAGGACGACGAAGGTCAGAAAACGTTTTGTTTTTTTCATCAGTTACCTCCAAAAAGAGTTGTAAAAATACAGCGTGGCAGGTGAGATTTTCCTTGACTGGAATATGGCGCTTCGATCACCTCCTTACCCTGACTTCAATAGCACTGAGGAAAATGTCATCATATTTGTACATCGCTTAGGTGTAAATTTGCTGTAAATGTTTAAATATTAAATATTTAGTAATAGTCGATGTCCAACCTGTATTACTCTCCACGCTTTAGTGTTTGTCTTTTTGCGCTTTTCTGGTAAAAAAAATCATGCGAATCCTGCTCATCAACCCCCCCAACTGTGGCCGCAGCATCCCCGAGGAGCGCTACGGTATCACCTCGATCAAAAAGATCTTCCGCAGCGAACCCCTGGCACTGGAAGCCCTGGCGGGAAATCTGTACGATCATGAGGTGCGGATAGTCGATCTGAAGGTTGAGCCGGAGGCTCTGGAGACTGAGCTGAGCACCTTTGCGCCTGATCTGGTCGGATTCACCGCCGTGACCTGTGAGGCACAGACAGTGCTTAAGATGGCGACAACCGTCAAAGAGTTGTCAGCGGCACTGGTTGTGGTGGGTGGGGTTCATGCATCCTGTCAGCCGGAATTTTTCAATCAGCCGCAGGTCGATTTTGTTGTGGTCGGACTGGGCAAACTCAGCCTGCGAGAACTGGTGCAAGAACTGGAGAGGGGCAATAACCAGCCGCAGGTTCCCGGCATCGCAAAAACCAACCCCGGAAGGCAGCTGCTCCTGATTCCCCGTAACTATTCCAACGCTGACCTGGTTGATAAAATGCCACCGCGCTATGATCTCGTCGACCACTACCGCCCGCACTACACCCTGGAGAACCTGAACATCCCCCTCGGGCTGGTTTCGAGCGCGGTTGGCTGCCCTTACGACTGCCACTTCTGCTGCATCAGCCCGATCACTGGTGGCCACTATCTGACCGCCGACATTGGCAGTGTTATCCGCGATATCAAACTGCTTGATCATGTCGCGGTGATCCGACTGGTCGATGCCAACAGTTTCGGCAACCCGGCAGCGGCCCTGAAGCTCGCTGAAGCCATCGCTGCAGCAGGCATCAACAAGCAGTATTTTGCCGATGTCAGGGCCGATCTGGTGGTCCGCCATCCGGATTTGATCAAACGCTGGAAAGAGGTGGGTTTACGCGCGGTGGTGATTGGTTTTGAAGAGATTGATGATGGGGCCTCTGCGACGGATGAACAAAGGAGGCCAAAGCGAAAAAAACCGCCCAGGCGATCGAGATTCTCCACCGCCTCGGGATAACGATTGTTGGTGATTTTTATTATTTCCCTGATTACCGCGAAGAGCAGTTTGATCAGCTGGGTGCCTATGTCCGTAAACAGGCCATTGAACTGCCGATCTATACGGTTCTCACCCCCTGCGGCACCCCCTGTACCGGCAGATGGCTCCGCGCATTACCAACCATGACCTGGACTACTACACCTGACAATGCGGTGCTTCCGACCTACCTTGACGAAGGGTTATTCTACCAGCGCTATGCGGCTCTGTTACGTGAAGGGCAAGATCAGGCAAAACTATAAGATCAAAATAAAAAAGGGGATAAAACGTTTTTGAAGAGCGCATATATTGTCGATATGGATCCCAAAATATTTCGAGATTTTCCCCCTCTTCCATCAACGCAGCAGTGATAAAGTCAGCGTACCTAACAGGGCCACCAGCAGCAGTGGGATTTCCACATTTCGGAGCAATACTCCCCACAACAAGGCACAGCAGCGAGGTGTACATGGGATGGCGGATATATCAAAAATTCCCGATGTCACCAGGGCGGTGGTTTTTTCGAAGCCGAACGGGTTTTCATCCTCACGCTGCTGACCCGTCCTTCCCGACGCATGACAACAAAAGCCCAGACCACCAGCAGGGCGGAACTCATCAGTAATAGCGACGATATTACCAGGCGGGAGTTAAACTGCCCAACCTGAAAGGAATTGATAATTCTGAACTGCAATCCATAAAATCAGCTCCCAGGTGATAAAGCGATAAAGTCCGTGTTTATCAGGGCTGAACAGTGCTTGCCCAGGACAGATAAATCAGCGGCAGGGATAAAATCAGAAAAACAACAATCTTCAACATCTGCAATCAACTCCAAAAACAGTTTTATGCCGCACCAAGGGTGCGTAAGGTGAAGCAAATCGGTTAACATAGTTTGCATCTGTTGTAACTATTCAGCTATGGCCTTGCACAGGATAGGGGGTTCTGTGGCAAGGGTGTCTGTCGCCATGGACGGCGACAGCAGGCGAAAAGCTTCCCTTGACATAGGATCCGAAGATCCGCTGCTGAACAGATACAGTAAGTTTTAAAATTTACAAAAAAAGTCGCGGGAATTAACCTGTAGCGCACCTGTAAATCAACCTTTATTTTACGCTGGAAATCTAAACTATGCCTGTTTATATCACAGATATTGCCATTTCTGCCCAATGCTGCCGTCAGCAATGAGCAGATGGAAGAAATTCTTGGGAAAATCCAATCAACTGCCATCACGCACGGCGAATGATTCTGCGCAACAACAAAATCGAACAACGCTACTATGCCAATTGATCCGGAAGAAACGACCCATAGCAATGCTCAACTGACGGCTGAAGCAATCCGTGGGCTGCGCCCTTGCGAATTTTCACCCGAGCAAAATCGAATGTTTAAGCTGCGGCACCTCATCGCCCGACCAGTTGATGCCGGGGCACGCCTTACATGGTTCACGGCGAGCTGGGCGGCGCTTTGGAAGGCAGTAAGCACCATTGGTGTCTGTCTCGCCAGGTTTCAGCCTGAAATACGCCTGGATGAGTGTTGCCAGCGGCCAAAGTCACAATGCCGTTGCTACCGGTTCGGAGCTGGCCTCTACCTTCATGCGCGCTGCGCAGATGAAAAAGATCCCGGCAGAAAAACTGGATGAGCTAAAAAGATCCTTACCTTTGAGGGTTTCTGCGCTGGATGCTGTCGGACGGAGCCAGTGCCGTTTACTTGCAGAATCAACCCACACCTGACGGCATCTCATTGCGTATCGACTGGATCGACATCCATTCCTTTGCCAACGAACTTGATGTCTGTATGTACGCCGGTGCCAACAAACTCGCGGATGGTTCCCTCAAAGGCTGGCGCGACTACAACAAAAATACCGCTGTAACCGAAGGGTATTCAACATCAGGCGGCGCGGGATGTCCAAACTTCTGAATGCAGAGATCATCAATACCTCGGCCCAACGCACCATTCCCCGCGTTGTTGCCCGGCGCAACCTGCGTGCCGACCAGGTTGACTGGTTCCTGCCCATTATTCATCCAACTATTTTCGTCAACCCCTGATGGACGGATTGCGCGCTGTCAGTGGATATTCCGGAGGAACGCTGGTTTACTAATCTGGCAACTAAGGGAATACCGGGGCAGCCTCCTTCTACATCATACTCCGAAGAACTGTTCAAATCAAGGGCAGCTCAGGAAGGGGATCGCATCCCTCCCTATATTCGAAAGCGGCCGTTTCCATCAGCTACCTGCACCTGACCGTGGTCTGACGCTTGGCCAAAGCCCCCCCCGGTGTGGGGTCAGAGCTCCTGCGACCAGGGTGTCTGTCGCCATGGAGGGCGACAGTCAAGCGGCCATGGAGGGCGAAAAGCGTCCCTGGGCGTGGGAGGTCTGACCCCGCACCGGAAAAGCGAAACAGTTGTCACCCCTGATCCGTACGTTCGCGGCGGACCCAGGAGCGGTCAAACTTGCCAGGGCCTCGCGACTCGACTCATCGGTACCAATGCGAGGCTCCGTAACCCTTCTGCGGCGACAACGATCTCCACCGCATCAAGGAATCAAGGCCGAAGGGAGAATCGGGGCCAATTAACGGCACATCACGCGGCACATCCTGCGCTGACGTATCTTCGACATTACAGAAATCGGTAAGCCTGGCAAGTTCAACTTCCAGTTCGGCACTCATTGCACTCTCCCATTTTTGTCCATCATTCACCTTGACGCCAGCGCCGAAAAACCAACGCGGCAATGAGCATGCTGGAGAAAAAACCCATTTAATGTCAGCACCTGCGGCCTTGGATAGATAACAGATCACCGCCGCGCACGAGATATCCAGAAACATATAACCCCCACCCCCAAAGGCGAGACGATACTGACACCTTGCATCACCTGCGGCATCTGTAAACCGGCACCATCACTCCCCCAGAGCAGCGGCAATGACCACAGAAACCAGACCAAAAAATCGCCGCCTGATCGAAGCTGCGCGCCACCACCCCCCACCAACAATCCGAAACCACAGGCCGCCAGGGCGAACGACCGCGACCAGCGGGGCCGGAGGGAAGTCCTACGTCAAACTGTGGTGTACCCAGCAGCGGCAGCAGATAACGGCCCACCAGCAGCATCAGCGCAAACTGCAAAAGACAGATGAGCAGATAGGCGAACACCTTGCCACCCAACAATCCGACAATACTCACCGGCATGGTCAACAAACGAGTGAGGGTACTGTCCTGGCGTTCGCGGATCATAGTTCCGGCCAGAGGGATGACAATAAAGAACATCCCGAACAGGGTCCAGGCCGGCACATTCTGTTGCACTGAGGTCGGCATGGTGGGGAACTTCTCAGGTGCTGCCGATTCTTCCCTCAGCTCAATCAACGGCTGTTCCAGCCAATTATCTGCTAATACAGGCAGCTCGATGCGCACCAATCCGGCAGCACCATAGGGCTGCAACTGCTCATCGATACTTTCCTGCAAATCGACCCGCAACAGTCCCATCAGTGCCGTGCTACGACTGGCCATGGCAAGGCTGATCACCCCGCGTTGCACCGAACTGGAAACCGCTGTGCGATAAACACCGCGCACCGCCGGATCGAAGAAAAGCCGCAACTCCCCGGGGTTAATCTCTACTGTATCCCCACGCAAGGTTGCTCGCGCCGCCGACTCGGCAGCAGCAGCAAGGGTAGCGCTGAAATCGGCCGGGACGACAATGGCAAACTGGTAATCGCCACGAAAAACGGCTTGCCGTGCCCGCTCCAGATCGACTTTCTCACCAGCAAAAGCCTCAACCAGCTCAAGCATACCGGTGGCATTAAGGCCTCTGGCCAGATCCACCCCAAATGACCCCTCGTCGAGGTTAACGAAGAGGGAGCGGGTGGTGGTTTCTCCGGTCGCCCGGAAAACGTTGTCCTGTACCAGCGTCAGCACCAGTACCAACAACACTGGCATGACGAACAATACCAGCAAGCCGGCACGATCACGGCTGAGCAGGAGAAGTTCTTTTCTGATGTGGGTCAGCAGATGCATATCCGTACACTCTATTCGCGCAAAGCTTTACCGGTCAGGGCCAGGAAAATATCTTCGAGATTTTCGCAAGCAGGATTTCCGGCAATCAACTGATGCGGCGCTCCTTGTGCAATGACGCGCCCGGCATCAATAATCGCAATTTCATCACAAATTTCTTCCGCCTCGCGCATATAGTGGGTAGTGTAGAGCAGGGTCATCCCCTGGCGGTTGAACTCGCGCAATTGCTCGAGTATCAAATTACGCGACTGGGCATCAATGCCCACCGTCGGTTCATCAAGCAGCAGAATCTGTGGTTCATGAAGAATCCCGACAGCGAGGTTGGCGCGACGTTTCATCCCGCCGGAACAGCGATCAATGCGCCGCTGTGCCATATCCGTAAGTCCCACCAGATCAAGACAAGTGGCAATCCGCGCAGCACGAAGGTCTTTGTCAACACCGAGAACACGGGCAAAGTAGGTCAAGTTTTCCCTGATGGTCAAGGTTGGATAAAGGGCGATCTCCTGGGGAACCAGGCCAATGGCGTGGCGAATGGCTGCTGCTGCAGCCGGTACTGACTGGCCCAGCACCTCAACCCGACCGGTATCGGGCCGCAACAGGGTACAGACAATGGAAATAGTCGTGGTTTTACCTGCGCCATTCGGCCCAAGCAAACCAAAAATACGGCCACGCGCGACCTCAAGGTTGAGATGATCCAACGCCGGGTGGCTGCTACCAGGATAGGTTTTTGTAAGACCGCTGATACTGATGACAGAATCCTGGACACTGGCACTCATCATTCCCGTCCTTTTATCGAATATCCGGCGATAGCACTTTGCAGATCCTGATAGAGGGATTTTTCCGCCACGGCCAATTCTTCCAGACGCTGGGCCAGATCAGCGACCGTTGGCACCAGCTTGGCACGCCCTTTACAGACACGCGCTGCCAGCAGGGCAAATTCGCGCCAGTTATCACCAATGACTGTACAGCGCTGAGATAAAGGTAACAAGGCAGCATTGTGTGTCAGCGCAGCGGCTTCCTGCAAAAATGCTGCATAGATAAAGCGAAAACCACCACCGCCGGTACCGATTTCCTCCTGCATCCTGACAATGTGACCAAGATGTTGCAAGGTTCTTTTTTCGCCGAGACGCGCCGGCCACTTAACGATCCGTCTAGCCAGAAAGTTGATACCGCGCACCCCCGCCACCGGTACCGGCGTCGACAGCATCACCCGGCAGACATCCTTGATTCCGCTGATAATCGCCTGTGATAGATCGATATTACCGGGCAGGGATTCGATGTAATAGATACGCCCCTGTGGCGCCAAAGCTCCCTTGGCAAAGCGCGCCTGGCGCAGATCGGCTGAGGCACAACGTACCGGTTGTTCAAAGATTGGGTCACTGATCAGGTATTCATCCCTCTCTTTGCCGATCACTACCAGATTGTGACCATTAAAGTGAAAGCGGTAGGCTGGCGGAAAATAGGGAAGCCAGAAAACTCCGGTCTGCGCACCCACCGGACAGCCGTTAGCCAGCAAACGATCGAGCTCCTGTTCGGCAGCAACAGGGTTTTTGAAGCGCTGCTGGCGCGTAGTGATCCCCAGCCTTTTGCCGGCTTTTTTGAAAATGCTGCCGGGCGCGGTGCGAAAGGTTGTCAGGGGAAGAAAATTGAGGCGGATAAACGGCGCGTAGGCAAAAAAAAGACCACCACCAATCCCGAAAACCAGAGCCTCAGAACACTCAAGGCCATAATGATTCAACAGGTTGGCGGTGACACCGCTTTCACAGTGGGCAGACTGGCGGTGGCTGAAATTAATGTTCACAGCGGCGTCCCCGAGCTGGACATATCCTCGATACACAGATCCGGCTGATCCGGCACCTGCTGTAACTGAGCAATACTGATACGGAAAAGGTCAGCATAAACGGTCAGGACAGCCGACCTTAGACGCTTAAAGACCTGCGGTTTCAGATGACGTCTGACACGCCAACGGGCAAAGCCTGAATACTGCGCCAGCAAGGACACATCCATCTGGTTTTTTACCATATGGTAAGCTAGCGGACTTTTGTGACCAGCGTTAATCTCTTCAAGCACCAGGTGCAACCGCTCAACAATGGCTTCCCAGGCCTGACGCAGGGTGGCATTTTTAGCTTCCCAGCCAACGCTGAGCTCAAGACTGTAGTTTCCGTCTGCATCGACGGCATAATTAACTTCTCGACAGCCGGCAGTCAAACCACCATGTTGTGGAACATCTTCCTTTTTCATAACTAGTTTCCGACTCGGCAACGGGTTCATGCCCATCCAGCGTTTCCGGATGGACACAAACTAGAAACGCACCCCCGCCACCATCAGCAAGCTATTGATCCCGCGGTTGTCACGATGCAGGTCAGCATTGGACAAATGGTGCAAACGCAAGCCAACACTTATCTCTCTGCCATGGGCCGGTCTAAAAGCAATTCCGACTCCGATCTGGGGATTGAAATTAAAACGCAGCCCCTGCCCTTTGACCCGAAAATCGGTATAAACAACGCCAATTCCCCCCTCGAGGTAAGGCTGCCAGGAGGAGGAAGAGAACGTGTCGAAATATTTTACCGCCATTATGTTGACCGCTGCCAGTACGCGGTCACGGCCATCGGTGGTCACGCCAAGGTTGAACTCCCCTTTAAAAAAGAGGCTATCGGGTGCGTCATGCCAGAACACCTGATCATAGGGCAATTGCACATTCCCCTGCAGAATCACCAACCCGAAACGATCCGGATCATAGGCCTGGCCAGCGATCAGTGCCAGACCGTAACGGGGAGAAGACTCCTGCGCGGCAACCAATCCGGCAGCACCCAGAACCAGAGCCCCCGTAACCATCATCTGACACAGAAATCTCAGCGTGATAGACATATTAAACCGTAATCGCCGCCCCGAGAGAATTTGAGGCAGGCCAGTGTTCCATCGACGCCATGAGGGGTAACAGCCGACTCATGGAGATTGGCAGCAGCATCCTGTGGCCCGGCATAAAGCTGCTGATCACGCATCATCAACGCCGCTGCTGCCAGGTCAAAACCGGCGGCGGCCGGAAAGCTGCCACATAATAGGGGGAACAGGCCACAACCGGCAGATCGGACAGGACCTCAGCATACCATCGTCCGCACTGGCGGTGGCCATCGGCTCCTGCGACCACAGCTGCCGCCAGGCGGCATTGTGAGCGGAGCAACAGCATGGTTGCCCAGGATAACGGAATCAATAGCGGCGTATGCCGCCGCTTCATCAGCGCACTCCAGCACCATAAACACCGCTCCCTCACCAGCCATAGCGGTCTGTACCTCCAGATCCAGAGGACGGAGCGGCCCCTGCTCACCATCAGCAAAAACATGTCGACGACAGTAACGCAACACCTCGCAATATTCATCAGCCGCACCAAAAAGAACCCGATCGACACGCCCTTCCGCCAACCATTGCCGGGCACTTAAAAGCGCGGAGGCAACGGACATCTCAAACTGGGTAACCGTGAGGCTGGGTGAAGTTAACTTCAACTGCATCGACACGTGGGCGGCGGCAGCATTATGCACAGAATTAGAAAAGTGGGTTGGCGAGCTGCAGGAATAACCGAAATCGAGGTAGGAATCGAGAAAATTGAAGGTGGTTTTCAGGGGCCCATAGCCGCTAGCCACCACCACGCCAATCCGGGAACGATCAGCTTCAAGTAGCCCAGCATCTTCCAGGGCAAGATGGGCGGCAAGCAGGGTCATCTTGGAAAAATGGTCAATCCGTCGCAGTTCTCGCTTGGGCAGAAAGCGCTCTAAGCCTTCCGTTGTTGCGCGATAGGCTGGAAAGCTGTCCCTCGCCCCGTCATGGTGATCCACAGTAAGTTGTTGCGGAGCAACTGTTTTGCTTTGCAGGGCGCTGCGCAGTGCGTCAACCCCGGCACCGAAACTGCCGGTTATTCCGATTCCCTGAATCGCCAGGCGCATATCAAGCTCCTCCTGCGGCCAAAATCAGCACAGCGTTGTTGCCACCAAAGGCCAGGGATTGAGACAGGCCAATATGACCACCAAGGGGGGTGTTAACTGTCACTGGGGTGACCGGTATCTGCGGATCCAGTTCGGCAAAACCGATGCTGGCGGGAATCTCACCACGATTAAGACAGGCCAGGGTATAAACCGCCTCGATAGCACCCGCGGCCCCCAGGGTGTGACCGGTATACCCCTTGGTCGACAAAAAAGGAACCCCGGGCAAAACCTCGTTCAGCACCCGCCCCTCGATGCGATCATTGTCAGGGGTACCGGTGCCATGGGCGTTGACAAAAGCAATCTGCTTCGCCCCAACATCTGCTGTGCGGAAGGCTTCGGCGAGGGCAGCTTTGAGGCCGGCGCCATCCGGTCGAGGTGCGGTCAGGTGGTGGGCATCACAAGCCGAGCCATAACCAAGAACCCGGCCAAGAATCCGCGTCTTGTCAACCCGGTCAGCGCGTTCAAGGATCATGATCCCCGCACCTTCCCCCAGATTCAACCCCTTGCGATTGACGTCAAATGGCTTGCAGGGTTCGGTGTCGGTAATCATCAGGGAACTAAACCCGGCATAGGTCACGCGCGACAGTTCGTCGGCACCACCGCTGATAACGATATCGCAGGCACCGGAGCGTAACCAGGACGCCCCCAGACCAATGGCATCGGTACCGGATGAACAGGCGTTGACCACGGTTTGAACCGGCCCGTTCAATTTGAGCTGGCGGGCAATAACTGCTGCCGGGTTGCTGCGCAGATAGCGCTCGATAATGGCCATTCCCGGATTTTTACCCGCTTTGTAATCGCGGTAAAAATCGTCACAGTTCAGGGCACAACCGACGGTAGTACCGATACAAACACCGACACGTCGACCGCGTAGCGATGCTTCCTCGTAACCAGCCGCACTCAAGGCTCCCAGCGCCGCCGCCAGGGCCAATTGGCCGGTCCGGGCGTAGACCAGCTGATCCTCATCCAACGGCAGTTTGAACGCATCTCGCAATTCCAGCACCGGATAGGCCACCGGGTGATCAGTGGAAAAACGGATCGGCGCCCCCGGATAGCGGCAACCGGCAAACAGGTTCTTCAGGTTTTCGTTCAGGTTCATCCCGGCTCCGGACAGACAACCGAGACCGGTAACGACAACCGGTAAAGAACAGGTCATTGCGCCTGCTTCTCCTCGATAAATTTCGCCAGGGTACTGATCGACTGCAACGCTGGTCGCCCTTCGTCCATATCTTTGATTTCTACACCAAAATGTTTTTGAACTACCACCACCAGCTCCACTGCGTCGAGGGAGTCGAGGCCCAGACCGTCACCAAACAGGGCCATTTCATCCTCGATCATGTCAGGGGTCAGATCTTCCAAATTGAGGTCTTCAATTAATACCTGCTTAAGTTTTTCTTTGACACTCATAATCATGAGCTCCTTACGTATGATTTTTTACCGCGTCGGTATACGCCACGGCACCTATGTCTTGCATCAATTTATCCGCACTAACTTTTTATTCGTACCACATGTTAAAGAAATTGAAAAATTGAAATGGGTGTTCCCGGGAAAATTCTTCCAGGCTGGCGGCGAACTCCTGAACATAGGGTACAAAAGCCTGCTGATCACGGCCCAAACCCGGCGGCACCCGGATTGTTCGATAGAGTTTCAAATCGTAACTGTCCGGCCCGGTTTTGTAGGAAAACAGAGCCACAATTGGTGTTCCCGTTGCCGACGCCAGTTTATAGGCACTAAAAGGCATGGTCACCTGTTCGCCGAGAAATTCGACCGGAACCCCATTCTGATCATCCCCGAGCATGCGATCCCCCATCACCGACAACACTTCACCGCGTTTAAGAACCTCCATCATTTCCAGGGCTCCGCCCAAAAACCCGCGTGGATCGATGATATGGTAGGGACACTCAATACCGGCGTGTTCGAAATAGTGACGGTCGATATCCCCCTCTTCACGCTGCATCAACAGGTTAACCGGTGTTTCCATAAAACTTAAGGACGACATAGCGACCTGCCAGCAACCGACATGGGCATTGACCAGAATCATCCCTTTGCCTTCGGCAAGCAGATTCAGCAACGCATTCTTGCCGTGCAACTGAACCTTGATCCGCTCGGCACCAATAATGCCAACCATGGCCCGGTCGATTAACACCTGACCAAAGGTCAAAATCAACCGATAGCGCCGCCCAAAACGCTCCCACGGACCGGCGGCGGGGAAACGCCGTGCCAGATAATGACTGGCGCGTTCTTTGGCAACCGCACTGAACAGCGCATACCAGGCCACCACCACATAGAGGCACAGATAGGCCAGGCGCCGGCCACCCAGTTTGATCGCCAGATAAAAGAAGCGATGCTGCCAATCGCGACCGATGCTGCGACTTGTCCAGTTACTCACGGGTCGACACTCCCACCAATCCCTGGCTTTTTACCAGTAACGCCAGCAACAGGGTTAAACCACCAACCAACACCGCCAGTAAGGGGGCCAATACCAGGGACCCCAACAGCCACTCATAAAGTCGCTGTAAAGCCTCATGGCCCAGAGTCTGCAGGGTAAGTTCCGTCAACCATTCACCATTACGCATAAAGTAACCCACCTGAATACACAAGGCCGGGACGAGCGGCGGCATACACAGTTGACTGCTGCTCACCGCCACCACCTTGTTCAACCCGAAAAAACTGCAGGCAAACAGAATCGCCACCGTATGGCAGAACAGCAGGGGCAAGGTGCCAAGCAACACCCCCAGAGCAGCAGCCAGGGCCAGACCGCGGGGAGTAATATTCTGCAGCAACAAAAAGCGCAGAGACTTTAACGGCCGCAACACGGAAACCGTTTCTTCCGGTAGTGCCCCTTTTCCAGCTGTGACAATCTTGCGATGGGGCCAGGGGACAATCGAGCGCAAGGTCAAGTGGGTATTGAGCAGGGTCAAGCGCCAGTTGTCCATGAATTTGCGAAAATGTGAGATCCGCTCAGCGGCCGGCGGGTAGTAAACCGCAATATCCAGATCCTTCAAAGGCAGTCCCGCCCAGGCCGCCCGTACCAGCACCTCGACCTCAAAATTGTAACGCCGGGTCCAGAAATTCAAATAACGGAAAATCACCAGAGGATAAGCCCGGTAACCACTTTGCACATCCTTGAGGCGGATTCCGGTCTGCACGCGCAACCAGAAATTGGAAAATTGACGGCCAAAACGGGAGCTGCCGGGAATACCCTGTTGATCAAAATCGCGATGACCGACAACAATCGCCAGGGGATCCTCCTTGATGGCGGCAAAAAAACCGGGTAGATCATCGGGATCATGCTGACCGTCGGCATCCAGACAGACCATATGGCTGAAACCGTTTTCAAGCCCCCACCGCGCCGCCATCAACAGCGCTGCACCCTTGCCCTGATTAGACTCATGGCGCACCAGTTCGACCGGCAGATCCACAACCAGATCCGCCACCGCCACCCTGCTGCCATCATCAACCACCAGCACCCGGTCATGATGACGCAAACACCCTTCCACCACCTGGCGTAAACTCGCGCCGTGGTTGTAAACGGGGATGGCGATGAAATATCGGGTGGGGGTGGAAGTCATTTCTTTTCCCCGGCCAACTGCCTGAGTTTTTCTCTACCCAGAGCTGTCAGCCGATATTTCTGCAGGCGACTGTTAGGTTTGTCCGGGATGGTATATTCCAGCAATCTTGCATCCCGCAGAGCCGGAAGAGCCTTACGAACATTGCCGCTCAATTTCTTGTGTCCAAGCGTAGCTGCAACTTCAGCTGAGGACAGAGGACGTTCTGTGCACGCCTGTAAAATCCGGGCCTCGACTTGTGCCTCGACTTGTGCCTCGACTTGTGCCTTTAGTTTAGTCTTTCGTACATTACTCTGGATAACGTGTGGTGCAGCCAAGTAGATAGTGAAACGCAGGCGCAGTCCGATTTCTTCAATTTTTGGCTCCCGCAACCCCTGCTCCTGGGCCTCTGCAAAAATACGGCGCACCCCTGTACCCCATTGTTCGATCAGGTGAAGTTCCTTGAAAATGCGGGCAATGACTGGATTTCGAATGCGTGAAGTACCTTGTTTTATCTCTTCAATGGTCAGCCCGGGTAGAAGGATACCCAGACTTTCCACCTCTATGCGATCATCAAGAAAGACAACCCGGATGGGTGCACCACGTTGCGAATAGTCGCTGTGCACAATGGCGTTAATGATCACTTCGCGCAAAATCCCCAGAGGGATACTCCAGACATCCTTGCGGCGTACTTCGGAGAGATCGGCGCTGCGATAAGCGTGCTTTTTCAGAAACAGCATGACCTCATCAACGGCATGCGGCAGCGACACATCAATATCACTGTGGTCGAAAATATCAATTTTCTCGGTACCAAAGAAACGACCACATTGGATCCAGGCGTCAGAGAAATACTGATTCCGCTGCCTGCCGAAGAGAAGGACACCTCCTTTGGTCGGTACCACTTTGTTTTGATGGCGTACCAACAGTTTCAAGGTCAACAAAGATTGTTCGTTTAAAGTTCGGTCAGCACCAAATGTCTCCTGTGCTGCGCTGATATCCAGATCATCAATAGATAGCTCCGGCATGGGCATCTCATCGAAAGACACCCCTTCAACAGAACGACGTAATTCGGCGATCAACTCAGGGTCAGCCTGGCGGTTGGTCGAGCCAAGTCGAACATAGACCCCAACTTGCTCACCCTCAGAGCGAAGATAGTGAGGCCGTGAATTACTCAGAAAAACTTCAACAATAAGCAATGTTTTGCCATCTACCGTGGTCATTTCAACATTAGGAACCAGCCGGGGAGAGATGGAATCAGCAATCAGGTTGCAAAGCCTCTCCTCTTCATCCAACGGGTTGTCGACACCTATCGCCTGACGGGTCCTATCCTTAACACCGATGATGATCTTACCTCCGGCAGTATTGGCAAAAGCTACCAGCGTCTTGAGTAGATTGCGTGGTGAGGAAAGATCCTGTTTGAATTCCAGGGTTTTACCTTCGTCGGAGCGGAGCAATTCAATAATCATCATTTTTCCTACTTCCCATAACGCTTGTTACTGAAGGCAAAGCGCAGAAACTGGCCACTGCTGGCGATAAAACGCAGCCAGCTATCCGGCGATTTCCATAGCATCGCGACGTAGCCGGCGAGGATACGTGGGCGCTTGAAGTGCTGTTTATAAAACTCGATGAACAGTTTTTCGAGAACTTCTTTATCCATGCCGTCAGGGATAAACTGAAAATGCATGCAATCCATCTTCGGCCAGTCCTCATCAAAGCTGCCATGCTGATGGATCTCTTTGTACAAGGGTGAACCGGGGAAAGGGGTAAACTTGGCGAGGTTCATATCATCGATGGGCAGAGAGAGAAAATAGTCCATACTGCGGCGGATCGAGGCTTCCGTTTCCCCCGGCAGCCCCATCATCATCAACCCCTTGACGCGGATACCGCAGCCTTTGATGATGCGGATAGTCTCACCCAGATGATCGAGATCAACGTTCTGACGATGTTGCGCCAGCAATTCCGCGTCGCCACTTTCGATACCCAGGCTGACCATCCAGCAACCGGCAGCTTTCATCTGTTTAAGCAGATCACGATCAACATGATTGGCGCGCACCGCGCAATTGAAGGTCATCCCCAGGGGTTTATCGATCATCAGCCGACAGAACTCCTCAACCCGGTCACGATGAAAAGTAAACTGATCGTCATAGAAGTTTATATGACGGATGCCGAAACGTTCTTTGAGATACGTCAGGTGGCGATAAAGATAATCCGCTGAGTTGAAACGGAAGGTGCGGCGAAACACGCTGCGATCACAATAACTGCACTGATAAGGGCAACCGCGACTGGAAAGACAGCTGGTATTGGGGGTTTTCGGGTAGTTAAAAATTGGCAGACTGTAGGTTTGCGGATAGCCTTCAAGCAGCTCGTAAGCGGGAAAAGGCAGGTCATCAAGAACGATCTGCTGCTGACGATAACCATTGTTGACCGACTTGCCGTTCGCATCACGCCAGACCAGGCCAGGGATCTTTTCCGACGCCTCGCCGCCACGTTTAGCCAGTTCGAGCAGAGTCTGTTCTCCCTCACCGATGACCGCCCCATCAATCAGGGGAGAAAATTCAATCACTTTATCCTGAAGGGCCGATACGTGAGGGCCACCAAACACCACCTGGATTCCCGGAGTTTCAACTTTGGCCAGCTGCGTCAACCGAACACCATCGTGAAAGCTGGCGGTGGTGCAACTGATCCCCAGCAGAAAAGGGCGGAAATCACGCAACAACTCACGCAGGCGCTGATCGGCATCGGGATGAGCGTAACAGTCGAGAATACGGCAGACAAACCCCGCCGCGTTCAGATAGGCGGCCATGCTCGCCAATCCCAGCGGGGGCATGATATTAGCGCGCCGGGAAATATCCTGCTGCGCAGCTTCGCTCTGGTATCCCAAAGGATGAACCAGCAGAATATGTTGTTCGTTCAACTGAGGCACGATAGCACCTTATTCAACCGCTGCTGCCGGGGGGAAGCGAACCAGATGATTCCACATCAGACCGACGAAACCAAAACCCTTCATGGCGGTCATCCGCAACAACCCTTCTGACGGAGGGAAAATCCGGTTGCGTTTTTTGGCAAAGGCTACGGTGATACGGTCTTCCATCAACTGTCGGTCAATCTGCGGTGAAAAATAATAAACCGGTTTAAGTAGTGGGGTGTCAGCAGCAATCACCCCGTCGCTGATAGCCCGACGATGTAAGGGTGCCTCCGGCAGAATACGGATGCCGGAGAAAGCAAACACCACCGACTCTCGCAGAGCTTTCATGTTCTCTAGCCCTTCACTCACCGTCACTTCAGTTTCATCGGGAACGCCAAACATAACGAAATGTGCTGCCGGCAAGCGCTCCTTGATACAGGCATCATTTATTTCGAGCACTTCAGCAAAGGTCAGGCCCTTACTGATTCCTGCCAGGGTTGCATCACTGGCTGCGTCCGTTCCCAGCTCCAGAGCATAAAGACCGGCGCGCTTCATCAGCTTCAGTTCCTGGTGACCAAATCCCTGGGGGCGGAAAAAAGCCGACCACTTCAGATCGAGATCAGCGCGCAAGATTTCCTCGACCAGCTGAAGATACTGGCCTCTGGGATCATTGAAGACCGAATCAGTAAAAAACACATGATTTGTGCCATGGTCGCTTTTAAGTCGTTGCAGCTCATCAACCACCTGAAGCGGGTCACGTACCCGAAATTGTCCCCCCTCCAGATGAGGATAGGAACAGTAGCTGCACCGGTAGGGGCAGCCACGTTTGGTCTGCAGATTCAGCATGCCACTGTGCTGCTGGTAAAAGCTCACCAGCTCCGGATCATAAACAGGGACACCAAACTCGCTACCAGAGACAGGCAGACCGCGCTGAATCACCCGGGGAAGAGTTTCACCGCGCTCCAGTGCTGCCACCAGTTCCGGAAAAGTGCATTCCGCCTCACCAACAATGGCATGATCAACCTGAAGATAGTCAGCAATCGCTTCGGGCATAATGGTCAACGCCGGGCCACCGACAACTATCGGAACAGGACTAATCAGCCGCAAGGATGCGACCAGCGCTCTGGCCGCGTGCAAAAACCAGCCGGCATCACCGGAAAAAGAATCGACATTGTCGATATTTCGCAACGACAAGGCGAGGATATGGGGAGAAAATCGCCGAATTTTTTCTTTCAGCAATTGTGGTTCAGCCCCCTGAGCCAGGCAATCATGCTGCATCACCTGATGCCCGGCGGTCTGTAATATTCCCGCAACCACCGCCATCCCCAACGGATAGACCGGATAAGGGTCAATAGCGGTGTTACTGGAGAGGATAAAAATCCGGCTCATTCCTCACGCCTTTTGAAAGATCCGCCGTTTGCGCGGATTATAACGATGGTAGGTGCCATCATCCATCTCACGGCGAATAACCTGTTTGAACAGTTCACCCATTTTGAGCTGATGTCCGCTCTGGGCATAGAAATGATCCCAGGCGTAGTAATAGAGCTCCTGGAGTTTTTCCGGGGACATTTGTTTCGGTTGAAACACCACCTTGTCGGCGGTATACCGGCTCCAGTCATTGGAGAGAATTCTCCCTTCCTGTGCCAGCTTACGACGGATGGGGGACTGGGGAAAGGGAGTCAGAATGGTAAATTCAGCAACATCCAGCTCGATTTCGAGAAGAAAATCGACCAACCGTTTGATGTCATCCTCGGATTGATCGTCGGTGCCAAGGATAATGGTTCCCTCAACCCCGATGCCGTGATCTTTGAGCCTGCGAACCCGGTTGCGGATAGTATCGGAAGTGTCAAACACCGCCTGGTAAACATACCAGGCCCCGGCTTTTGCCGCCCATTTAAGCACTTCATCATCATCCAGAATCGGATGAGAAACCCATTTTTTCTTTAACGGCTCCATCGCCTTGAATAGCTCCAGCAACCAGTCGCGATCCTGGGCCAGGGAGTTGTCTACAATAAACAAGCGGTTATTCCGGATCGCTTCCATTTCTTCGATGACTTTGTCGATGGGACGCGGGCGAAACGTCTTGCCGCCGAGAAAACCGGTACAGCAGGGAAAACAATCAAACTTGCAACCGCGCGAAGCATGAACCAGATCGAGCATCTGCACCCCACGATAGTTATACAGTTCACGGTCGAGGATCTCGCGGCGCGCGGTTCCGACCAGCTCGATATCGGGATGCTGGTGCATGTAATCATAGACAGGCTTCAGCTCCCCGCGACGAAAATCATCCAGCACCGCATCGATCCGCCCTTCAACCTCACCTAAAAAAACCGCGTCTGCGTGCTGTTGCACTTCCTCGGCATGGAGCATGGTCGAAATGCCGCCAAAGATAACTTTTTTGCCGCGTTGACGGAATTCACGGGCAATCTCGAACGCCCGTGGTAATTGGGAAGTCAGCATGGTCGAAATGGCCACCAGGTCGCAGTCGGTATCGAAATCAATCGGCTGCAGGTTGTCATCGGTGAATGTCAGGTCGACATCATCCGGCAGAGCCGCAGCAAACACCACCGGCCCATGAGGCGGCAAGTGAAACTCGGTTTGTCGGTCAAGCTTCGGCCAGCGGGGATAGATTAACTCCATCTTCATCGCTTCAAACTCCTTTTGTGACTATTCAGCACCCACTATACACGGCGATCAGTTACCGTAAAACACGCGTCCATCAGGTGAGTAAAACTTGCAAGCGGGGTATCATTAAAAAATAATTTGTTGCCTGTTAAGGTGAGCTTACCATAACACCCGGACTGAGGGTCAGGGATGCCCTCGATCAACACAAAGAGGCTCCCATAACCAGTGGGGGGACATGCCAATCCGGCTACCGGCACCTCACAAAATCCGGCGATAACCCCGATGCTGCCGCTCCATGTCAGTTCCTCCAGCGCCCGGCTCAACACATCCAGATCAGCGCCGCCATTCTGCTGCAGAATCAGACTGTTGCCGGTCAACCCGAAGCGCAGTGCAGCTTCACCGAGAAAACAATTGGGCAGCGTATAGGCGAACAGATTGGGACTTGCCAGCTTACCGTCACCTTCAATGACTGTTGCCTGATAATCAAGATCGGTCTGCAAACAACCACTTGTGGTTACCGCCATGGTGGCAATCGCACGCTTGTCCTGCCATTCTTCACGGCCGGCATCCCGCAGGCACATGGTGATTCCGGCCAGACCGGTTCGCGAAAAGCCATCAAGGCGACCAAAACGCAGATCCGTATGGGCGAATAAATCTTTGCGCGCCGGGATGGCCAGCCTGTCATTCCAGATCGGCACTAAGCCTGCCGTACGACCGCGGCCGCAACCCATTGTTGATACCCAGCCGATCCCGTTGATCCATCCTGTCATGACATGATCCTCTGCAACACCAGGGCCCCGTTGATACCGCCGAAACCGGAATTGCAACAGAGCAGATAATCACCACTGAGCGGCTGCTGTTTTTCCCCGACCCGGCCGTCACTGACCGCTTCCGGATTACGGCAGCCAACGGTCGGCGGCAACAATTGCTCGGCCAGGGCGCGCGCACCTACCGCTACCTCGACCGCACCGGCGGCGCCGAGGCAATGACCGATACTTCCCTTGATACCGTGCAACGGTGGCAGTCTTTCAGCAAACAAGGCATGAAAGGCGGTAAGTTCCATCGCATCGTTATACAAGGTGCCGGTGCCATGGGCATTAATGGCGCAGATCTGCTCTGCGCTGATCTCAGCGCTGCTGAGGGCCTGGCGACAGGCGAGTATCAGACCGCAACCATCACGCGCCGGGGCGGTGACGTGATGGGCATCATTGGCCGCCCCCCACCCGGCAATCCGTGCCATGATCGGTGCCTTATTCTGCAGCGCCCGCTCTTCGTCAAGAAGTAGCAGGGCAACTCCGGCCTCGCCTAGATTAAGACCACTGCGCTGCTGATCGAAAGGGCGGCAGACGTGCGGCGAGAGAGCCTGCAACGCTGAAAAGCCGGAGAAAACGAACTCACTGACCAGATCCGCCGCATACACCAGCACCGCAGAAGCCTGACCAGCGGCAATCAGCGCGGCACCACGGGCCACCGCGATGGTGGATGAAGCACAGGCGGCGTTGATATTCAACCCCCCGGGGGGCAGATGAAAGCGCTGCTCTACCTGCCGGATAAAAGCTTCCGGCAAATCAGCCAAAGTCGGTGCCAGACCGGCGCGACTGCGAGTTTCGAGGCGGTCGATCTCACCCTTGGTGGTAGCGATGAGCAAGCGGCAATCCGCTGGAACCGGGCCCATCTGCTCTGCCACCCGCTCCAACAGGGGAGCCATCAATGACTCTGCGTCCGCGGCCACCAGCCCCTCGATACAGGCGGCATAAGAACTGATGTAGTTTCCCGTAGCAAAGCGCGTCAGGGGGGCAATGGCGGTACCCCCGGCAACCAACTGCTGCCACAGGGTATCACCACCATCACCCAGGGGGGTGACCAGGGCCGAACGACTGAGCACCACCTGCTTCATAGCAGCTCTCCGGAGCGCCAACGCCGGCGAAATTCTTCGTAGAAAGGCGGCGGCACCAGGAGCACGCGCTGCTGCGGATCGGTCAGTAACTGCACCGTATAGCCAGACGTGACCACCTGCTCAGCGCGGTTACGCAATATAAACTCATGGTTGAGGCGAGTGGCATCACTCCAGTGCAGCAGCGCTTCAATAGTAAATTCCTCCTCAAAACGCAGAGGCAATTGATAATCCAGATGCATCTGCTTGATCGGCGCCATCACCCCCTGATGATAAAAATCCATATAACCCAGGCCGTAGTTACTCCCCAAAGCAACCCGTCCGTCCTCCAGATAGCTCGGATAACGTCCGTGCCAGACAATACCCAACGGATCAACCTCTTCAAAACGCACGGTGCGCTGTACGCGGGTGCGCAGTGGCTCTGGGGCATCATTGCAGAGGCGAAAATATGGTTTTCTCATGATGTAGATCTCTCTTCAAGGAACAGGACAAACTGGGCCGCGCGCTCATCAGCGATTGTCAAGATCGCTTGACAACGGTATCCCCCCTGCTGTTGCCGGCATTCAACAGTAACGTCAAGCTGTTCATCGGGGCGCACCTGACGAGTAAACTTCGCCTGTTGCAATGTTTTAAAACATAATGCTCGACCGACAATCTGCTCAGCCAGCATTTGCGCAAGCAGGGATTGCAGCACTGCAGGCAACACCGGATAACCGGGGAAATGACCGGAAAAGCCAGGAAAGTTTGTGCCAAACCGATATTGCTGGCGGCCGTGACCGGCGCTTATCCGGGGTGGTGCTACAGCAGCTTGATGAATGGCTTCTCGCATCTGATTCATGGTTCTAAAGTGATCTCTCTTTGCCACAGTGTCAAGGTGACAGCATGCTGCAACTCATTCATCAGAATTTTTTCCGGCACAGCCCGGTCTGCTACCAGGTGATAATTTTCATAGATAATCTGCCAGTTTTGAGTACCACTGCGCTGTCGTGTCTTGCGCAACCGGCCATCGCAATCAAAGGTAAAACTCAAATCCCCGTCCGTCAGCGAACGCCACAAACGCAGGCTGGTTTTGGACATCTGTGCCTGATCGGTTCTTCGGGGCTGAGGATCCAGATAGATACGTCGCAGACTGGCAGCAATCCCCTCTGCCAGACCAGGCTGCTGCTGCAATTGCGGCAGGACCCGGCGCAATTCTTGACTTTCTGGTGTCACGATCAATTCGAAAAACACCACACCCATTTCGTTCATAGCAACCATGTGCAACCGCTGTGCGCCCAGGTCAAGAACCATGAACCCTTCAAGGGCAACTTTTCGTCCACGCAATTCCAACAGTGCACTCTGGCGTAACCGCCAGGTATCGGCCCGATTAAGCCAGTGCAGTTCAGTAACCTCAGCGGCAGAGAGCTCCTGCAAACAGATCTCGTTGAGATCAAGCGGCTGCGGAACCGGGGCGCAGGCAGCGTTGAACAGAAACACCAGAGACAAAACAATCCGCAGTATCATTGCTGTTGCCTCCGTAACGCCGGCAGGACCAGAATCGCCGTCGGCATGGCCGCACTGATACCCAGCAGCAGGGTCAGGCCGATGGAAAAAAGCGCCGGGTGCTGGGCGAGGGTCAGGGCACCAAAGCCGATCAGGGTCGAGAGCCCCGATACCAGCACTGCGCGCACCGAGGCCAGGTCTTCCTTGCTCTGGCCATGACAGACCATAAAAATACCGTAATCAACCCCGAGCCCGATAATCAACAAAGAGGCAATGACGTTAAAAAGATTCAGCTCCAGCCCAAGCCAGGCCATACCGCCGAGCAACACCAGCAGTCCGGTCAGCGCCGGCAGCAGAGCAACAACAACGTCAGTCACACGGCGAAACAACATCCCGAGCAGTAACACCACCGCCAGTCCGGCAAAGCTCATGAACTGATAGAAGTCAGCAACGATTTCCTGCGCCAACTGGTCAGCAAAAACGCCCTGGGAAACCAGCACGGTCCCAGCCGGCAAGACATCCGGTTGCAACAGAGCGGCTATCTGTTCCGGACGATCAGGCAGCAGGGTGATCAGCCGGTAGCCGTTTTCATCCTCCTGCAACAGGGCATGGACCAGCTCCCCCAGCCCCCAGCTCTCAAGGGCGGTAAGATCGGTGGGCGCCGGGATCTGTTCCAGATGGTCGAAAAAAGGAGCAAAGGCACGTGAGCTAAAACCATAGCCCGTGCCCAGATCAGCTAATCGCTCTGCTGTCGGGGCCTGATGTTGCTGCCAAAATTGTTGCCAATTGGCAATCCGCTGCTGACGGGTTCTCTCTGACAGCAGTAGCGGTGCCAGGCTGACGGCTTCTGACTGCAGCTGCTGATCACCCAACACCTGCCACACCTGTTCATTGTGCCGCAGCAGTTGTTCCAGATCGCTGGCGCTGACAACAATCATGGCACGGCCACGGACATCCCCCCAGGCCTGATTTAAGCTTTTTTCAGCCTGCTGAAGCTGGTCGGGCAGATAGCCAAGCTGACGTAATTCACCGTTAAAAGACAGCTGCGGCAGCATCAACAAACTCGTCCCGCACAAGGCAGCCCACAGGCCAATGACGCCATAACGCACGGCAGGGAAGCGCACCAGTAGCGAACGTTTGCCATTCAGCCGCACCCCGGGGACAACCGCAGCTGTGCGCGGGATAAAGTGAGGGAGAACCAGCAGCGCCAGCAGGACGGCGGCAACAATCCCGGCACCGGCAAACAGGCCAAGTTGGCGCTGACCGGGCAGGTCGGAAAAGGCCAGGACGCTGAACGCCGCCAGGGTCGTCAGACCGCCAAACACCACCGGCCGGGCCACCAGACGCAACATTTCCGGGCGCTCACTCCCACGCCGGGCCAGGGCAAAATAGACATGCAGGGCAAAATCGATAGTGATGCCGAGGACAACCGCGCCAAAACCGATGGTAATACCCGATACCTGGTTCGCAAACAAGGACACCACCAACAAGGCGGCGGCGACACTGAAAAATGGCAGCAGCAGCACCGGTACGGCACGTAATTTGCCAATCAACAGCACAAACAGCAGCAGCAAGCCGCCCCCGGACACCAGCAACAGGGTCCGCATGTCGCTCTGAATGACCTCGGCGTTGGCCAGGGTATAGGCATGGCCACTGATCAGTTCGGCAGAAATACCCGCCGGCAACGACTGGCGCGCCTGTTCGAAGGCGTCCAGCAATTGTTTTGCACCATCGGCATCAGTGATGACAACCGGGGTATCGGCAAGGATCATGCGGCTCAAACCATCATGACTGACAAAGAACCTCCCTTCGATACGTACTTCCGGCAGGGGGTTGACGCTGCGCAACTTGTCCAGCGCCGCCAGATAGAGGGAAAAGGGGTCGCGACGGATACGCTCACGGACAAAGATCCCTTGGGGCTGCAATAGCTCGGAAAGATTTTCCGCCAGTGTCAATTCGACACCTTCATCGTCAAGACGCTGTTCCAGTTGCGCCAGATCACCCTCATCAAGGAGCAGGGGCAAGGATTCGAGCAGATCATTGAGCAGACGCTGGGGATGGATCTGGACTGGACCACTGAGGGGATCTACAAACCAGGGTTCGGGTAAGGCCTCACGCAGCTGGGCGGTGGTCGCATTGAGCAGGGGGACAGCAGCCGTGGAATCGGCACGCAGGTGGATAACCACTTTCCGAGCAAAAGGGGATTGTTGCAGTAGCTCAAAATCCCGCGCTACCTGGGATTCACCGTCGGGAAGCATGGCGACGATAGTGTCTTCGATATCCAGTCGCGACAAGTTCCAACCGCTGAGCACCAGCAGTGCCAACAGCACCAGCAGCAGCCAACCGCGGCGACCCTGCAGACGGTTATAGCAATTTGAAAAAAAATGCATCAGAATTCCGGCGGTTCAAAGGCCCCTGGCGCGATACTATCGTTGCTGCGCACATCGCCAAAACGCAACCGCGTGCTGTCGCCGGAGTGTTCCAACACCAGCACATCACTGACATAGTCTTGCACCAGATCAAAGGTCACCTGGATATGTGCGATAAATTCCGCTTCGCCGGGATCAATGGGGGTTAACTCCAGCACCACCGGCTCTGTTGTCAGTATCTTGATATGGTACCTTGCGCGCAACCAGTCGAGATCGACCCGGGCCCAGGCCAGCAACTGTTGTGCCACCACCCCCATGAGCGGGTCGACACTGATGGAAAAGCGTTGCCGCTGCTGACTCACGCCATTCCAGCGCACCCCTTGATCACCCTGCAGGACAAAACCGGAAGCAACCGGGGACAGCAACTCCCAGCGCAGCTGATCGGGCTGAACATAGAGCATCCTGCCACTGGAGAGCAGTTGCTGTTCAAACATCTCGAGGTTTTTTTCCTGCACGAAGGTACTCTGCAGGGTTTCCACCTCGGCAGCGGCTGCCTTGAGTTGTTCAAGAACAACTTCAAGCTCGTTATTATCGGCGGCGACGGACATTGTCACCATCAAAAACCCGCTCAGCAGCACGAGAATGAATTGTTTGAGCCTTATGAAAGGTTTCATCTAAATAGTCAGCTCCGTACCTGGCACCGGGTCGGGGATCCTGTGACAAGGGTGTCTGTCGCCATGGACGGCGACAGTCAAGCGGTCATGGATGACGAAAAGCGTCCCTTGACACAGGATCCCCGATCCGGTGCTGAACAGAGACGGTCACATATCAATTGATCCACACCTTGACATCGCCTGCGGCAATCAATTCATCACCACGGCGGATTTCCCCTTCCGCTACAGCAAAGCTGTCAAGTTCGGCAATGGTACGGATATGCACATGCAGCAAATCATCGGCCTGAACCGATGCATGGCACACCATCTTTTTGATACCAACGAGAAACCCCTGGCGTACCGGGAGCTGATCGCGACGATCGATGTAGCCTTTCAGGGTGGCGTAGGATTGCGCCATAATTTCCACCAGAGCAACATCTTCGAGCATGCCATCGACATCCGTCAGCAGCGCTGCTGCGCCAACCCGTGCCTCAACAATGCCGTTTTTGCCGTCTATCGCGATCAGACGCTCAATCAGACGCATGGGGGGGCGATGCGGGATCAGCTCTTCTGCCGGACAGGGCAGCGCCAAGTCGGTCATCAGTCCGCCCAATACTGACTTAAGTCGTCAAACAACTGACTGGAGAACAGAAGCTTGCGAAAATGGACCAGATCCTCATGGAAAATATGGTCGTTGTTGTAGACCCGAAAGTCCTGTTTCAGCCGCTGATAGATCCGGCCGGTGCCACGCCCGAGACGATCGGCATTGCGAAAGGACAACGCCTGCAGGTCAGCGAGAACTTCGAGGGTCACCACATGCTTGGCGTTGCTTACCGACTTGAAGGCTTTGCGCGCCGCCACCGTCCCCATGCTCACCACATCCTGGTTGGAGGCGTTACAGCTGATGGTATTGGTGCTGACCGGGCCGGCGAGTTGGCGGTTTTCGGCAGTGGTCGAGGTCGACAGGTATTGCGCCCCCATAAAACCCATGGTCAGACCGAGGGTGCCGGGGATGAGAAATTCCGGTAATCCTTCGTTGAGATGCTTGTCGAGATATTTGTTGGTGCGCCGCTCTGACAGATTACACAGGGTGGAAATAGCGACACAGAGCATATCCATGGCAAAACCGATACTCTGACCGTGAAAGTTACCACCATGGATCACCTTCTTCTTTTCGGGAATGATGATCGGATTGTCATTGGAGGAGTTGGCCTCGATTTCCACCACCTGCTCGGCGTAACGGATCGCTTCAGCGACCGGAGCCAGCACCTGGGGGGTACAGCGCACCGAGTAGACATCCTGGACGTTGATGCTGGTTTCAAACACCGGTCCGTCAAGCTTCTGCTTGCGAATCAGCTCGTGCATCTCGGAGCGCAGAGTGATATTCCCCGAACCCTGATACAGGCGGCGAACAGTGTCGGCAATCTCCAGCTGCCCGGGGTGGGGTTTGACCCGGTGCAGGTCTTCGTCGAAGGCATCATCAATGCCACCGAAAATCTCGATGGCAAAGGCACCGGTAACACAGCTTAGATTAAGTAGTTTACGTGCTCCGAACAGAGCAAAAGCGGCCAGGGCGGTCATGGCGCTGGTGCCGTTCATCAGGGCAATCCCCTCCTTAAACGACAGGCGCATGGGGGTTCGGCCCAATTCCTCATATACCTCTGCTGCCCGCCGCAGCCGGCCCTGATAGTAGAGATCCCCCTCACCGATAATCGCCAGGCTCAAGTGGGCCAGATGAATCAGGTCGCCGGAGGCACCAACACTTCCGGATTCGGGGATATAGGCAGCGATCCGCTCGTTGATCAGCCACTGCATATGTTCGAGCAATGCAATCCGCACTCCGCTGTATCCCTTGACCAGGGTGTTGAGGCGCACGGCCATGACGGCGATGGCAATATAATCTTTTAACGGATCGCCCAGACCGGCGGCATGGCTGCGGATCAGATTGACCTGCAGAGTTTCAATTTCATGATCGTCAATGATCTTGTTGCACATGGGTCCGAACGAGGTGTTGACGCCGTAAATGATCCGCCGCGCGGCGACCTCCTCTTCCAAAAAGGTGCGGCTGGCACGGCAACGCTCAAGGGCTTCCGGTTCAAAGGCGACCTTCTTGTCGCCGACGCCGATGGCAACAATATCAGCAATACTTAGACTGCTTCCGTTGAGGGTAATAATCGCTTTATCTGTCATAGTGATTCTTTCTGTTGCTGATGAGCGGGACGATAATCAAAAAAAGTGACCGGCTTGCGTCGATCAGGGTGTACGGTTTTGCGCATGATCTCAGCCGGCGAACAAATGGTCACCGCAAGCTTGACGCGGGTCAGGGCAGCAATACGCGCACTGACCTGCTCTGCGGTCAGGGTCGGGTCAGTGCAACCGACGACCACCTTGACCTCATCGGCAAAATCATGCTGAGGATAGACCTCTATGTAATGTCCCTGGATCGCCGCCATACTGTGTAAGGCATGAGCAATGGTCGCCGGAAATAAACTGGTTCCCCGGCATTTAAGCATCTGCTCACGCCGCCCCAAAATCGGACCCAGACGAGGGGTCTGGCGACCGCAGGCGCAGGGTTGATCGAATCGCACCGCCATGTCACCGGTGCGATAACGTAACAGGGGTGCTCCGGTAACGCCCAAGGGGGTCACCACCACCTCACCAACCTGCCCGGAACCCAACAGGTTGCCCCCTTCGTCGATGATCTCCAACAGCGCCAGTTCCGGCAACAAATGACCACCATACCCCTGTTCACAGTCAGCAAAAGCCGTTGCTGTTTCGGTACTGGCATAGGTTCCCAGTACCTGGGCCGACCAATGCTCAGCCAGGCTTCTACCCAATGGGGACAGGGACAGATCAGGATTACGCACCGGTTCACCGATGCAGATCAGCTTGTCAATCCCGAGGCGGGTAGAATCTGTCCCACTGTGCTGTAAATGCCGGGCCAGGGCCAGAAACAAACTGGGCACCCCGACCAGCACATCGGGGCGCTGGCGCTGTAGCATTTCGGCGAGAAACCCCAGTGAACTTGACCCGGCTCTGATAATAGTCGCACCGATCTCGCGCAAACCGAGAAAGTAAGCCAGACCGGCCATGAATCCGCGATCAAGGGCAGCGCCAATCAGAACACGCTGGTGGCGCGTAATACCCGCGGCGACAAACGCCTGCCTTTCATTTTCTGCCAGGCGCTGCAAATCGGTTTCCGTCTGCCAGAGGGTCACCGGTTCGCCGGTGGTACCGGAGGTGACGCAAATATCGACAACCTCGTCCTCACCAACAGCAAGAAAATCACGATTAAACTTTGCCAGTTCAGACTTTCCCGTCAACGGCAAAGCCTGTAACTGATCCAGGTCAGTCATCTGGTCGGGGGTAAAGCCACTGGCGGCAAACAGACGCTGGTAGTAGGGTGAGCAGCGCTGCAGATAATCCAGATGGTGACGCAGCAGTTCCAATTGGCGCTCTTTGATTTCGACCAGAGCGGCCCGCTTGCTGAGTAAACAGGGCTGAAAACTCATTGTTTCTGCCCTTCGCGCATGGCAACTAATTCGGCGCTCATCAGTTCCTTGACCTGTTTGCGTAGGCGGATATGACCATTTACGTCGCGGTAATTACCGGTGGTAACCGGCTCCAGAGCCCGCAGGGTGACGGTACAGGGATAAAACAGTTTACGCCCTGGCGGAAGCAGTTTATCAGTACCGTCAATGCATAAAGGAATTAACTCAACCCCGGCGTCAATCGCCACCTTGAAACCGCCGGAATAAAAACGCTGGATCTCGCCGGTACGGCTGCGGTGTCCCTCGGGGAAAAACAGCACGGTTCCTCCACCGGCAAAGACACTACGACTGTTGCTCAGGGTTTCTTCCCAGCTACTGCCTTCAACATCGAGGTAACGTGCCAGACGCATAAAAGCACTGTACCAGAACAACTGAAAAGGCCAGGAACGCACAGCAAATACGATATCGTACTGGGGCAGCAGGGCCATACAGTAGGTATCGAAAAAAGAGAAGTGATTGACCACAAAGACACAAGGGCGATCGATCCTTACCCGCTCCATTCCCTCACGGCGAAAACGCACAAATGGGCTCATCAACAGCAGCCAACCACGACCGTAAATCCATACAAACCAGCGCATGAGGCGATCCGCCGGCTGGCGCAAAAAAACCAATCCGACGCCGAAGAGGAAGGGAAAGATCAAAATCCCGATGAGGGTCCACAACAGCAGAGCGGGATATACCCATAGGTTCATCAGGACAACCTGCAGGGCAAAAATGGCCGTAGCTGATAATGATCGGTGATAACTGCCGGCCATGGCACGTTGCCTCTTTCGGGTCAGGACTGTTGTTCCATTTTGCTTAAGACAAAACGATGAATATCACCCAGGGTGCGAATTCCCCGTACCGCTTCCTCCTCCCGGATCTTGAATTTGAACGCCCCTTCGAGAACAATCACCATGTCAACGGTGTCGAGACTGTCCAGCCCCAGATCCTCGTAGATATTTGCTTCCGGTGTCATCGCTTCACGCTCCAGCTCAAACTCTTCGGCCAGACTGGAATCGATCAGTTCAATTACTTCCTGCTCAGTCACGTGCATGGCTCCTTATGATGATGGTGCAGTTGATACCGCCCATGGCAAAATTATTTTTCAGAATGGTGCTGACCGGTCGTTCTTCATTATGTTGAAGATGTTGAATGCCACGGCAGCGCTCATCAATCTGCACCAGGTTGCGCGTGGCAAACAGACGCTGCTGTTTCAGCATACCAACACTGGCCGCCAGTTCAATAGCACCACTGGCCGCCATGGTATGACCGAGATGTCCTTTTAAGCTGCTAACCGGTACAGTATCGGAAAAAATTGTACGCAGCGCTTCGGCCTCGGCAATATCACCCTGGCCAGTGCCGGTAGCATGGGCATTGATATAATCGATATCGGCTGGTGTCAAGTCCGCATCAGCTAACGCCAGTCGCATACAGCGTTCCATCGCCCCGACGTCAGGGTTGGCAATACTTGAGGTGTCGGAGGTAGTAGCAAAACCAACAACCTCAGCCAGAATCGCGGCACCGCGACGCTGTGCACTATCGCGGCTCTCCAGCAGAAAAACGCCACTGCCTTCACCGCAGACAACGCCGTCACGGCGCTGGTCAAAAGGGCCAGGGGCCTGATCAGGAGAATCATTCCAGGCGGTCGAGGCAGCATGCAACACATCAAAGGTTGCCACCGTCAGAGGGTGCAGCTCATCGGCGCCCCCACAAAGGATTGCCTGCTGCTTGCCAAAAGCAATCTGCTCGTAAGCGTAACCGATAGCCTGACAGCTGGTGGCACAGGCGGCCGATAGGGCCATCACCCGCCCGGTGATCCCGAGGGACTGGGCGACATTGGCGGCGCAGGAATGACCCATCAACTGAAAAAACAGACCGGATTTCATCCGCTCGAGACTGTAATCCTTAAAATAATCCTGAAAAAATCCTTCGCTGGTGGCGGTACTACCGAGGGTTGAGCCAATAGTGACCCCTAATTCGCCGGAACCCAGCTGCTCTTGCGGAAAATCGGCCATGGTCAGGGCCTGGAGGCTGGCCAGATAGGCATACACCGACATATCCGACATGGAGCGACGATGCTTGCGCGGTATCTGTTTGGCATCAACATCTTTAACTGTCGCGGCCAGACGCGATCGCAACCCGCCGACCGCGCGTAAGGAAGGTAACTCTGCAATTCCAGAGGAACCCCGAAACAACTGTTCAACCAGGGTTTCATAGTTGTTCCCCAGGGGGGAAATGACTCCAATTCCGGTGATGACAACCGAGGTTAACGACATGTCCGCAATTCTCCCCGCAACAGTTCATGTCCCATGATGGTTCCACAAGTATAGTACCCGGCAACCAGGGTTCCCAGCAACCCCGGACCGGCAACCGCCTGGCCGGACAGATAAAACCCTGGCAGCCTGGTTTGCGGCTGAGGATTATACTGCCCCATCACCCGACCAACCCCGTAGATCGCCCCTTGCGGTGCACGGGAATAGTCGTGCAAGGTCAAAGGGGTGGCCATATCTAGGGGTTCAAGCTCACCCAATTCCGGGACACTGGTCATGACATGGCGCACCAGGCGCCGGGCCATCTGCTTCTTCCAGTTAAGATACTCTGAACAACGCTGACCTGTGCTATTTTGCCTGGCAGCCACTTCATCAAAGTCGGCTGGAATAATAGCAATCACTCCCCTGGTACCGTCCGTATCTGGACAATGATCAGCACCGGCCAGATACATGGGACGATCTTCCAGCGTCCGATCAAGAGCCACTTGAAGGGTTCCCGGCTTGGGGCATACAAACAGGTTTGTACGACGCAGTGTTGATGTCGGAGTCGCGCAACGGGCATAAAGAATCAGCGCCGAAGGCGTCTGGTATAACTGTTCCAAGCGCTTGCGATACGCCGGTCGTAACACCCCGGCAGGCAACATTGCAGGGACCAGGGCCGGGTTGCAGGTAGCAATTACCTCTGTGGCGGCAATGATTTCACCATCAGCAAGCTGAACCCCGGCCACCTTGCCATCGCTACTCAGGATCTGCACCACATCGGCCCGGCAACGGACAGTGGCTCCACTTTCTGTCAGACGCTGCAGACAGGCATCAATCAGTCTGCGCCCCCCACCGTCAATACCATGGGCTGAGTGGAAATAAGAGCCTGCAACCTGGGCATTGAGAGTCACAGACGCTTGCTGCGGTGCTATACCGTAAAGCAGTGCATGCATCGACAACAGGGTCTGCAGCTCCGGTGCGCTGGAAAAAACCTCCAGCCGTCGTGCCAATGACAGCTCGTCCAGCGACGCCAGACCGACAGCGGTGAAATCCTTGTTCAGGTTGAGGTAAGGAAAATCGCACCAACGCTCCTCGATTTCGTCCAGAAAAGTGATAATTTCCGACTGCAGATGTGGAAACAATTCGGACAAGTGTGCGGCAATCCTCGCCATTCCGACCGGAAGGGCAATATCATCGCCGCTACCAGTGATCCGTAACCGGTCGAAACCATCGGCAACAAAAGGTAGAAATTTGAGCTTTTCCACCAGCCCCAGATGTTTGAGCAACAGCCTTAAGGGTCCACCTTCCCCTAATCCTCCGGCATAGTGAAAACCACTGTCGAAATAAATACCTCGACGCAAGAAACCGCGCACAACCGGTCCCGGTTCGGAATGCTGCTCAAGAATCAGCACGCGACGACCGCTCTTTGCCAACAACAGGCCACAGGTCAATCCGGACAGACCTGCCCCGATAATAATGCTGTCGTAGGTCATGGTTTAATCGAAACCGATCACAAGAGAAGCGTTGGTGCCGCCGAAGCCGGCCGAATTACACAGAGCCCGTTTCGGGCCACAAGGCAGGGGTTCACGCAGAATATTCAACCCCCGGGTCTCGTCACAGGGGCGCTGAAAATTTTTACTGGCTGCGGTAAAGCCCTGTTGGGCCATGATGGTAGTGTAAACCACCTGCGATGCCCCAGACATCCATAATTCGTGACCGGTCATGGCTTTAAGAGCTGAGATGGGTGGGGTTCTGGCACCAAACACGCGACGGATATTCTCCGCCTCGGCCGCATCCCCGGCCGGAG
>JAGYPB010000069.1 GCA_018399135.1 Deltaproteobacteria bacterium | reverse complement strand
GGACTTCACCCAACTTATGGGATACGCCCGTATAAAAAAGGATCCGCTCAGTTGTTGTTGTCTTACCGGCATCAATATGAGCCATAATGCCAATATTGCGCGTTCTGTTGAGTGGTACTAATCGAGCCACAATCTATCTCCTAATAACAACCAGGCCTACCAACGATAATGGGCAAATGCCTTATTGGCTTCAGCCATACGGTGGGTATCTTCACGCTTCTTGACCGCAGAGCCCCGGTTATTGGATGCATCAAGAAATTCCCCCGCCAAACGCTCACACATAGTCTTTTCACTACGCCCCTTGGCATAAGTAACCAACCAGCGCATCGCCAGAGCAGTGCGCCGTGACGGACTTACTTCAACCGGCACCTGATAGGTCGAACCACCAACGCGGCGCGACTTGACCTCAAGCATGGGACGGACGTTGTCCATCGCTGACTTGAACACATCAAGCGGGCTATTGCCACTACGCTCAGCGACAAGATCAAAGGCACCGTAAACAATCTGTTCAGCAGTACTTTTTTTGCCATCAACCATGACATTATTAACAAACTTGGCAACCAACTGATCACCAAACTTGGGATCCGGCAGGATAATACGCTTGGGGACTTCTCTTCTTCTTGGCATAATGTCCTCTTCTTCAGACTTTGTTTACTTGGGGCGCTTGGCGCCGTACTTGGAACGTCCTTGCTTGCGATCTTTTACGCCTGCAAGGTCAAGGGTTCCGCGCACAATATGATAACGCACACCTGGCAAATCTTTAACCCTGCCGCCCCTGATCAAGACCACTGAGTGCTCCTGCAGGTTATGGCCAACCCCGGGTATGTAAGAGGTCACGACCATACCGTTAGTCAGGCGTACACGAGCAACTTTACGCAACGCCGAGTTCGGCTTCTTTGGTGTTGTTGTATATACTCGCGTACAGACTCCACGCCGTTGTGGGCAGGATTTTAACGCCGGAGAGCTAGACTTGGTCACTCTCTTTTTGCGCCCGTTGCGAATCAGCTGGTTAATTGTTGGCATTTTCTTACTCCCAGTTTCTTATCATCATTTCAATCACTTTAGTACCAGGCATTCCGCGAGGAAAACTCGCAGAGGGTATCAATCGGCCTACCCTTTGTCAAGCTCTTTTATTTCCGGCCTGAGTTTTCTCTTTATTTACTTTTTCGAGCAAAAACCCAGGGAGATTCAGTCCTCTAACTCCTCTGTATCTTCGGTCTCAGACTCATCAATTTCAAGCGGTGCTTCGAGCTTGACTTCGGGCTCAGGGGTCTTGATATCAGCGGCACGATACTTTGCGACACCGGTTCCGGCAGGGATAAGTCGCCCCATAATAACGTTCTCTTTGAGGCCATGAAGCACATCAACCTTGCCCTGAATAGATGCCTGGGTTAGCACCTTGGTTGTTTCCTGGAAGGAAGCTGCCGAAATAAATGACTCAGTTGATAACGACGCTTTGGTAATCCCCAGCATGATCGGCTCACCAATGGCAGGCTGGCCACCATCGGCCAGAACCCGGTCATTTTCTTCTTCAAACACCCAGCGATCAATCTGATCATCGCTCAAGAAGGTGGTATCACCAACATCATTGATCTGAACACGTCGCAGCATCTGCCGAACGATCGTCTCGATATGTTTGTCGTTGATCTTAACCCCCTGCAGGCGGTAAACCTCCTGCACCTCATCAACCAGATATTTGGAAAGCTCTTTGCTGCCGAGTACTCGGAGGATATCGTGAGGGTTACTTGAACCATCAACCAGCTCCTCGCCAGCATGAAGATAGTCACCTTCATGGACAGAAATATGCTTTCCTTTGGGAATCAGGTATTCAACCGGTTCCCCGATTTCCGGAGTAACTACAACCTTACGCTTGCCTTTAGCATCCTTACCATAGCTGACAACACCATCGACCTCGGAGATAACCGCAACCTCCTTCGGCTTACGCGCCTCAAAGAGCTCAGCAACGCGTGGCAGACCACCGGTAATATCCTTGGTTTTGGTGGTTTCACGCGGAATCTTGGCAAGGATGGCACCGGGGCGTAACGTCGCACCCTCTTCAACAACAATATTGGCACCAACCGGAAGCATATAGCGTGCCGGAGCACCATTTGGCAGTTTAGCTGTCTTTCCATCTTCGCCCTTGATGGTTACCCGCGGGCGTTTCTCAGCTGATCGAGATTCAGTAACTACCTTGCGCGAGAGCCCGGTCACTTCATCAACCTGCTCTTCCATGGTCATCCCTTCAAGGATATCACCATAGCGCACGGTGCCACCAACCTCAGTAACAATCGGCACCGTGTAGGGATCCCACTCAGCCAGAACGTCACCGGTCTTGACCGGGGCTCCCTCCTGGCGGGTCAGGTGAGCACCATAGACCAGTGAATAACGCTCGCGCTCGCGGCCGGCGCCATCAATAACGGCAACCTCACCCTTACGGTTCATAACTACCGGCAAACCAGCTTCATCATCAACCGTATTGAGGTTGATAAACTTCAGGGTACCGTCATAGCGGGCTTCCAGTGCGGTCTGCTCAGCACGCCTTGAGGCCGCACCACCAATGTGGAAGGTTCTCATGGTCAACTGGGTACCAGGCTCACCAATGGACTGTGCGGCAATAACACCGACCGCCTCACCGAGATTAACCAGGTGGCCACGAGCAAGATCACGTCCATAACACAGGGCACAGATCCCGCGCTTGCTCTTGCAGGTCAGAACTGAGCGAATTTTGACGCGCTCCAGACCGGCATTTTCAATTCTGGCGACACCATCCTCATCAATCATCTGGTTAGCATCAACCAGCACATCGTCAGTAACCGGATCGACAACGTCATCCAACGTTACACGACCAAGAATACGATCGCCAAGACGCTCGATTATCTCGCCCCCTTCGGTCTGGGAGGCTACCTCAATCCCATCAAGGGTATCGCAATCCTGCTCGGTAATGATGGCATCCTGCGCTACATCGACCAGGCGACGCGTCAGATAACCGGAGTTAGCCGTTTTCAAGGCCGTATCAGCCAGACCCTTACGGGCGCCGTGGGTCGAAATAAAGTATTGGAGAACTGTCAGGCCCTCACGGAAATTTGCCGTGATCGGGGTTTCAATGATGGAGCCGTCCGGCTTAGCCATCAGACCACGCATACCGGCCAACTGACGAATCTGCTGAGCACTACCCCGCGCTCCCGAATCTGCCATCATGTGAATGGCGTTGAAGGATGGCACAGTAACGGCTTCGCCTTCTTCAGATACGAGCTTATCAACAGCGATATTTCCGAGCATGATGCCGGCGATATCTTCTGTGCACTTGGCCCAGATGTCGATAACTTTATTATAGCGCTCGCCATCGGTAATCAGACCTTCTGTATATTGCTGCTGAATGTCCTTTACCTCGTCCGCAGCCACGCTGATCCGTGCCTCCTTGGAGTCGGGAATTTCCATATCATCCAGACAAATTGAAACACCGGCGAGGGTTGAAAAACGGAAGCCGGTTTCCTTGATCTTGTCAGCGAGGATAACCGTTTCCTTGGTACCAGCGAGACGGAAGCTGACATCGATCAGATGGGCAACCTGTTTTTTGCCCATGACCAGATTGACATATTTAAACGGGATAACCTCAGGAACAACCTCGCGCAACAAAATCCGCCCAACAGTTGTTTCAACTAACTGCAACGGGGCACCAACCTCGGCAGCCATACGAACCTTGATGCTAGCTTGAAGATCTGCCTCACCTGCATCATAAGCCATCCGCACTTCTTCCGGTGAAACAAATATCTTACCGGAACCGGCAACAAACGGGCGTTCTCTGGTCATATAGTAAAGCCCCAGGACCATATCCTGGGAGGGGACGATAATCGGTTGCCCACTGGCCGGGGAGAGGATGTTGTTAGTCGACATCATCAGCACACGCGCCTCGATCTGACTTTCGATAGACAAGGGCAGATGGACGGCCATCTGGTCACCGTCGAAGTCAGCATTAAAGGCCGTACAAACCAGTGGATGCAACTGAATCGCCTTACCCTCAATCAGTACCGGTTCAAATGCCTGAATACCCAGTCGGTGCAGGGTTGGAGCACGGTTGAGCATGACCGGATGTTCCTTGATAACCTCCTCAAGGACATCCCATACTTCGGCCTTTTCCTTTTCCACCATTTTTTTGGCACTCTTGATGGTCGTCGACAAGCCGCGCTCTTCGAGCTTCTGGTAGATGAAGGGTTTGAACAACTCCAGAGCCATCTTTTTGGGCAAACCACACTGATGAAGTTTCAGCTCAGGGCCGACAACGATAACCGAACGACCCGAGTAATCGACGCGCTTGCCAAGCAGGTTCTGGCGAAAACGCCCACCTTTACCTTTTAGCATATCCGATAGAGATTTAAGCGGACGCTTGCTCGGGCCGGTAATGGCACGACCACGGCGCCCATTGTCAAACAGAGCATCAACGGCTTCCTGCAGCATACGTTTTTCGTTACGCACAATGACCTCAGGAGCACGTAATTCCATCAGGCGCTTGAGACGATTGTTGCGATTGATCACCCGCCGGTAGAGATCATTGAGATCCGAGGTGGCAAAACGTCCACCATCAAGAGGAACTAATGGACGCAATTCCGGAGGGAGAACCGGGATAGTTTCGAGAATCATCCATTCGGCCTGATTGCCACTCTGACGGAACGCATTAACAACCTTCAGACGCTTGGAAACTTTTTTGCGCTTGGCCTCGCTGGTTGCTTCCTTCATCTCGAGACGCAACTGCTCACCGATCTCATCCATATCCAGTTCAGCCAGTAATTCACGCACCGCCTCAGCGCCCATACCGGCGACAAACTGACCAGCGAACTCGTCCATCGCTTCGCTGTATTTGTCATCCGACAGCAACTCCCCCTTTACCAGCGAGGTATCTCCGGCATCCAGAACAACATAGGCCTCGAAGTAAAGAACCTTTTCGAGATCCTTCAGGGTCATATCAAGCAGTGCGCCAATCCGTGAGGGCAATGACTTTAAAAACCAGATGTGCGCCACCGGGCAGGCGAGGTCGATGTGACCAAGACGTTCACGCCGAACCTTGCTCGGAATAACCTCGACACCACATTTTTCACAGACTATGCCGCGATGTTTCATGCGTTTATACTTGCCGCAGTTACATTCGTAGTCCTTGATCGGACCAAAAATCTTGGCACAGAACAAGCCATCGCGCTCCGGCTTGAAGGTCCGGTAGTTAATGGTTTCCGGCTTTTTCACCTCACCGAAAGAGCGCTCGCGGATCTTATCCGGAGAGGCCAGGGATAAGCGGATCGAATTAAAACTCAACGGATCTTTCGGGCGCTCAAAGAGACTGAAAATATCTTCCAAAACGCATCCTCCTTATTGGACGAGTGCTTGGGTTTCTGTAAATTACTTAAAGCACAGGAGCTTGTAGAAATAGCTCAGGACTATTCTTCTTCCAGCAGGTCAACATCAAGGCACAGAGCCTGCAACTCTTTGATCAGCACATTGAAGGACTCCGGCAATCCGGCCTCCAGGGTATGCTTACCCTTAACGATAGCCTCATACATGCGGGTTCGACCAGCCACATCATCTGACTTAACGGTCAAAAACTCCTGCAACGCGTGGGCCGCACCATAGGCTTCCATCGCCCAAACTTCCATCTCACCGAGGCGTTGACCACCAAACTGCGCCTTACCACCCAGAGGTTGCTGGGTAACCAGGCTGTATGGCCCGATGGAGCGTGCATGAATTTTATCATCAACCAGGTGATGGAGCTTGAGCACATACATAATGCCAACAGTAACCTTCTCTTTGTAGGCCTCGCCGGTTTTGCCATCAAAGAGTGTCATCTGGCCACTTCGAGCAAACCCGGAACGCTCCAGTTCATTCTTGATCTTTTCTTCGTTAACCCCCTCAAAAACCGGTGTTGCCATGGGCACACCATACTGCAGACGGCGGCCCAGAATCCGCAGGTCGTCCTCATCCAGCCCATCGATAAAGTCTTCCAGTTCAGGGTCAGCATACGCCGTTTTGATCTGCTTTTTGAGGGCGGCCTCACTGTACTGTTCATCCAGCACTTTTTTGATCTGATTGCCGAGACCGCGCGCAGCCAGACCCAGATGCGTTTCAAGAATCTGTCCGACGTTCATTCGTGAGGGAACCCCAAGAGGGTTCAGCACAATTTCAACCGGCGTGCCATCTTCCATGTAGGGCATATCCTCTTGCGGCAGAATCCGTGAGAGGACACCTTTGTTACCATGGCGACCGGCCATCTTATCACCAACCTGAAGCTTACGCTTGATGGCGATATAGACTTTGACCATCTTGATCACACCAGGGGGAAGATCGTCACCGCGCTTGCATTTTTCAATCCGATCCTCAAACACGGCATTGACTGTTTGCTCACGTTCAGCCAGACGCGCCAACAGATTAGTGATTTTGCCTTCTATGTCATCACTTCCGGAAATGGAGATGTCCTGGATGCGTGAAAAAGGAACTTTTTCAAGAGCCTCATCAGTTATTTTCCGCCGCTTGGGTAACAGAACATTACCGTCATTATCCTCAATAGAAACGGCTGCAGCCTGACCAATCAGCAATGAGCTCAGCTTCTTGCGGGTTGATGCGCGCAAAATGCGTATTTCATCATTTAAGTCATTGCGCAGTTGTTCAATTTCCCGCGCCTCGATCTGTTCGGTACGAGCATCCTTATCCGACCCTTTGCGCGAGAAAACCCTTGCGCCAATGACCACGCCCTCCTCACCAGGAGGAACGCGCAATGAGGTGTCACGCACATCGCCTGCCTTCTCGCCAAAGATGGCACGCAGCAGTTTTTCCTCTGGCGAAAGCTGAGTTTCCCCTTTAGGGGTAATCTTACCAACGAGGATATCACCAGCCTTGACACTGGCACCGATACGGATAATGCCCGATTCGTCCAGATCGCTCAGCGCATCTTCACCAAGATTGGGGATGTCATCGGTAATCTCCTCCTTACCCAGCTTGGTATCACGCGCAACACACTCAAATTCTTCAATATGGATCGAAGTATAACGATCATCCTGAACCAGCTTTTCAGAAATCAGGATAGAATCCTCAAAGTTGTAACCATGCCAGGGCATAAACGCGACCAGGACATTTTGGCCCAACGCCAATTCCCCCCATTGGGTGGATGGGCCGTCAGCAATAACATCACCAGCCTTGACGCGATCTCCAATCTTGACAATCGGCTTTTGGTTAATGCAGGTATTCTGGTTGGAGCGGCTGAACTTGAGAAGATTATAGATATCAACCCAGGTACCACTTTCTTCCATATCCTTGTCATCGACCTGGACAACGATACGACCGGCATCAACTCGCTCAACCACACCGTCATGACGAGCGACAATCGAACTGCCGGAATCATGAGCTACAATCCGTTCCATGCCGGTACCGACCAGCGGTGCATCAGAGCGCAACAAAGGAACCGCCTGACGTTGCATGTTCGAACCCATCAGGGCGCGGTTAGCATCATCATTTTCCAGAAACGGAATCAGCGCAGCAGCGACCGAAACAATCTGTTTTGGTGATACGTCCATGAGGGTGATCTCGTCAGGGGTCAACAGCAGAAATTCGCCATTGCGACGGACGTTGACAAGATCATTAATAAAGACATTGTTTTCATCGATCGGGGCGTTAGCCTGGGCGATCGCATGACCTTCCTCCTCAAGGGCTGAGAAATACTTGATTTCGTCCGTCACCTGAGAATTGCTGACAATCCGGTACGGGGTTTCAACAAAACCGTACTCATTGATCCGCGCATAGGTCGACAAAGACGCAATCAAACCGATATTCGGTCCTTCCGGCGTTTCGATCGGACAGACACGGCCATAGTGCGTGGGATGAACGTCGCGCACCTCAAAGCCGGCACGCTCACGGGTCAAACCACCCGGCCCCAGCGCTGACAGACGACGCTTGTGGGTTACCTCGGAGAGGGGATTGGTCTGATCCATAAACTGCGACAACTGCGACGAACCGAAAAACTCTTTGACAACAGCGGAAACCGGCTTGGAGTTAATCAGATCATGAGGCATCAGACTGTCAACATCCTGCAGGCTCATGCGCTCCTTGATAGCACGTTCCATCCGCACCAGACCAACGCGATACTGGTTCTCGAGTAATTCGCCAACCGCTCGAACCCGGCGATTACCGAGATGGTCGATATCATCAATCGAGCCCTTACCGTTACGTAGATCGATCAGATAGCGTACTACAGCAAGGATATCATCCTTGGTCAGGGTAGACTGTTCAAGAGGAGAATCAAGCCCCAGCTTATGGTTAAGCTTAAGCCGCCCGACCGCCGAAATATCATAGCGATCAGCGTTGAAAAACAAGCTCTCAAACAGTGCCGTTGCCGTTTTAACGGTGGGCGGATCGCCGGGACGTAAACGGCGGAAAATCTCGATAATGCCGTCTTCAGCCGTTTCGATCTTATCCGCGCGCAGGGTATCGCTTAAATAAGAGCCAACATAAAGATGATCAATAAACAGGATATTGAAATCGTGTATACCACGCTCTTTGAATTCGGTCAGCTTGTCTTCAGTCAGTTCGGCATTACACTCGAGCAACACCTCGCCGGTTGCTTCATCAACCATATCGGTCGCTACTATCTTGCCGAGCAGCTCTTCGGTGGTAACCGGAACAAATTCGAGGCCCTCTTCTTTGAGTTTGCGAATGGCTACTCGAGTGAATTTCCGATTCGCTTTTACCAGAATCTCACCGTTACTTGAAAGAACATCCGTGGCTGCTCGTTGACCGGTAAGCAGGTCATAATTGACCCGTTTAACATACTCTGTGCCGTTCCAGGATATTTCTTCAAAATCGTAATAATGTTTAAGCAGTTCTTCCGTCGTGTAGCCTAAGGCCTTCAGTAGAACGGTAGCGGGCAATTTGCGTCGCCGATCAATACGAACCCAGAGCAGATCCTTGTGATCAAAATCAAAATCAAGCCAGGAACCACGATAAGGGATAATACGGGCACTATAAAGAACCTTGCCACTGGAATGACTTTTACCTTTGTCATGGGAGAAAAAGACGCCGGGAGAACGGTGCAGCTGACTGACGATAACCCGCTCGGTACCATTGATAATAAAGGTACCGTTCTCAGTCATCAGCGGAATTTCACCGAAATAGACTTCCTGTTCCTTGATGTCACGAATCGACTGGGTCCCTGAGTCTTTATCTGTATCGAGAGTAACAAGACGCACTTTGACCTTCATCGGCGCAGCGAAAGTCATGCCACGCTGATGGCACTCATCGACATCGTATTTAGGTGTACCAAGATCGTAGGATACATACTCCATAGAGCAGGTATCACTGAAATCACGGATAGGAAAAACCGATCGAAAAACTGACTCAAGGCCACTCTGCTTACGCGCAGGGGCAGGGACGTCAGTTTGTAAAAAACGGGCATAGGAAGTTTTTTGAATATCGATCAGGTTAGGAATATCAATGATACTCGAAACCTTTGCGAAATGCTTCCTGAGGAGCGGATTATTCGCAAACGAATAGGCCATGGTTTCTCCTTCGGGTCAAAATCAAGAGGCCGCAAAAACAGTAAAGCTACTGCTACATATCCTGGATTCAGAATAAACAGGGGTCTAACACTGTCGAATTTCGACTGAATCCGAGCTGAAACAAGGGTCGCCAAACAACGAGAATAGCCAAGGCCGCACTGCGACCTTGGCTAATGCTCGACTATTGACTTGCAATTGCTATTTCAGCTCCACACCAGCGCCAGCTTCTTCAAGCTGCTTTTTGATGTCTTCAGCTTCAGCTTTGGAAACAGCTTCCTTAACCGGGTTGGGGGCGCCGTCAACCAGATCCTTGGCTTCCTTCAGACCCAGGCCGGTCAGGGCACGAACAACTTTGATGACGTTGATTTTCTTCTCTCCAGCACTGGTGAGAA
>JAGYPB010000068.1 GCA_018399135.1 Deltaproteobacteria bacterium | reverse complement strand
CAGAAACGATTGCATGGTCCGACCGAAAAGACGTTTGGCCAGCAACTCGGGGTGGTAGAATAACAAGGATACTCCATCCATGTCAGAGCGCAGGGTAACGACCTGCAACGCCGAGTCCCGCAGCAGATCAGCTCCATATTTCTGCCAGAGTTGGTACATACAACGTCCACAAGAAAGGGTACGCCTGACGATACGGATCAGGTTGGCAGGCTTGACGCCGCCAATGACCTCGGCGCTACTGCTGACAATAAAAGCGGTAAGACATTCGCGCGGGGACGGATAGCGGTTAATCAGATCGACCCAGGTCACTTCGCGTTGTGGTACCGTTGCATCGACGCAGCAGGAGCCGGGCTGACTACTGGTCAATTGTTCAGGACATGCGGAAGGGCTTGATATGTCTGCCTGGATGTTTTTGATGTTCATTTTCATTGGAATCCTACAGCAGCTCCCGGCTCTCGTCCCTAACAACCAATATAAAACATTTGATATTGGCAGGCTCAACCAGGATGCAACTTGAATATGGCTTTCAAAAATACAGGAAACCGTCCAATATTGCAAAGCTATATATCGTAAAAAAACGCCAATTGAAACACCGGTGACCCCGGATCATAAAATCTGCTCCGAGGTCACTCGTTGGTCTGTTAAACAATCAAAATTCGAGTGTCAGTGTGGCAATGACAGCTTCCGCATTTTTGCCGCTACCGCCCTTTGCGACACTGTAATCTTTCGCCCGGGAGGCTTCCAGCGCCAGAGCCAGATTTTCATGCAGAGCATAGGATACACCAGCAGAAATCCGATTGTCGGGCAGACCGAGAAAAACTGCCTCATCGGTTCCCTGGTAGGAGACTGCAACGTTGGCATCACGCTCTAACAATTCAAAGTCGTAACCAAGCTCAAGGCCCCAGGCCGAAGGCTTGTCATTATTACCCTTTTCGTATTTTGAGTCCAAAGCGGCAACGTATTCTGCAATCAGAGAAAAGTCGGCGACCGCGACAACGGCGGAAACGGCCACACCATTGGTGTGATCATCAACCTCCAGGCCGTTGTCATCCAGATAACCACTGAAGCCTCCGGAAGAGGTCAAATTGCTGATCCAGCCTGCCGACAGATCGAAGGCAACAGCCTCCGTTTCCATGGCATAACCGACCGTCGCGCCGAAAGCATCGATCATGTCGTCATCTTTGTTTATCTTGTTCACTGCGCTGTTAAATGTGTACAGAGAACCGTAGAAACCGCCGGCCGCGACATCGATCACCGCCGCACCTTCCCTGGTTTCCCCGAGCTCAAGGGTCAGGGGATCACTGATCAGGTTAGTTTCGTACACTCCGAATGGGACGTACAGTTTACCAGCCGTCAAAGAAGCACCATAGATCTCAACATTTCCCAAAATGATTCCGCCTTCGTCGACAAAAACCCGACTCTCATCATCTTCCCATTTCATCAGGAAAAACCCGGAAAGCCAGTCATTCAGCTCAACATCAATACCCAGTTCGACCGACGTCAGATCAATGTCGCTCTCTTTGTTATTGTCGTAGTCGGATGAATATCCCGCTTCAGCTTCAATTGCGCCGTGAATGCTCATCTGCTGAAAAGGGCCCGCCTCACTCAGCCGCTCCGTCCATGCTTCAAAAGGCTCTATTTTACCTTGGGCAACAGCCATAACAGGGACGATGATAAAAAGAACCAGTACCATCAACGCCGATACAAAAAACTTCATCTTGATCTACCTCTCAAATTAGGAATGGGTGAAAACTGACAGCAACGATGAAGACAATGTAGCCTGCGTTAGAATCGAACGTTGTGACTTAAGTCACAAAATATGATTTTTTGATAACGAAAATCAAAAATAGAGCGTCCGCCAAGTCAATGGTCAGTTGTCACCCACAGATTTTCTATTTAAATGCTGTTGCTTTCAGAAGTCGCCAATTCCGATCAAAAACCGCAGCGCGATAAGAGCTACCGTCATCGTAGCGTACGAGATGATGCAGGGGATCGGACAACAGTTGAAATTGCATCCGGGTATGATCAAAACCTGCAAGGGGTAGAGGGATGAGATCATAGTCGGGGTACCGGACGAGCAACACCTCACTGCTCGAGGTAATGGCGAAACCGTAGAATTCCATCTGCCGATTTTCCACCATTTGCATGTGCACGATTTCACCGCCCACACTCGCATCAACCATAACGGGTTTTACCGTTACATGATCATCCGCGCGCCGCAGGTGAAAAATCTGCCCATGGTTGTCCTGGAGAAAATATCCCCAGTCAAAGGGCTTCATGCTGGTCGTCCTGCCCCAGGCATTCGTTATCGGCAGCTGGGCTCCAACCTCGAGCAGACGTTCGTTAATGGTGGCGGTCAACTCAGGATCAGGATGACGAGAATGTTGTTCGCCGTTATAAACAAGCAGACGCTTTTGCGCCAACGCAAAGGCCTGATTTGGAAAAGGCAGGATACCTCTGATGCTCGATGGATTAAATAAGGGATACAGGGGGATCACAGAGGATTCAATATCCTGCGGGTGATACGGAACACTCAAACGATGATCACGGATCATTTCACTGGTGTAAAGTGAACCACCGACAGCAACCGGCATTTTGCCCTGGATTTCCAGGTTACGCCAATAAACAAATGGAAGAACCTCTTCGTAGCCTTCTCTGGTGAACTCGGCCGTCGCCGAAGCGTAACGATATTGATGATTGCCCAGGTTCTGTTGAAAAACAAAATCTTCGAGTACGGGAGAGTAAAATATGTAATATTTATCAGACGTCGTTACAAACTCCTGCTGGTAGCGTTTGATCCCCAGCAATGCAACAACACAACAGAGTGTCACCAGCGCGAAGCGATAGCTATAGCTGGTAAACCCTTGTGATTTAATACTGAGAAATCCGCCATAAACAGCAGCAGCAAGCACGGCAGTCGCCGGAAGTATCCATATATCGGCGACATGATAAACACTTTTTAGCGCCAGAAAGGTCAATGCCGACATAAGCAAAAAGTTAAACAGTCTTTTAGGCAGACCGGTTTCGACTATAACCGCCCACCAGCCGACATACCAGACCAGGCTTGGCAACAACCAGAAAAACAGATCGCTCCAGGCGCGGGTGGCAATGGGGGCAGGATAGTGAAATGCGACGATAAGTCCGGCGCCAGTCCCGACAACAAGATTCACGGTAATAATCATTACCGCGCCGGCCAGCAGATGTTGGAAAACCAACCGATACAACGGCAGCGGCAGATGAATCAGAATCCGGATCCGGTTCCTCAGCATCTCCGGCACAGCTTGACACCAGGCTATCAAGGTAGCGGAAAACAGATAGAACCAGATCAGCTTTTGATAAGGCTTGTTCCCTAATTGTGCGGCATGATACCAGAGCATAGCTTCCGGTTCGGTGGTGTGAAAAGCCAGGTCGACCGACCACCAGAACCACGCCAGTATCGGTACCACCAGGCAGAACAGGATTGTCAGTGGCCATTTAAGTTTAAGGTATTCCTTCAGAAAAATTGCACGTCTGCTCATTCAATATTTCCCCGCAAAGCCGAGAAATTTATCTTCAAAACTGATTGACACCTCTTTAAGCGGCTGACTTAATTCCTGTTCAAGTAGTTTTTGGTCGGCAAAAGAAAAGAGATAATAATGTCCCTGGCGCTGTTCACAGCGGTGGATACGAGATGATGCCGAGGGCGGACAATCAGCCTGATAACAACGAAAATCACGACAAAAGTCGGTCATGGTGCTGTGATGAACCTGTTCAGGGCCGGCAACAATGGTCATTTGATCAACCAGACGTTCCAGATCGCTCATGACATGGGACGTGATCAGGACGGTCTTGTCCGTGCCTTCGAGATAATCCTTGAGAAAATCGATAAACAGTGCGCGGTAACCGGCATCAAGCCCCATGGAGTAATCGTCCAGGATCAACAACTCAGCGTCCTGTGCCAACAACAGCCCGAGAATGACTTGCGACTTCTGCCCGCAGGAAAGATCCGTCAACTTACGCTGAAGCTCTACATCCATCTGTGACATCAGCTCGTAAAATATCTGCTTGCGCCAGCGCGGATAAAAAGCGGAAAAAAACCGCTCAATCTGGGCAATGGTCATCCAGTCGTAGGAGATAAAGCCTTCGAACAGCAACGCGATCCGCTCTCTGGTTGCCGGTTTCAGATCATGGGAGGCCTCACCGAGCACCCGGCATACCCCCTTCTGCGGAGCGAGAAAGCCCATGAGAATCTTTATCAGGGTCGATTTTCCAACTCCGTTTTTTCCAAGCAGACCGAATACACTGCCGCGTAGCAGTTGCAGGTTCAATCCCTGATACACGATTTTTGAACCGTATGCATGATCCAGTTCGCAGACCTCGATCACGACGTCAGGATGGTGATTCATCGTCAACTTTCGTCTTATCTGATTGCGGTCGTGGCGTTGTCGTTGCGCATCCTTTAGAGCCACATCCGCAACCACGATTTTTAATCAGTTTGCGATAAAGATAATAGAGTGCTGCGACAAAAAACCCTAATAATATTAGTTCCTGCATCATTATCCTCCCGGCGACCGGCTCAACAAAAAAAGCGACTGCGCGGCAAGACTCGCCACACAGCCGCTTAATCTAATCAACCGTCCTGGTTACTTCATCTCTTTGGCCTGAACCCAGATCACGGCGTCCTGGCTCAGTTCTTTGCCCTTGTATTCATCGTCCGATCCTGAACCAAGGGCGGCAAACCCCCACCAGCCGGCTTTCGGCAGGCCAAAGGTGAAAACACCGTTGGCATCTGCGGTCAGGCTCAAGGTAACAAAACTGTCATGGGGCGCTTCCACTTTGGCCGAACCCATGGAGTTGGTTGGCAGATCAACATCATGGTTAAGGTACTCAATTTCGAGCTCGGCAAAGGGAACCGGCTCCCCTTCACTCATAACGATACCGCTGAATGTCGACCCGGCCCACACCGCATAAGGAGGAGTCATAGGTACGATCTCGGCTTTTAACCCGAGGACACTGTTCCAATCCGTCGGCAACCCGGCAACATTGACGACCAGCTTGGTGATCTGCTGGATATAGGCGTCTTCATTGCCTTCATAATAGGGCGCCGGTTGCAGCACAAAGAGATGATCTCCCATCCTGCGCGCGGCATACTCGGCAGCAAAGGCAACCGCTTCGTTGGTATTTCCTTTAAAGCTGATCTGCTTGAGGGATTCCAGCAGATCGGTTTTCCTTTCCTTATGGACAACATAAAAGGCTTCGACCGGACTCAACGCTGCGCTATCATGTTGCTTGCCCATATCCATGGTGTGTTCATCAGCAAAGGGGTGGTTGAACACCAAGCGCAGCGGGATATTCGCCCCCTGGCCCAAAGCGGACTCCGGGGTATAAAGCATCTGAAAATGAGCAAAGGCACTCGCTGTCAGCAACAGGGTCAGACTGATACTTGTTAACAGTAACTTCATTTTTTTCTCTCCTTGTGTACATTGATTAAAAATGCAGGGTTATTAGAAAATATCTTTGCCGTTAATCGTCACTACATGCCCTTCTCCGGCATTAAAAATTGCCTGGTAATCTCCTTTCGGCTTTTCAAAATTCACTTCACTGAACTCATTCATTTTGGTACGCATGACAAGGTTACCGTTTTGCTTCACCATAAATTCAACTCCCGAGGAGGAGCTGCCGTCACTGAATCCCCCTTCGCAGGTGACTGTGCCGTCGCCTTCGTCAAAGCAGGACATCAGTGGCGTATGGGCGTAGGCAGCGACACTGAATACCATTATCAGTAGCAAGGTAAAACCAAATGTTTTCATACTATTTCTCCTTTTGTGTCAATGAGTTTTGCCGACGTACCAGCCGGACTGTTTGTTTTTAATAAAACCGAGCAGCAGCGCCAGAGCGGCGACACCGATATAAAAATTACGCATCAGGTCAACACCACTCCAACCGAATTGAACAGCGGCGCTGAAGAAGAGAGCAGATAAAACGATACCCAGGGATATGGGAAAGAAAATTGCGAACAGCATCCACTTGTATGAACCACTCTGCAACTTCACCACCACCATAGTGGCAATACACGGAGGGGTGAGTATCATGAACAGAATCATGGCTGCAGCATGCACCGGTGTGTAGGCACCGTCACGCGCCATCACCTCTTCAGCAGATGCATCGGTGGCACCCTGCTCATAAATTGAGCCAAGGGTCGCAACGGCACTTTCACGTGCAGCAAAAGAACTCAAAAAAGCCACGTTAATACGCCAGTCAAAACCTGCATAGCGCGATACCGGTTCCAGGGTTCGACCGAGAGTGCCAAGATAAGAATTGGTAATTTTGTCATTTTTTATATTGAGCTGCAGCCTCTTGCCCACATTGGACAGGTTGCGCAACGCCCGGTTAATCCGGCGTGCCTCAGTATCCGCCGCACTGACGATGGCAAATAGTTCAGGATCCCTGCCTTGATAGGTTTCATCGAGTGCGGCAACGGCATCGGCGCTGGCGGCCAGCATACGCGCTGCACGATAATCATCGTAAAGGTTAAGCAGCCGGAAAACCTGATGCGAATCAACCAGAACAGGGGCGTAACTCGTTTTCTCTGCAACCGCAGCAAAGTCGGCAAGAGCAGTGTCTGCCTGCGATCGATAATCGGCCATCCTTTCAGCAGGGACTCCGGGGTATTGCAACAGGACAAAAAGAACGACCGCCACCGCTACGACAATGGTGACGACCTTCTTGATATAGATCCACAAGCGTTGAAAAGCCCGTAACAGCACACCACTTAACGTCGGCATATGGTACGTCGGCAGTTCCATGACAAAAGGTGCCGTTTCTCGGCTTCGAAGCACGGTGGAAGTCAGCAATCGAGCGAGGATAAGAGCAATAAAGAGCGTAACTGTAGAGATAAAGAACATCATCAGAGCCATCTGCTCTTTAAAGAAGGCCCCGAGCAGCAGCGTATAAAAGGGCACCTTGGCCAGGCAGTTCATGTAGGGAACCGTCAGAATCGTTGCCAGCCGCGCGCGCTCATCGGCGATCCCTTTGGTGGCCATGATGCCGGGCACGGCGCACCCCCCGACAAAGGCCCCCCCAAGCACCAGCGGCAGGGTCGACTGACCATGCAGACCGAACTTGCGGAAGACCCGATCAAGAATAAAAGCCATGCGCGGCATGTAGCCGACATCTTCAAGGATGGCGATCAGAGCAAATAGAATAAAAAAGACCGGTATATAGTTCAGCAGCGCCAGCACACTGTTGGCCATCCAGATGCCGAATTCCGTCAGCAGCGGAACATCGATAAATTCTGCCCTGGGCAGTATGGCAAAGAACTGGTTGCGCAAGGTCGCCAGTAGCGGCCAGGTATAATCGGTAAGCTTGTACCCCTGCACTATCGCCAGTTGGTAAACCAGAAAAATCACCAGACCGAGAACAGGAAAAGCCAACCACTGGTTCAGTATCAACCGATCAATTTTGGATGTGATGGTTTCTCCCTGCAGCCGCCTTTCCTTGACACATTTGTGATAGGCCAGATCTGCTGCGGTGTAGCGCAGGCCTGCGATCATCTGATCGACATCGATATCATGACGCGAATGAATTTCACGGCTGACATCTCTCACCGCCTCGCGATGGATCCCGACACGATCCAGAATGACATCATCCCCCTCAAGAACCTTGAGCGCCAACCAGCGACTAGACAGATGATCGGGCGCCGACAGCTTTTCCTCTATCTGTGAAATATAGGGTTCCAGCTTGTCATAATCGACCCGGAACGGCTCAACGACCTTCGTCTGAGCAGCGTCATGAACGGCACGCAAAATTTCTTCTTTCCCCTGGCGTTTCGCACCAATCGCCTTGACGACGCGCACATTGAACAATGCAGCCAGCTTGTCACAGTCGACATCAAGCCCGCGCCGCTCCGCAACATCCATCATGTTCAGCACCAGAACCAGGGGGCGACCCAGCTCCAGCAGCTGAAAAGTCAGGTAGAGATGACGCCTGAGGTTGGAAGCATCGACCACATTAACAATGACATCAGGTTGCTCATCGAGGATAAAATTCTTTGCGACTCGCTCTTCCAGAGAAAAAGTGCTGAATGAATAAGTTCCGGGAAGATCAACCAGTTCAAAAGCCTTACCGGCATACGTTAACGCCGCCGACTTTTTATCCACCGTCACGCCGGGATAATTGGCAACATGTTGATTGACACCTGCCAACATATTGAAAATGGTAGATTTACCGCAGTTGGGCTGGCCTGCAAGGGCGATTCTTATCATAATTTTTCTACAACGATTAATCTGGCCTCGGTTCGCCGCAAGGTGACCAGGCTATTCTGAATGGAAATTTCAATTGGATCGCGTAAAGGCGCGTTTCTGACCATTCTTATCTGTATCCCCGGAACAAACCCCATACTGATCAATTTCTGCTTCAGCGACCCCTGCGCCAGGCTGCAAACAACCTGACCTGACTCGTTCTTTTTCAGATCCGATAACGACAATGGCGATTCCTGCTGTTTAAGTTCCATAAACTCCTCTGCCCTGAAGTGCTACCCTTTTCCAGGTGGTACGTTCATCGCACTCCCTTGAGAAAACAGCCCGGTGCTGATGCGCTCACAAATTACCGCATCCCCGGCCAACATGATTTTTTCATATCAGCGGGTCTAACCTAATGCTACCGGGCAGGAAAATCTGTGACAAATGTCACAAAAATCAAGTTATTGATAACGATGATCAATTTTTTCCCAAAAGGTCACAACCAAGTCGTGTCCTGGCCGAGCAACGAATCGTATCTACGTACGACGCAATAACCAGGCAATGGCGGTTGAGGATCGGCAGGGAGAAATGCCCTTCGCAGCAGCATCTTCCAATTATTTGAATTGTCAAAAAAGGGCTACTTGTTATCTTATTTTATGTATTCCGTGACATCGATCACAGATTTTTCTTGTAAACCTCGTTAGCCTGTTTTTGATATTGGATTTCAACTCTTATAAAAAACAGACAACGATGGAGTTCACTATGAAAACAGGAATTTTTTACGGAAGTACTACCGGCAACACCGAAAACGCTGCGGAACTGATCGGCAAGTTGATCGAAGATTCGCAGGTTCAGTCCATCGCTAGTGCATCAAAGAGCGATCTGGAAAACTATGATCTGCTCATTCTGGGCACCTCAACCTGGGGCTGGGGGGAACTTCAGGATGACTGGGCCGATGCCCTTGACAATGTTAAATCTGCCGATCTGTCGGGCAAGGCAGTTGCCTTGTTCGGACTTGGCGACCAGGAGGCCTACACTGACACTTTTGTCGATGGCCTGCTGCCCATTTGTGAAGCAGCCTTAGCGGCAGGAGCACGCCTTGTCGGCAAATGGCCCACCAGCGGTTACCACCATCAGGGATCCACCGCGCAGGATGGGGATTTCTTTCTGGGACTGGCCCTTGATGAAGAGAACCAGAGCGCTGAAACGGAAGAGCGCATCAACCGCTGGGTTGATCAGCTCTTCACGGAGCTTCGCTAACACTTCGGAAAAACCCATCAGCCGGGATGTTGAAAAAGCTTCAACATCCCGGCCCACCCAGACCGGGAGTTCATCATGACTGTACTTATTGTTGGTGCCGATCGCATTGGATCCTTCATTCCAAAACTTAAAGATCTCGGCGTTCAGGACATCCTGCACTGGAACACCAGGAATTGCCGGGCGAGCAAAAATCGCATCCCCGTCAATACCGATCTGGTCATCTGCTGTACCGATTTTTTAAATCACAATGCCGCCCGGCAGGTCAAGGATCAGATCAAGAAACGTGACCTGCCGGCAGTTTACTGCCGCCGCGCCTGGTCGGAGCTAGCCCCGGAAGTGGAGTCATTCATGCAAAAGCAGCTGGAAAAGCAAAATAAAGCGTCCGGAAAGACAAAGAAACCCTGCGTTGGTTGCAAGAATTGCCGCTGCGGGAAATAAAACGATCAGAACCTGGTGGGCAAACCGCCGCTGTAAAGAGCAATCCCAAGTAGCAAAACAATAGACG
>JAGYPB010000067.1 GCA_018399135.1 Deltaproteobacteria bacterium | reverse complement strand
TAGTTTTTTTGTATCTGTTCAGCACCGGATAGGGGATCCTATGTCAAGGGATGCTTTTCGTCATCCATGACCGCTTGCTGTCGCCGTCCATGGCGACAGACACCCTTGCCACATAACCCCCTATCCTGCGCAAGGCCATAGCTAAATAGCTACGTTTTCTTACAGAAACTGGCGACTCTGCTCCTCAGCCAGCTGCCAGAAAGCCCCGACCTGGGGTTTATTCAGGTTACGCCTGCTGGTACACAGGCCGACCACATACGGCTCCAGCTCCGGAGTACCAGAGAGCACAGCCACTTCCTCGCGAAAGGGGCTGCGTTCCAACACCAGTTGGGGCACAACCCCGACACCGGCGCCTAAATGCACCATTGGAATAATCGCTTCGTTGCCACTCACCTCAGAAGCGATATCAGGAACGATGCGCTGCTTTTTGAACCAACTGTCAATGCGTTGCCGTGACAGGCCGCTACGCGGTAGAATCAGCGGAATCTGTGCCAGATCCGGCTCATTTTCGATCATTTCCGCATACATCGTTGCGCGCGAACGCGCGCTAATAAACACCAGAGCGGTGGTCATGATGGGCAGGTAGAGAATATCCCCGCGACCACGCTCAGGAATCGCCGCTACCGCGACATCCATTTCCCCAGCTTCCACCTGGATAACCGCCTGTTCAGCGGCACCGGTATGAAGTTCCAGCTGAATTTTCGGGTGCTGCCGGCGAAAGGCTTCGAGCAGATCCGGCAACACTGTATAGACGGCCGTGATCGAGGCATACAGACTCAATGTTCCGGCCACCTGTGGTAACAGTGTCAACTCATTTTTAAACTGCTGATAATCGGCTAACGCCTGACGGGCATAACGACGAAAGCGCTCCCCTGCGTAAGATAGTTCCACCGTACGGTTATCACGGATAAACAGGGCAGAACCGATCTCTTCTTCAAGGCGTTGAATGGTACGAGTAACGGCTGAGGGACTCAAATGACAGATGCGTCCGGCGCGACCAAAGTGCAGCTGGTCTGCAACCACCAGAAAGATTTTCAGTTCTGTAATGTCCACCACTGCCTCCAACAGTCATTTTCCAAATCGCAACACAACGTGCACAATAAATCAATTTACGCAACACATCAATCTGTTATAAGGTGACAAATTCAATCGAATAATTCTCCGGCGGTCACCACCATGGTGGATCGCCCTGACAGTTCGTCAATTATTTTCAGCTATCACCATCAGGAGAGCAAACATGGGTCAGAACTACTTCAATTCATTACCGTTTCGTCGTCAACTTCAGGAACTTGCCACTTGCCGCTTCATGGATGCCGAAGAATTTTCCAACGGCTGCCACTACGCCATGGGCAAAAAGATCGTTATCGTCGGCTGTGGCGCCCAGGGGCTTAACCAGGGGCTGAATATGCGCGACAGCGGACTGGATGTCTCTTACACCTTGCGCAAGGAAGCCATCGAGCAGAAACGTCAATCATGGCAAAATGCCACTGACAACGGCTTTACTGTCGGTTCCTATGAAGAAATGTTGCCGACTGCCGATATTGTCATGAACCTCGCCCCCGACAAGCAACATACCGACGTCGTCAACACGGTGGTTCCGTTGATGAAAAAAAGTGCCACCTTCAGCTATGCTCACGGCTTTAATATCGTTGAAGAAGGAACTCGAATCCGCGAAGACATCACCGTTATCATGGTGGCCCCCAAGTGCCCGGGCAGTGAGGTGCGTGAAGAATACAAACGTGGCTTTGGCGTACCAACGCTGATCGCCGTCCATGGCGAAAACGATCCGAACGACGACGGGATTGAGATCGCCAAAGCCCTGTGCTCGGCCCAGGGGGGTGATCGCGCCGGGGTTCTTGAATCTTCTTTTATCGCTGAAGTCAAGTCGGACCTGATGGGTGAGCAGACCATCCTCTGCGGCATGCTCCAGGCCGGTTCCCTGCTCTGTTTCGACAAAATGGTCAACGGCGGTATCGACGCCCCATACGCGGTTAAACTGATTCAGAAAGGGTGGGAGGTTATCACTGAGTCCCTCAAGCACGGTGGCATCACCCTGATGATGGACAGGCTCTCCAATCCGGCGAAATTCAAGGCTTTTGCCCTGGCCGAAGAATTGAAGGAAATCCTGACCCCGCTGTTTGAAAAACACATGGATGATGTCCTTTCCGGCGAATTTTCATCAACAATGATGGAAGACTGGGCTAACGATGATAAGAAATTGCTGACCTGGCGCGAAGAAACCGGCAAGACCGCTTTCGAGCAAACCGAAGGCGCAGGCGAGATTTCCGAGCAGGAATTTTACGACAAAGGGATTTTGATGGTTGCCATGGTCAAAGCCGGGGTCGAGCTGGCCTTTGAAGTGATGGTTTCTGCCGGAATTGAGCCGGAATCTGCCTACTACGAATCACTTCACGAAACCCCGCTGATTGCCAACACCATCGCCCGTAAAAAGCTTTACGAGATGAACCGGATCATTTCTGATACCGCTGAGTATGGCTGCTACCTCTTCTCCCATGCCTGCGTGCCATTGCTCAAGGATTTCATGGCCGGGGTTGACATCGATGTGGCCGGCAAGGGGCTTGAGCTCAATGATACCGGCGTCGACAACCATATTCTGGTGGCAATCAATGCCGATATCCGTAGCCATCTGATTGAAGAAGTCGGCGAACACTTGCGGGCAGCCATGCAGGGGATGAAGGCGATAGTCTGAAAAATGTGATGCACCTCTTGAATATCAGTAAGAGTATGTGATAGATTGAAATCAAACATACAACAGAGGGAGGTAGACAGATGATTGTCTCAGAGCCACCACAGCCGAAAGTCCCCGCAACTCTGTAAGTAAACCTGAAATTCTTTAACAATCACAACAACTGATCATAAAAAGGGCTTCGACTACTTTGTCGAGGCCCTTTTTTCGTGTAATATCAAAAATCCATTGTAACTATTCAGCTGTCGTCCTTGCGCAGGATCGGGGATCCTACGCTGAACAAACCGACCATTCATCATAGCGGAGTCCCCATGACATCCTTCTCACAGCAGACCGATTTCACCAGCTTCCTTACAAACTTCAAAAGCCGACTGAAGCACCTGCTGCACGTTCGCAGTGACATCGATCAGCTCAGCATCAAGCGCGGCGTCCCCCCCTTCATCCTGCGCGATATCCTCGCGGCGCAACCGCTGTCGACCTTCATCCCGCAGCAATACGGCGGACGTGGTGGTCACATTCACGAAGGTCTGGCGCTCCTGTCAGCGGCAAGTTACGAATCTTTACCCTTGTCGCTCGGCTTCGGTATCAATTGGGCTCTGTTTCTACAACCGGTTGCCAAATATGCACAGGAACCCATCAAGCAAACCATTTTTGACGGTTTTATTCACCAGCAGAAGATGGGTGGACTGATGATCACCGAACCCGACTATGGCAGTGATGCTCTGCATATGCAGAGTTACTACCAGCAGCAGGGTGATCAATATCACCTACAGGGACTCAAACACTGGGCGGGGCTGACCGGTTGGGCGGATTATTGGCTGCTGACAGCGCGCCGAAAAAATGAGTCCGGCCAACTTGGACGCGACGTCGATTTCTTTATCTGTGATTCATCAGCTGAGAATCAGACCATCATCGTCGAAGAATTTTTTGAAAACCTCGGCATTTACCTGCTTCCCTACGGTCGTAACCGCATTGATGTCAAGATACCGAAATTGCAGAAGCTCGAACCCCACAGCACCGGTATCAAGATGATGCTCGATCTGCTCCACCGTAGCCGCATGCAGTTTCCCGGCATGGCTCTGGGCTTTCTCCAGCGCATGGAAGACGAAGCCGTTAGCCATTGCCAACAACGCCTGGTAGGTGGCAAAAGCCTCTTCAGCTACGATCAGGTGCAGCAGCGGTTATCTGCCCTGCAGGCCAACGTAACAATCGCTACAGCCATGTGCCTGAACAGTAGTAAAAAAGCCGGCGCTACAAATGATCTGTCCGGCGCCGGACTCGAAGCCAACGCAGTGAAAACCACTGTTACCGATCTGATGCAGGAATCAGCCCAATCGCTGTTGCAACTGGTTGGCGCTAAAGGCTACCGGCTGGATCACATCGCCGGCCGCGCCCTGGTCGACAGTCGCCCCTTCCAGATTTTTGAAGGATCCAACGACATCCTCTATATCCAGATCGCCGAAGCCGTTCAGAAACTGATGCAACGCCATAAAGTCAACAATCTTAAAACCTTCCTCAGCTCATTCGAACTTACCAGCAGGGCGTCAGATTATCTTAACAGCCTACTGGATATTGATCTGACGTTGCCCCTGGCGCAACGCCGGCTCAATGCTTTTGGTCAACTCATCAGCCGTATCATTGCCCTGCAACTGGTCGATGAACTGGGTGATTCAGGTTATAGTCCGGTTCTGATCGCCAACTGTCGTGAGCATCTGATCCAGCGCATTGCAGCTGAACTCAGCGGCTTTCAGGCGTTGGGCAGCAGCACCTATCAGGAAACCGATTCACACACTCAAAACTGGCTTGATTGTTTTTACCGACAGGAGGATCACGACTGATGAGCAGCAAGCAGAAAAAATCCATGAGCCCGGAAGAGTTGGAGCAACGGGTGGAAACCATGCGCGATGACCATCGTCAACGCCAGTCAGGTTACCGCGAACAGGCACTGAAACTTTTTCCCCATGTTTGCGCCCGCTGCACCCGTGAACTGGAAGGGAAAAAAATCCGCGAACTGACCGTTCACCATAAAGACCACAATCACGACAACAATCCACCGGATGGCAGCAACTGGGAACTGCTTTGCGTCTACTGCCATGACCATGAGCACACCCGCGGCGTTCAGGAAGACCGTGACTCAGAAGCAGGATCAGATTCAGCCAAACCCTCGTTATCCCATTCCCCCTTTGCGGCCCTGGCTAATCTGAAAAAATAATAGCTGGGTATTCACCACAGAGGTACAGTGCCACTGAGAAAATCCTCAAAGAGACGTTCTCTGCATCTCTGTGCCTCAAGTGAGCGAAGAGAACAGGTGCTGAAAAAGATTTTTTCAAAAGAGATTCAATAGCCCAGCAATATTAACGGCCCAAAAACCATCTGCCAGCAACTGGTGACGAGAAACAGGATCAGGCCGAACAACGCCAGCCGCAGCCAGACCGGTTCACTACTTTTCAGTTCCTCATCAAGGCTTAAGGTTGTAGCCAGGGGACGGCAGAGCCCCGGCAGCATGGCAAAAAGGGTGGCCATAAACAGCCCGAGATAAATGGGATAACCGATGTAGTAATAGTGCCCCTGGAGCATATCAAAGGGGCACTGATGACTGGGCATCTGGTAGATATAGAGTGATAGAAACGACACCAGCGCTGCCAGGGATACAAAAAACAGCAACACCGACGCGACAAATAATAGAGTCCGCAACAGCATCGCCCGCCAGCGCAGACTTGCCAGCAACAGTACGGCATACAACAGAACCACAGCAAAAAACAGCGGCATCGCCTGCTCCACCGGCAAACCGGCCAGGGTACTGATCACTCCCTCCCCTTCAGCAGAAAACAACGAGCCACAACAGGAGGTAATCATCTGTGGGCGCAAACCACTGAAATATTCCCACTGCAACCACAAATCCAGGGCCACCAATGGAATCAGCAACAGTAAGGTGACATATTTGATGCGCACCAGGGGCGTATCCTCGGTGCGCTGATCAAGATAGTTGACGGCCAGCCAGAAAGCGGCAGCAAACACCAGACCAATTTTAACCAGCAGCACCAACCAGCCGACCAGATTGGCATTAAGGGATCCGGTTGCACACATAGCACCGACAAACAGGGGATGGATTTCATCGAGGGTAAAAAGAAACAGAAACAGGGTAACAATCTGGAAACCAAAGGCGTATTTCAGCAGAGTCGACACCAGCCAGGTCTGCCTTTCCAGTTGCAGCTGAGTCGCAGAGCCGCTGTCGGCATTCCAGTGACGCAGTATCCGCAGCGCGACCCCACCGGCCACCAGCAGCAGCAACAGGATCAAGATTGAGCCAAGCAACAGAGCAAGAATACCCGGATGGAGAATCACAGCCCTGCCCCATCCCTATTGTCATCAACCAGCTCGCCATGGCGCAGCGCCACCCTGCGACTGATCAGGGGAGCCTGACACATCACCGGATCGTGACTGGCGATGATGAGGGTTCGTCCTTCTGTATTCAGCTCCGCCAGAATATTCAGAAGCTCTAACGAAAGTTCGGCATCAAGGTGCGCCGTCGGCTCGTCGGCGATAATGATCGGTGGATCAGCCATCAGAGCGCGCGCTAATGCTACTCGCTGCTGCTCGCCACCGGAAAGCTGACGAACCTTGGTTTTCTGTTTATCTGTCAGAAAAAATTGAGCGAGCAGAACCAGCGCCCGCTCACGCATAGTTTTAAAGGGGATCGCGGCAGGATAAAGCGGAAACATCAGATTATCGAGAACCGAGACATCCCGCAGCAGGTGGTACTGCTGAAAAACAAATCCATACGTCTCGCGACGGATACGTGCCAGAAATGACTCCGGCAGACGACTGACGCGACGATCCTGAAGGTAGATGGTCCCTCGTGTCGGACGCGCCATACAGCCGATCAAGGACAACAGGGTCGACTTACCGGAGCCACTCGGCCCGGTCAGGGCCACTACCTCCCCCGGAAAAAACTCCAGAGAAATATTCTGCAGGGCACGCACTTCATCAGGCTTGTCCTGATGATAAATTTTGCTGACATCTTCGATGCGAATCAGCGGCCCGTTGTTGTTGATATCTACACTCATTGTCAGCCTCGCATCACATCATCGGGATCGCTGCTGGCAGCTTTCCAGGCCGGAATCAGGGTACAGGCCAGATAGGGGATGATGGTCACACAGCCGAGCACCGCCAGTTGATATAAATCCACTACCCGGGTCAGATCAAAAGTCGGAAAGAGCACCGACCAACCCTTTAACAGGGGCATCAGCAAAGGAGCTCCGAGTACGAACACATGCAACCAGGCCAGCAACAGCCCGACAATAAAGGCGGTCAGTGAAATCAACAAAGCTTCGCGCAACTTGGCACCGAGGACATGGGAGGTTTCCCACCCCAGGGCTTTTAAAATGCCAATTTCGCGCTTTTCTTCGGCACTGATGCCGGTGGCCCGATCCCAGGCGAGAATCAGAAAGGCCATCAGCGCAGAAATAAACACCGCCAGCATCATGCCACTGCGCCAGTTGAACAGGGAATCATAGGTATGGAGCAGTTCTTCGCGGGTGATCGGGCGGCTGTCAGGGAGAAAATAGGCAATTTTTTTGGCGATGGTGCTGACTTCACGCGGGTTGTACACCTGTACCGTCAGATCAGTGGCCAACTCAGCAGGCATGGCAAAGAAATCGCGCAGGGCCGCCTCCTGCAATACCACCAGATCATTAGTGAGCAAATTCGAAGCAGCACGGAAGATACCTGTAACGCGAAACTCCGAACGCCGCTTACTACTGTCCTCCAATACCAGCAGATCGCCAATCTGCGGACCGAAGGCCTCCGCCACCCCGGCACCGATAACACACTCATCCGCTGCTTGCGGAAAGCGCCCTTCGAGCAACTCAAGCTGTTCGTGATACCCTTCAACACCGACCAGAGTCAGGTTAGCCTTGATCAGGGAGTCGTAATAATACCCCCAGACCCGCGGTGTCACCTTGCCGACGCCGGGGAAGCCGGCAATCGTCTCAGCGTAAGTGACGGGAATCAGCTCATGTCGCCCCCCTTGAGTACGTTGTACGACTATTTCCGGAGCCGCTGTAAGGGTGGTTACCGCTTCGGTTTTCAGCGCATGAGTGAGCAGCAGGACCGACCCCAGGGTCGCAATAACCAGGGCGTAAACAATGATCAGAGCGATGTTTTTTTCTTTACGCCGCCATAAACTCGACAGGCTGTATTCTAGAAGTTTAACATTAAGGATCACGGCCGAACCTGTTGGCTGGATTCAAACAATACCCGCCCGCTGTAACCGGCAGGGCGTGGCGGAATCATCGAACCGGTGGGAAAATGCTCAAATGACGCGGGGAAATCCTGAAAAGCAGAAAAAAGATCAGCCTGAGTCACATGACGAGTGTAACGTGCCTCGCTGCTCAGTGACAGGTCGGTGATGGCCAGCACGCTAACCAGATCACGCTTGTCCTGCCATCCTGCCAGGTGGCGTTGATCATGCAGATGGGCTGACAACAACAAACTGACAAGCAGCACCGCACCTGTTAGCAGAATTGTCAGACAGACAACACTGCGCTTCATCGATAATCCGGTGGCAAGATATCTGCTGTTACTTCATCAAAACTCAGGATCAGGTTGCCGCTGTAATCTTTCATAAATGTTTCCGCATGCTGCCTGCCACGAACCGGTATCAACTCGGCCCCCATCGGCCCGTACACATCAGTACCTAATACAAACAACACCTCATCTACCGGCGCATAACGGGCACTGTAATATTCAGTCACATAAATCCTATCAATATCTTCAGGCGTTACCTTCCCCTCGGGCAGGTTGAAATAATAACGGAACATGTCCTTGGCCCCGTCGAAGAATAGCTGATGACCATCGTTAAGAACAATAGTGGCAATCCATTCCGGATATTTGGCAACAAACATGCCGCAGACCGGACAGCGATCACGAGGACCCGGCATTTTTGGTTCGAAAGCAACGACGGTGGATACGAAAAAAAACACAAAAAAACCGACTAACAGTAAGTTCCGGAATAATAGTTTCACTTCAATACCTTTCCAGCAGCTCTTTTTCGACCTGCTCCATCTCCGGCTTAAACACCGACCAGACGCGTTGACTGAGCTGTTCGATGTAATCAAGGTTGCTGATATCAGGCACCTTGATGTGGGGATTGGGTTCTTTTGCCACTTCAGCCGGCAGAGCATATTCAGCCATCGTATAGCCCTGACGCTTTTCCATGATCAAACCCAGGATAAACGCCCGCCGAACCGCCGCCTTGAGATCCTCCTGGGTCACTTCAAGGTTGAAATCACTTTTCAGGCAATCGACCACCATCTGTGTGCCGATCCCCTTGGTAATATCAAAAAACTTGCACAATCCGATCATATCGAAACCGACGATCTGCAGCTTATCACGAGTAATGGCATCAACCCAGGAATCAAAATCGGTCTTCCCCTCACGGATCAGCATACCATAAGTTCCCATGGTCATATGACCACCAGCAATCGCCCAGATGTAGCCCGGATTTGTTTCCGGCTGATAGGCGGCAATCTCCAGCCCCTTGACATGATAGGCGTAATCGGTTTCGCCGGTTTTCTGTGACAGGCGCATGGAACCGTTACCGAGGTCGGGACAGTTCCCCCTGCCGGTCTCCAGAATCAGTTCACGAATCTTCTCATAATCACCAAAACGCACCCCGTCAAGCAACGGCTGGTCGGGATGGCGTTCATTCCACGCCAGCAGGTAGGACAGGGTCGCCCCCAGGCTGATAGCATCCATCCCCATCAGATCACAAGCCTGAATCAGCCGCGCTCCCTGACCGGGATCGTGAACCCCGATATTGGTGCTGAGCAGATTGAGGGGCTCGTAGTCAAACTTGGCGAGAAACTCACCGCGGGTACCATCCTGCTCTTTTTCATACACGTAATTATGACAGGTGATACCACAGCGCCAACAGGCGGAGGATTCCAGATCGTATTCTTTTTCGACATTCTCCCGCAACATCCGCTCGGGCAGATCGTTGCCCTGGGGACGGAAATTATTGACCGGCACCGCATGAAAGGGCTGCATCACATCATAGGCGGCCCAGGTGCCACCTCCGCCGCCACGCTTGACCGGTTGTAAACGAGCAGCACCGCCTCCCTTAACCACGTTGATATTGACCTTTTTCACCGCATCAGTCAGGGGCTTTTTCTGGTCAGGGGCCTGGGCCACCAGCGCCAGCACATTCTTATACCCCATCATGCTGCCCATCCCACCGCGTCCGGCAAAACGCTGTTTATCCTCGCCACTGCGCAACTGGTTTTCCGTCGACAGGGCAATCGCCCCCATCAGGACCTGTTGCCAGTTCTCACCGGCCGGTCCGATGGCGGCGAAATGAGCATCCTCATACTGCTGCTGCAGGGTCATGATCTTTTCATGGGTCGTGAGGCCGCACAGATGCACTGCCGACTTCACCTCAACCTGCGGCCCCTGACCCGTGTGGCTGATCACCAGGTAAACCGGTTTGTCTGAACGATTTTCAAGAATCAACTCATCCAGGCCGGCCCATTTGAGCTTGGCGCCGAATTTGCCGCTACCCGCCGACCAGATCGCCGCCGGCAATCCTTTGAGCGACTGCTTCAAGGGGCTGTAGGCAGAA
>JAGYPB010000066.1 GCA_018399135.1 Deltaproteobacteria bacterium | reverse complement strand
TGGATATCGACAAACTACGTGAACGGATTAATCAACTGGATGATCAGCTACTGCGCATTCTTAACGAACGTGCAGCCCTGGCGGTACAGATAGGTGAGGCTAAAAAGGTACTAAATCTCGCCATCTATGATCCCAAACGGGAAAAACTGATTTTTGAACGGATGCACAAAAACAACCCCGGCCCCCTCGATAGCGCTGCCGTTGTCAGACTGTTTGAACGCGTTATTGATGAAAGCCGCAGTCTGGAGCGAACTCACGCCAGAGGGAGCAAGTAACAATGCTGGTGATCATGAAAAAACAGGCAACAGAAATAGAAGTTGAGCAGGTGAAGGAGTTTTTGGTAGAGCAGGATTGTGACTTTCATCAATCAACAGGCGTCGACCGAGTCATCCTCGGCGTCGTCGGCGACACCCGCCGGATTGACCGTGAGCGCTTAAAAACCCTGACCGGCGTGCTTGATATCTATAAAATACCGGATGAGGAATGAGGCAAGAGCAGAATACAGAATACAGAATACAGGAGCTTAACTGCCTGAATTCTATATTCTATATTCTGAATTCAATATTCTGCTTTTCCCTACCCTACTACTTCAGCTTTAGTAAACACCGCCCGCAATACCTGTCCTGCGCCTTCAATCATCTCCCGGGCGCCTTCTTCGCGGTCAACCAGGGTGATTATTCCGGCGACAACCAGCCCCTCTTCCTCGGCACGTTCCACCGCTTTTAATGATGATCCACCGGTGGTAGTAACATCTTCTACAATGACAACGCGGGAGCCAGGGGGGAGATTTTTACGACCTTCAAGCCACTGTCCGGTACCATGGCCTTTAGGCTCTTTACGGATAATAAAAGCGTGAACTTCAGCACCTTCCAGACCGGCGGCAATGGAAGTCGCTGTAGCGATAGGGTCTGCCCCCATCGTCAAGCCGCCGACACCGTCGATCCGGCCTCCAAAGGACTTGACCTCTTCCCAGAAGGCCTTACCGACCAGGAGCCCACCACGAGCATGAAGGGTGGTTTGCTTGCCGTCGAAATAAAAATTGCTTTTCCGGCCCGAAACAAGAGTCACTTCACGTTCCTCGTAGGACATTTCACAAATAATCGTTTTCAGTTCTTCTTTGATACTCATCTTACACTCCTCGAATCTGGGTGAATAAATATACTGCATATAACTGTATCATATCAGAATAGTCCCAGTTGATTAGATTCTCTCAGCCGCGGAAACTTGACTGGATAATTACCACTGAAACAGGCTTCACAAAAATCGATTTTGTGATCACCAAACTGTGCAAGGGCGGCATGCAAACCGTCAAGGTTCAGGTAGCAAAGGGAATCGGCAGTGATGTAACGAGCAATTTCATCAATGGTATGAGACGCGGAAATCAGCTCTTTTCTTGAGGGAGTATCAATCCCGTAAAAACACGGGAAACTGGTTGGTGGGCTGGAAATCCGGACATGCACTTCACGGGCGCCGGCATTGCGGATCATTTTGACAATCTTGCGCGAGGTCGTCCCGCGGACGATCGAATCGTCAACAACAACAACACGCTTGCCTTCGATCACATCACGCACCGGATTCAGCTTAAGCTTGACCCCGAAATGGCGGATAGACTGTTGTGGTTCAATAAAAGTTCGACCAACATAATGGTTACGTATCAGACCAAGCTCAAAGGGCAAACCGGCTTCTTCTGCGAAACCCATTGCTGCCGGCACACCTGAATCGGGAACCGCCATGACCAGATCAGCATCGACGGGAAACTGGCGTGCCAGTTGGCGGCCAAACTCCTTACGCACCGGATAAACCATGCGATTGAAAATACGACTGTCAGGGCGCGAAAAATAGATATATTCAAAGATACAGGGAGTGTTGCGGCTTTCCTTCGGGAAGGGAAAATACGACTGCATGCCGTTTTTATCGATAACAATCACTTCACCCGGCTCAACTTCACGAATATATTCCGCTTCAATCAGATCAAAAGCACAAGATTCAGAGGCGACAACAAACGCGCCATCCAGCTTACCAAGGCTTAAAGGGCGAAACCCATTGGGATCACGCACAGCAATCATCCGGGTTTCAGTGAGAATTGCCAGACTGTAAGCACCCCTGATCTGTATCAGAGCCTCACACAGGCGATCGACAAGGGAATCGGACTGGCAACGGGCCAGCAGATGGATAAGGGCTTCCGTGTCTGACGTTGTCGAAAAGATCGAGCCGCTCTTCTCCAGAGCGTTGCGCAACTCCTGAGCATTGACCAGGTTACCATTATGCGCCACCGCGATGCTGCCGCGCGAATAATCGACCATGATCGGCTGAACGTTTTTAATATCATTGCCACCGGCGGTCGAATAGCGCACATGACCGATGGCCGAGCGTCCGGGCAGACGCTCAAAAATATCATCCCGGCGAAAAACATCGGCAACCAGCCCCATGCCCAGATGTGATTTTAAGTGCAGACCGTCCGATGCAACAATGCCACAACCTTCCTGGCCGCGATGTTGTAATGCATAAAGCCCGAGATAAGTCAGGTTAGCTGCTTCCGGATGGCCAAAGATGCCAAAGACACCACATTCTTCGTGAAGTTTGTCAAACATAGAATAGCTTAAAACTCCCTTGCTGGATTCAGCATGTTAGATCAATGTTGCGGCAATAAAATCTACCGCATTCCGGTATAAAGCAAGTCCCAGTCCCTCTTCGGGCAAGTCCTCTCGAGTCCAGCGTGGATGGTGGGTACGGTGCACATAGGCTTCGGGGTGTGGCATCAGGCCAAAAACTCTACCTGACGGGTCGCAAATGCCGGCAATCGCTGCGACACTACCGTTCGGGTTGTCGGGGTAAATCAGCGTTGGGTCACCCTGCGCATCGGCATAACGCACAACAACCAGTTGCTCCTTTTCCAACCGCTCAAGTGTTTCCGGTGAATCGGTGACAAATTTCCCTTCACCATGGCGCACCGGCAGAAAAATATCCGTCAGACCCCTGGTATAAATGCATGGGGAATGATTGTTGACCTGAAGATTGCACCAGCGATTTTCAAAGCGTCCACGATCATTGAATGTCAAGGTACAGTTTTGGCGAAAATCGCCATCAAAGGATGGCAATAAACCCATTTTGACCAGCAGCTGAAACCCATTACATACTCCCATCACCAGTTTGCCGGCAGCAACAAAACGGCGCAGATCATCAGCGAGGGAATCCTGACGGCCGGCAACCCGGGCATGGGTCAAGCGATTGGCGCCGGCCTTGGCACTACCAAGGTCATCGCCATCAAGAAAGCCACCGGCCAGATTAAGAAAATGGTAGTCGTCAAGACGAGACCGGTCGGCCAACAGTTCTGAAATATGGACAATATCCGTATCTGCGCCGGCCAGACGGCAGGCGTGGGCAACCTCCCGTTCACAGTTGGTGCCATTGCCGGAAATAACAATTGCTCTGACCTTTGCAGCCATATCACATCTCCTTCAACGGCGCCTGCCAGGCACTCTTCAAACGATCCAGCGGAGTCTGAACCAGAACACGACCGGCACCATCGCGAACCTTCAGTTCAGGTGCTTCAACCACCTTGCCTATCAGCGCACAGCTTTGTCCACAGAAAAGCTCCTCAACCGCGACTTGATGCTGCGGCGCAACGGTGATCAGCAAGCGGCTCTGGGATTCGGAAAACAACAATTTATCAGCACGCAGATCCGCCGGCGCATCAATCAGAGCCAGATCGACATCCATACCATAACCACCGGCAAAAGCCGATTCCGCCAGAGTGACACCAAGACCGCCATCGGACAAATCATGGCAGGAAGCCAACAACCCTTGCTGTTGCGCCTGATTCAGCGTGCGATAACGTTGCAGTGCCACTGTTGCATTGACTTGAGGGACATGAGCACCAAGATGCCCTAATTGGGCGTAATATTCGGAGCCGCCCAGCTCATCCTCGGTGCGCCCAAGAAGGTAAACCAGATCGTCCGGCTTTTTAACATCCATGGTGACAGCAAGGCGGACATCCGCGATCTTGCCGATGACGGAAAACAACACGGTAGGTGGAATCGATATCTTGCGGTCGCCGATCTGATAGTCGTTCTTCATCGAATCCTTGCCGGAAATCAACGGTACGCCGAAAGCGACACAATAGTCGTACAGAGCCTGATTGGCCCGCACCAACTGAGCTGCCTTGTAAGGGCCATCAGGGGTTTTTTCACTCAAGACCGGATCGCACCAGCAAAAGTTGTCAAGCCCGGCAACATGCTCAATGTTTCCACCGGTCGCCACATAGTTGCGTAATCCTTCATCAATGGCACAAGCCATCATATGGTAGGTGTCGATGTCACTGTAGGAGGGACAGATGCCGTGAGCGACCACAACCCCTTCGAAACTGTCGAGCAGTGGCCGGAAAACGGCGGCATCCGAAGGGCCATCGTTAGTTACACCGGTCAGCGGTTTGACCACCGTCCCGGCTTGAACCTCATGATCATAACGGCGCACAACCGCTTCCTTGGAACAGATATTCAGGCGGCCAAGCAGTTGCTCCAGCACCTGTGCATAATCGCCAGGTTCCGCAAAAGCAGGTTCGTTCACCAGTGGTGGTATCCACTTGGCGGGAAGCTGCATCTGCGGTACCCCTTCGTGGATGAACTCCATGGACAAGCAACAGACAGTCTGACCTTGATAGAGGCAATTAAAATAACCACTGTCGGTAAATACCCCCAAATCTGTGGCTTCAACATCCATCTCTTTAGCCAGAGTGATAAATTTATCGAGATGTTCTGGTGGTACCGCCAGGGTCATGCGTTCCTGCGCTTCGGAAATGAGGATTTCCCACGGGCGCAACCCCTGGTACTTGAGGGGCGCACGATCCAGATGTAACTCAAAACCACCGGTATCTTCAGCCATTTCTCCCACGGAAGAAGATAAGCCACCAGCACCGTTATCAGTAATTGACGTATATAGACCACGATCGCGTGCCAACAGCAGAAAATCAAACATCTTGCGCTGGGTAATAGGGTCTCCGATCTGCACTGCGGTAACCGGGGAGCCCTCGTGCAGCTCCTCCGATGAAAAGGTCGCACCGTGAATTCCATCCTTACCGATACGCCCACCGGTCATCACGATATGATCACCAATCTGGACTTTCTTCTCGTGACAGGGTTGACCATTGAGCAAGCGCGGCATCAGCGCAGCGGTACCGCAATACACCAGCGGCTTGCCGGCAAAGCGTTCATCAAACTGGATGGAACCATTAATTGTGGGGATGCCACTTTTGTTTCCGCCGTGCTCAACGCCCTCAACAACCCCTTCAAAAATCCGCCGCGGATGCAGCAGACGCGGGGGCAACGGCTGATCATAAAAAGGGGAAGCAAAGCAGAAGACATCGGTGTTGAAGATCAGCCGGGCTCCCATACCGGTTCCCATACCATCACGATTGACTCCGACAATTCCGGTCAGGGCGCCACCGTAAGGATCAAGGGCGCTGGGGGAATTGTGGGTTTCAACTTTGAACACCAGGCTCCAATCATCATTAAAGGTGATCACCCCGGCATTATCCTTGAAGACCGACAGACAAAAGTCCTTCTCTCCCAGATTTTTTCGCACTTCACGGGTCGCACCGACGATAAAGGTTTTAAACAGGGAATCGATCTGCTCCTTACGCCCCTGCTCATCTTCGTAAAAAACCCGGGCAGCAAAAATCTTATGCTTGCAGTGCTCACTCCAGGTCTGGGCGAGGGCTTCCAACTCGACATCGGTAATCTGAGAACCCAGACCGCATTGCTGACGTTGGCTTATCACTTGCGGATCAGTAAAATGATCGCGAATCCTGTGCATCTCCTCCAGGGTCAGGGCGAGCATGCCGTCACGGCTGATCTGCACAAGCTGTTCATTACTGACATTCAGGTCAATCTGTCGGACCTCAGTTGATACCTGCCCAACAACCCGGGGAATGGCGGCCGCATCGACAGGCGGTTCCGTCTCCCCTTTCGCCAGAATAGTCCACCGTTGAATCAATCCGTTAGCCAGCAGATCTCCAGCAATCTTCTCGGCGGTGACCTTGTCGTGAAGCCCCTTGAACAGATATTGGGTGGAAGTATAAACCCCCTCTTCAGGCGCAAAAGGTCGATCAACCAGATACTGTATCGCTTCTTTGGCAGTACGCCCGGTATTATCAGTGACTCCGGGACGAAATCCAACCTCGATAAGCATGTCACAGTCACGGGTTAACGGTTGATTAATAGCCACATCCTGAATGACCGAATCACTGAAAGGGCCATGAGCAACGCGTTCCACATCAGCGTCAGAAAGACTCGCATCGACAGTGTAGACATCATGGGTGCGAACAACGTCCAGCTCGATACCCAGATGCTCAGCAATATCTTTTTTCACCCGGTTACCCCGGGCGTCGGTGATACCGGCTTTGAGGCCGACAATGATTTTCCAGATCATGGCAATGACTCCGTGACATTAAACTCCCCCGCTACAAACACGAAGGTAGTGGAATTCAGAATGTAGAATACAGAAGAAATCCAGGGCTTCATCCGGCAAAGACTTCTTACATTCTGACTCTTGTATCCCTTCAGTTTAACCCAGCAAAATGCGGGGGGGTTAGATCTTGCTTGCAATTAAAAAAGGTTGATCAGCCTCAGAGGCAGTAACAACCGCGCCCGTATCATGAAAACAGGCGCTGACCCGGGACTGAGAGCCGACAATCACCTGGGTCCGATAGTCCTTATTCTGAACAAACTGCTGAAAAAGGGATGTAACCAGTCTGGTACAGTTGTTTTCCTCACTCAAATGCGCCAGAAAAAGTGCTTCGAGGCCGGGCCAGCCGATATCATCAAGCAACAGACAGGCCTGCTCGTTGGAGAGGTGTCCATGACGGCTGCGAATGCGCTGCTTCAATGCCCAGGGGTAAGCACTATCAATCAACATCTGTTCATCGTGATTGGCTTCCAGCACCAACACCCGGCACTGGTGCAGACGATCGGCAATCAAGCGTGTGGCGATGCCCAGATCAGTCGCATAGCCCACCTTGCCTTCACGTGAATCGATGGTAAAACCAACAGGATTGATAGCGTCGTGAGTCGTAGAGAAAGATGAAATCAACAGGTTATTCAGCTCAAAGCTATCACCGGCATCAAACTCACGGCATTGTGGAATAGTGCCGAGCTGCGTCAACGCCGCACAGGTTCTGCTGTCAATATAAACCGGCAAGTGATGACGCCTTGCCAGAGGGCCAATCCCACCAACATGGTCGTGGTGTTCATGGGTCACCAGAATCGCATCAATATCATCGCAGCACAGATCAAGATATGCCAAACGCCGCTGTGTCTCCTTACCTGACAACCCGGCATCAATCAGCAGCCGGGTATTGTCCGCCTCGATAAGGGTACTGTTTCCACGACTTCCACTGGCCAGCAAACAGACGCGCACCGTGTCATGTGTCCTTTCATCCCCACGCAAGCGTTGTCCTTATACCGAAAACAGACGCTTGCCGCAACCATAAACTATCCCGACATTTTTCTCTAAACCGGAGGAAATAGATAGTCAAAACGGACTTTTTTATGTATGTTGAACTGTATTTAATAAAAGTAACCACGACATGCTTATCAGAGGAATTCCGTAAATGAATTCCGTTTTTTTTCGTTCACCAGATACCCCCAATATCTTTTGGATATCTCTTTTAGATATCTGACCCCAAGGAGGAAATGAATGTCTGTAAAAGTTGCAATTAACGGATTTGGACGTATTGGCCGTAATGTGCTACGGATTGCTGCGCAAACCAACAGCATGGATGTTGTTGCCATTAATGACCTGACCGATGCTGCCACCCTGGCCCATCTGTTCAAATATGATTCTGTCCATGGCACCTTTGCCGGCGATGTCAGCACCGATGGCGCAAACCTGACCGTAAACGGCAAAAAAATTCAGATCCTCTCCCAGCGCGATCCGTCACAACTGCCCTGGAAGGAACTGGGCGTTGAGATAGTCATCGAATCAACGGGTTTTTTCAGTGACCGCGACAAGGCCGCCATGCACCTGACCGCCGGTGCCGCCAAAGTCATCGTCACAGCGCCCGGCAAGGATGCTGATGTCACCATCTGCATGGGGATCAACGAAAAAGACTACCAGAACACCCACCAGGTCATTTCCAACGCCTCCTGCACCACCAACTGCCTGGCGCCGGTCGCCAAGGTGTTGCTGGAAAATTTTGGTATTGTTCGTGGCATGATGACCACTATCCATGCCTACACCAACGACCAGAGCATTCTTGACCTCCCCCACAAGGATCTGCGCCGCGCCCGCGCAGCCGCTTTGTCAATGATTCCGACTTCCACCGGCGCTGCTCGGGCAATCTCCCTGGTGTTGCCGGCCCTCAAAGGCAAGCTCGACGGCATGGCGATTCGCGTCCCGACCCCCAACGTCTCTCTGGTCGATCTCGTCGTCGAAACCGAAAAAGAAACCTCCGTTGAAGAAATCAACCGGGCAATGAAACAGGCATCAGAGAATGAACTTAAAGGAATTCTCGATTACTGCGAGCTCCCCCTCGTCTCCCGTGATTTTAACGGCTCACCTGCTTCATCGACCCTTGATGCCCTGAACACCAACGTCATCGGCGGCAAAATGGTCAAGGTACTGTCCTGGTACGACAACGAATGGGGATATTCCTACCGCGTGGTTGACCTGGTTAACTATGTGGCTAAACAGCAGTAACATCCTCTTGTTGAGATATTTAGGGAATGACCATGTTCAACAAACAAACCATCGAAGATATTAACGTCACCGGAAAACGTGTTTTCTGTCGTGTTGACTTCAATGTGCCCATCGACAAACAGGGCACGATCACTGATGACACGCGTATTCGCGCGGCCTTGCCTACTATCAACTACCTCCTCAAAAACGGCGCCAGGCTCATTCTTGCTTCCCACCTCGGACGGCCAAAAGGCAAACCCGATCCGGCAGCGAGTCTGGAACCGGTAGCGGCCTATTTAGCATCGCTGCTCGGTCAAGATGTGTTGATGGCTCCTGACTGTATCGGTGACGAGACCATGGCACTGGCAGACAAGCTCGAAACCGGTCAACTGATGCTGCTGGAAAACGTCCGTTTCCACGCCGGTGAAACCGACAATGATCCGGCCTTTGCCGAGCAATTAGCGGCTCTTGCTGATGTCTATGTAAATGACGCCTTCGGCACCGCCCATCGTGCTCATGCGTCAACCGAAGGTGTCGCCCGCATTCTTAAACCGGCAGTCGCCGGCTTTCTCATGCAAAACGAACTGCAATATTTAGGTGGCGCTCTCGACAATCCACAACGTCCCTTTGTCGCTATCCTGGGTGGCGCCAAAGTCAGTGACAAGATTACCGTCATCGAAAAACTGCTGGAAAAGGTCGACGCTATCCTCATCGGTGGAGGCATGGCCTACACCTTTCTTAAGGCGCAAGGCATTTCCATTGGCTCTTCTTTAGTGGAAGAGGATCGTCTGGATATGGCCCTTGATCTGCTGGCAAAGGCCAAACAGAAAAAGGTCAATATCTTCCTGCCGACCGATCATCTGGCAGCCGATACCTTTGCGGCCGACAGCCCCTTTACTGTTGTCAGCAACGATCAGTTTCCGGCTACCGGCATGGGGCTTGATATCGGGCCACAAACCATTGCCACCTATCAGCAGCAGATTGCCACCGCCAAAACAGTGCTGTGGAATGGGCCAATGGGGGTTTTCGAATTCGACGCTTTTGCCAAAGGGACCCTGGCTGTTGCTGAAGCGCTGGCGGATAGCGATTGCCTGTCAATTATTGGTGGCGGCGACTCGGTTGCGGCGGTTAATAAAGCCAAACTACAGGACAAGATGACCCACATTTCTACCGGTGGCGGCGCTTCTCTGGAATTTCTGGAAGGCAAAGCGTTGCCGGGGGTCGTTGCCCTTTCTGATAAAGCTTAAACAAGGAGACACACTATGCGTAAACCGATGATTGCCGGCAACTGGAAACTCCATAAAACCCTTGAAGAGTCCAGTCAACTGGCGGCAGAACTGGTTCAACAACTGTCTACCATCGACGATCGTGATATCGTCATTGCACCGGTCTTTACTGCCCTGGCCCGTGTTTCCACACAAATCACCAAATCACCTATCCAGCTAGCGGCGCAAAACTGTTACCCGGCAGAAAACGGCGCCTTTACTGGTGAGGTATCCCCTGCCCTGCTTAAAGACGCCGGCTGCACATACATCATCAGTGGCCATTCGGAACGCCGTCAATTGCTGAACGAAACCAATCAGTTCATCAATCAAAAAGTCAGCGCGACCATCAACGCTGGTCTTGGTGCTATCCTCTGTATCGGCGAAACCTTGCAGGAGCGTGAAACCCATCAGATGCTTGAGGTCCTGACGAGCCAGGTCAAGGAAGGTTTGGCAGGGATAACGGCTGCACAGATGACCGACGTTGTCATCGCCTACGAGCCGGTATGGGCGATCGGTACCGGGGTCACCGCCAGCAATGAACAAGCGCAGGAAGCCCACGCCTTTATCCGCGGCTTATTGCAGGGGTTGTACAATCAGGATATCGCCGCAGCCACGCGCATTCTGTATGGTGGCAGTGTCAAGCCGAACAATGTTGATGGGCTGATGGCCCAGAGTGATATTGACGGTGCCCTGGTTGGCGGTGCCAGCCTCAAAGCCGAGGATTTTATCCGTATTGTGAAATTTGTGTAATTTAAAGGCAGAATATAGAATACAGAATACAGGAGTAAGAAGCTTGAGGCCCGCAAATTCTATATTCTATATTCTATATTCTGAATTCTGCTTCA
>JAGYPB010000065.1 GCA_018399135.1 Deltaproteobacteria bacterium | reverse complement strand
GACAGTCGCTTGATGCGCCACGATGCTGAATCGTTCACCTGGCAGTCCAATCGCCTCCCTGAGTGCCGTTTCTCCCGGCGCCATGCGTTGACCCGTGCTTGATCCGAAACGTGCTTTCTGGGGCGTCCTGGGCGTTTTTTCTCAATATCCATTTTATCCTCCTGCTATCGTTTCCGGTAACGAAATAGTAATCAGGGCAATAGCAAGAGTCAATGTAAATTCGTTTCCGGCAACGATAAGCTTTTGAGGACATAAAAACATCTCGCCATGCAAAAGCCGCCGGTGGTATTAAAAGTTCTAGGTGATGTGAGATCCGATTGCAGGACAAAATGCAAAGCAGCCCAACCTGCAGATTTCAAGTTAGGTTGGTGAATGTTCTGAATCTAGTGAGTTGTAGGACGGCGGAGTCCCAATCAACCCGCGAAAGCAGATGACATTAACAATTAATGGAAACTATGGGATCAACTACCCGTTGGTCGTTATTAGAAATCTTTACGGTTCCGCAGAATAAACCAGGGTTCCGAATCGACTAAAGATTGTTGATTACTTTACGGTAAATCTTTTACTTCTATAGACTGGCTAAAGACAGATGTCTGTGGCTGCCGCTGAAAAGAGAAAATTTCAAAGGCCTTAACCTGTAAATGTCTTTCCTGTTACTACCGGTCGAGCACCAGAGACACACGCCGGGTAACCCTTTTATCTGGTTGCCGCTTCCTGATGTTCTGATTAGTTAATCCTTGGCTTTAATTTAATGCTGCACCTATAATCGAAGAATAACTAACTTTTAACCCAGAGCTGTCCTACACTATGCACAAACTGTTATCAACTAAAGAAGTGGCCCGACTGTTGGGGATCAACGAAAAACTGGTTTATTCCCTTATCACAGAAAAGGGTCTACCGGCGACCAAGATTACCGGCAAATGGGTCTTCCCTGAACACTTGGTGGAACAATGGATTGACAGCAAGACCATCAATTACCCCAACTCTGCGGGTAACATTATCTTTCCAGACAATCTTCTGGTTATTTCCGGCAGCACAGATATTCTTCTGGATCGAACACTGGATCTTTACATGCAGCATCACCCTGGACACAATATTGCTTTTGGAAATCTTGGCAGTTTCGGTGGGCTGGCTGCTCTGAGGCGGGGCCTATGTCAAATTGCCACTAGCCACCTGCCACAAGAAAATGGGAGTGAATTCAATTTCTCATACACAGAAGAATTACTCGAAAAAGCGCCTGCTGTCGTCAATTTTTGCCGAAGGGAGCAAGGTTTTCTTGTAGCCAAAGATAATCCGAACAATATCTCGACTCTCAAAGACGTCGTTGAAAAGGGTTTAGTTATTGTCAACCGCCATGCCGGCACCAGTACCCGCCTACTACAGGATCGTCAGCTAGCGCACCACAATATCGATCCGGAGCAGGTTGTCGGTTATGAAAGAGAAGTTGCCGGTCATCTGGAAGTGGGCCTTGAAATTCTCGCCGGTCGCGCAGATATCGGTGCGGCCATCCGTCCGGTTGCTACCCTGTTGGGACTTGATTTTCTTCCCCTTGCCTGGGAGCGATTCGACATGATTATTCCCCAGGATCTGTTTTTTCACCCTGCCATCCAGCAGTTGCTGGAATTACTTCAACACTCCGATTTCCATCACCTCATCGATCATTTGCCCGGATACGATCTGTCCTTGAGTGGGCGCCTACTACACTCTCATCCCAGCTGATCTGCTGTTACATCTCCTCGTGCCTGATCATCTGTTCATCAGACAGACTCCGCAGCGATTTTTTTAAAATCCCATAAATGTTTTTTGCTCTTGACAGTCTTGCTCCAGTATAAGATTTTGTCAGTTAAAGTTATTTTCGGTTATTTATAGTTATTTTTAGGAGGTGACAATGCGTTATCTGATAAAGCCATTGCTTATCTGTACATTTCTGTTTTTTTCAAGTGTCTGCTTTGCCCAGGAGCGGTTGGTGTTAGCAACAACCACCTCCACGGAAAATTCCGGGTTGCTGCAGATCCTGCTACCCCCATTTGAACAGCAAAACAATATTCAGGTTCATGTCATTGCCGTCGGAACCGGCCAAGCAATTAAAATCGGCGAACGAGGCGATGCCGACATCCTCATGGTTCACGCCAAAGCCCAGGAAGAAGCTTTCGTTGCAGCCGGGTTCGGAGTGGAACGCTTTGATCTGATGTACAACGATTTTGTTATTCTCGGCCCGACGGCGGATCCGGCGGGAATCAATGAGAGCAACGATGCAGTCGCGGCCTTCAATAAAATTGTCGCATCCGGCGTACCTTTCGTCTCACGTGCTGACATGTCGGGCACCCACATAATGGAAAAGCAACTATGGCAGATGGCTGGGATTGAGCCACAGGGGCGTTGGTATGTAGAATCAGGACGTGGTATGGGGGAAGTCATTCAGATGACGACGGAAATGCAAGGATACACTCTCGCAGACCGCGGCACTTATCTGGCCTATCTGGGCAAAACCGATTTGATCATCGTGGTCGCAGGCGATGAGCGCCTGTTCAATCCCTATGGCGTCATTGCGGTTAACCCGCAGCGACACCCCCATGTCAACAAGCAAGGGGCCGAGGCCTTGATCGATTATCTGACCGGGCAACAAGCCCGCGATCTGATCAGAGGGTTTAGCATTAATGGCCAACAACTCTTCTTTGTTTACGATTAGAGCACCGGACTACGGCAGACACTGAGATGATTTAGCTCATGGATTATCTTGTTGAATCCTTGTGGCAGGCATTGATCCTGATTAGCACTCTGGATCGTCAATTGCTGCAGATTATTGTTACGTCTTTGTACGCATCGATCTGCGGTGTATTGATAGCCTCTTGCCTTGGTATTCCCATGGGTGTGCTAGTTGGCCTGAAGCAATTCCGTGGGCGCCGATTGATCATCACCCTGCTCAACACGCTAATGGCCTTGCCCACCGTTGTTGTAGGGCTGATCCTCTACGGACTTTTCAGTCGCCAGGGTCCTTTTGGCTCTTTAGGGCTTCTGTTCACGCCGACAGCGATCATTATTGGCCTGTCGATCCTAACGGCACCACTGATAGCCAATTATTCACTTACGGTGGTTGTCGGTGCCGACCAACGGATTCTAACTACGGCAACAACCCTCGGGGCGTCTCCTTTACAGGCCAAACTGCTGCTGATCCGGGAAATTCGTTTCGGCGTGGTCGCGGCGGTGGTGGTCGGTTTTGGACGTGCCATCTCCGAAGTTGGTGTCGCTATGATGCTGGGTGGCAACATCCGGGGTTCCACCCGCACCATGACCACTGCCATTGCCCTTGAGACCAGCAAAGGGGAGTTTGCCTTTGGTCTCGCCCTGGGGATCATTCTGCTACTGGTTGCTTTGCTTGTTAATCTGCTGCTCAACTACTTTCAGCAGAAAACCTGACATGAATACGTTAATTTCATTAAAAAATATCTGCTGTCGCTTAAGCTCCGACTTTTCCTTAGCGGTTGCTGACCTCGATTTACAGGCTGGAACAATCTATACCCTGATCGGTGCCAACGGTTCTGGCAAATCAACCCTGCTCAAGGTACTGGCGCTACTTCTGACACCCACTGAAGGTACGATTCGGTTTCCCTCTTATCCTGATTTACAGCATCTGCAACTGCGCCGCCGCATCACCTTGGTTGAACAATCTCCATACCTACTGACCGGTACCGTCAAGGACAATCTGTGCTTTGGACTGAAGGTCAGAAAAATCCCCCACCATCAGCAGCAACAGATTATAGAGCAAGTACTGAAGCAGGTCTGCTTAAGTGGATTTGCAGAGCGTAAGGCAGCCACCCTTTCAAGCGGTGAAAAACAGCGCGTCGCCCTTGCTCGCGCCCTGGTTCTGAAACCTGAACTACTGTTACTTGATGAGCCCACAGCCAATATTGACACAAGTAGCGTGCCCCTGATTGAAAACCTGATCCGCCAACTGCCGCCACAAGGGATAACCGTTGTCTGTGCCACCCATGATATGGAACAGCCCCAACGTCTTGGCGGAACACTGTTGCGCATGAATCTGGGGCGTCTGGATAAGTTAGACTCGAACTCCCGACACTGAATTTGCGTGAAGGCTGTCGCGTCTTGTAAATCGCTTTGCATTTATTTTGAAGGATTAATTTCGGTCTAGGTTTGCATTTACTGAAAACCCTGCATCATAAGAAACGCCCACGATTTGGTATCCGTGGGCGTTTCGTGCTCTTATGGTCGTGAGTTGTGGGTCAGGTTGGTTTAACTCCCAATGCTCTCGTAGAGTTAAACCACGGAACGATGTCGGAGGTTGATGTCTCCGGCGGCTGAGGTTGCAGGTGCGCGAGGACCGATAAATCAATTTCGTTGCTGCGGTTTTTGGGTGGTCGATAGAAGAAGTGCAACAGCCCCACCCGCAGCATGGAGAAGTGCTGAGCGTGGGCGATTTTTAGGGCGTGGCTGGTGTGGAGAGTTGGTCGAGGGTGGTGTTTTTTGTTTGCTGCAGGGCGCTTAGGTTGATGCGATAGAATTCTGTTCAAAGGCCAAGCGCCGCCACCTTTTTCCAGGGCAAAGCGGGGTGTCAGTGTCTTTGCTCTACTGTGAGCTGTACACCCAGGGCTTTACAAACACGCTGAATGGTCTCAAAGCGTGGCTGACTATGAGGGCGCAGAGCTTTATAAAGCGCTTCTCTGCGGATGCCGCTGGCGTTAGCAATTTCCGTCATGCCGCGCGCTTTGGCGATATGTCCCAAGGCAGCAGCCAGTTCAGCACCGTCACCGTCAGCCAGAACCTGGCGTAGATATTCAACGATATCGACTTCATCACGCATTTGTTGCGCCATATCGAATTCCGGCATATTGCTAAGATTGAAATTCGTCTGTGTCATTGTGACTCTCCCTGATCTGTTTCGCCAGATGTTTTGCCGCCTTGATATCATCCGTCTGAGTGCTTTTATCCCCTCCACCAAGCATCACAACCAGCCGGTCGCCTTGCTGCATATAATACATCCGCCAGCCTGGACCGTAAAACTCTCGCATTTCAAACACGTCCTCTCCTACCGGGCTGACATCGCCAAGAAGACCGCGTTGGGCTTTTTCAAGACGCCTCAGTAAGCGGATACGAGTTGGGCGGTCGCGAAGGCGGTTGATCCAACGTTCAAACTCTGATGTCCACTTTATTAAATACATAGGTAACTGTAATCGAATGGAGACAGCATGTCAAAGAAAAGGTCATGCCGTACTGTACCTCATCAAATACTATCACTGGTCGGATTAATCCACGAACCGAGGTCGGGGATTGATGGTTTCGGTGGTGAAAGAAATGAATAGTTTTCGCATCCTTTGGTCAATGACAAAAGCCCGTGGTTCAGAGATCGATGGTTTTCCGTGCTTAAAATGCTGACCGACAGGTGTCGTTGTGCTCTGGGCCTGACGAACGCGATTGGGGAGATAACGCAGTCCGATGCCACGATCGATAGAATAAGCAAAAGTCCCTTTCCCGCTTCACCGTAAAAGGAAGCGGCCACAATGTAACGATCGTGGGCGTTTCTTTTTACGGTCGGCAGACTGGTGTCGGGAAGACTCGTTCAAATGCTTAACGGGCGTATCAGGTTATCATTCTCCCGGTTTTTCCAGCTGACGCGAAAGTTCACCTAGAAATCTGGCGGCACAGAGCCCATCGACGATCCGATGATCCGCCATCAAGGTCACTCGCATCATAGCGGCTGTCTCCACCTCACCGTCGATCACCACGACCTCCTCCCTGATTCCGCCAACGGCGAGGATAGCGGCCATGCCCGGGGGAACCAGAGCAGCAAATTGCTCGACCCCGAACATCCCCAGGTTGGAGATGGCAAAATTGCCCCCCGTCAAGTCATCCGTCCCGATAGAGCCGTCCCTGATTTTGTCTATAAGCTGGCCGGAGGCTGCGGAAATCTCTTCCAGACTGAGCGTTTCACACCCCTTGATGACCGGCATCATCAAATCATCATCAGCGGCGACGGCGATTGCGATGTTGATTTGCGGATGAAGAATAAACTCCTTGTCACCCAGACCAGCATTGATCATCGGATATTTTTCCATCGCTCTAGAACAGGCCTTAGTAAGGATGTCGGTCATTGAGACGGACTGTCCCGCTTCTTTACGTTCAGTACGCAGGCGCTTGGCAGCCCCCATGTTAATCGCCACGGTGACCGGAAACTGCGGAATCGTCCATGACGCAACTACGGTTTTCGCGATGGCTGCGCGCATTTTTGAAACCGATTTTGTGGGGAATGTCGTTAATTCCTCTCGATCTGACCTGTCGTCATCCACGGCGGTCTGCTCCGCGGCCGGCGCTGATTGCTGATACCGGGCGATAAAAGCATCAATCTCCTCATCTGTAACATCCGCGTCAGCGATAATGCCGATCAATGTCTGAATCGGATAATCTTCTCCTTCTTCGCCAATAATGCGCCGGAGAATTCCTGCAACCGGGCTTTCAATCGCCTGGACAATTTTGTCGCTGGAAATCTCCACCACCTCGCTGTCGATGTCAACCTCATCCCCTTCGGCCATCAGCCAGACGTCGATCGACCCCTCTTCCATGGTCAACCCCCATTTGGGAATCGTCAGGGGAAAAATCTTCCTATCACTCATAGTGATTTACTCCATTGTCTGGCGTACTGCCGCTTCAACCCTGGCAGCACTGGGAATGTAAGCTGTTTCGAGATTTTTCGCAAAGGGGACTGGAACAAAGGGCGGTGTGACCATTTGCGGTGCCGACTTCAGTGAAGAGAAAACCTCCTGGGCCGTCATGGCGATAATATCGGCGGCGAATCCACAACGACTGCTGTCCTCATCGACGACAATAAGTCGTCCGGTCTTCTTGACACTGGAAAAAATCGCGTCATGATCAAGCGGGGAGGTGGTTCGCGGATCTATAATTGTGCAGCTGATGCCATCTCTCTCCAGCTGTTTGGCGGCCTTGGTCGCGACACCCACCATCAGACCCAGGGCTACGATTGTGGCATCTTTTCCTTCCTGCAGGATATTGGCCTTGCCAAGGGGGATCCTGTAATGCTCTTCAGGAACCTCCATTTTAACGGTGTACAGGGCCTTGTGTTCAAAGAATATGCAGGGGTCATCATCCTGAATTGCTGTGGTCAGCAGACCTTTTGCATCGTAGGCATTCGAGGGAACAATGCATTTCAGCCCGGGGACATGGGTGAATATCGAATAGGGACTTTGTGAATGCTGGGCGGCGGCACAGAAACCGGCGCCGATAATTGTGCGGATGGTCACCGGCGTGATCGCTTTGCCACCGAACATGTAACGGAATTTGGCGGCTTGGTTATAGAGTTGATCGAAACAGACGCCGAGGAAATCAGCAAACATCAATTCACCAATGGCCCGCATACCGCAGGCTGAGGCCCCAACGGCGGCACCGATGTAGGAAGACTCGGAAATTGGTGCATCAAAAACCCGATCCGGGAACTGATGATAAAGACCCTTGGTCACTCCCAGGACACCCCCCCAGGAATCACGTTCCTGGCCTGTACCCGCCGAGCCGGCAACATCCAACCCCATCAGGATAACCGTCTCGTCCCTTTCCATCTCCAGGCGAATCGCTTCGTTAATAGCCTCCTTGAACATGATTTTCCTTGCCATGGCTTTGCCCTTTCTTTTTATATCAAACGTTAAAAAGATCAGTATGAGACATATACATCGGTGAACAAGGATTCGGGATCAGGTTCAGGGGCGGCTTTGGCCGCCGTGACAGCACCGTCTATTTGGGCCAGAACCTCCTTGTCGATTTTTTCCAGTTCGGCACTGTCAATCAGGTCAGCTGCCACAACCACGGCAGCAAAACGTTTGAGGGGGTCATTGTTGGCGCGGGCTTCCTTCACTTCTCCCTTTGGTCGATAGGTCTGAGCATCTCCCTCGAAATGACCGTAATAACGCAGTGTTTTGCACTCGACAAAAGCCGGACCACCACCTTTGCGGGCACGCTCTATGGCTTCGCCCGCTGCTTCGTAAACAGCAAAAAAATCGTTACCATCAACAGTAATGGCCGGCATGCCGAAGCCCCGGGCACGGTCGGCAATATTCTCGGTGCCGACACGAGCCGTGTATTTGGGTGAAGTCGACTCGGCATAACCGTTGTTCTCCAGGACAAAAACTACCGGTAAATCCCAGGTTACAGCAAGGTTCATGGATTCAAAGTTGGTTCCCTGGTTCGCAGCACCATCGCCGAAAAAAACCACCGAGACACTGCCGTCCTTACGCAGCTTGGAAGCTAAACCTGCCCCACAGGCCAGCGGAGGACCGGCTCCGACGATTCCATTGGCACCGAGCATGCCGACATCGAGGTCGGCGATGTGCATCGATCCTCCTTTGCCCCCGCATGTTCCGGTTTTTCTCCCGTAGATTTCTGCCATCATCCCCATTATGTCGACCCCCTTGGCAATGCAGTGTCCGTGGCCGCGATGGGTACTGGAGATCCGATCCTTGTCATTGAGGTGTTCGCAAAAACCGACGGCAACCGCCTCTTCCCCGGCATACAGATGGACAAACCCGGGGATTTCTCCGGTGGCAAACTCTGTATGAATACGCTCCTCAAATTCACGGATCTGTCGCATCTTGCGATAGGCCTTGAGTAAATCTTCCTTCGACATGTGCCCGCTCATATGGATCTCCTTTCCCTCTGGATTGAAGTGGCATTGCATGACCAATCGAAGATTTTGGTCAACATCGATAACTACCTCTCAAAAAGATAGCCGTTAATCGCCAACTATCAAGGATTGAGTGACTCTTTGGCCAGATTTATCCGGTTTGGGCAAATGGAAGTGATATCTCCGATGCTTTTCGTAGCGGTTATTATTCTGCATACCTGGGTGGAAATATCTCCGCGCTAAAGACAGCGCGAGATATTTAGATAGCCACGTCAGGACCGCCGATTTGCAGGAGGCGTCATCTCTCAAATGGCATCTTTGTGCTCTCAGTGGACGCACAATATAAAAACCCGCGCTCTGCTGCCAAATTCAGCACATGTGGAACATCAACAGTGAGGGGGCCATTGAGATCCAGCCAGATATTGAGGCTGGTGCACTGGCGCAGGGTGAACTCCCGTTCCCCGTCGAGGGAAACTGTTCCAGTCAAATTTTTCAGGGATATGACGTCAAGTGGTTTCAGAGTATGTATCTCGGCAATTCCAACCGGCAAAATAAGTCCTGGCGCAATAGGGGCACACAACGTCAGGAGGCCCTGACCCGGCGGACACAGAACCAAGTGAAGGCCATCGCTACTTTCACGTGAAATATGCCTGACGTATCCGGCGACGGCTGACCAGCCAATCGCATCGGGACGGGCAAATGGAACAAAAATCTCCCGGACCCGCTCCGCCTTCCACACTGCGCGACTGCCGATCCATATGTCATCCGTCAGGCACAGATCAACCAGTGCCAGATCACAGCAACGTTCATCGATCTCAACCCGCAGTACCTTGTTGCGCCTTGTCGCGTCACTGACCGCTACGGCACCGGTTGCCACCAGCCCGGCGGCAATCCCGGCGACTGTCGCTTCCTGGAAGTGGGGAAAGGTGTTGTTGGTGCCCGTCGACAGAGCCACCAGAGGAATATCCGCACAGCCGCTGGCAACCAGCCGGTGGGTGCCATCCCCGCCCAGTACAACAATGAGACGCACCCCGGCTTTAACCATCAGGTTCACAGCGCGCAGGGTATCAATGGCCTTTTCTTCGACCGGCATATCAATCAGCGCTATCTCCGGCCAGTTTTCCCCGAGCGCAGCCGACCCCTGATCCCGGATGCGTAACAAACTACCAGCAATACCTGAATGATCGGGAATAAGGTAGACTTTTTCAACCCCTGGAACCCGCATGCCCAGGCAGAGTCTGCGTACGATATTGGTTTTTTCGGAAATGCTACAACCCGAGGCGGCACTGATAAGCCGCCTGATATCCTGCCCGGAAGCCGGGTTCGCAATAATTCCTACCGCACTGTTGGCGACCAAGTCACTATTCATGCTTCGGGCCTTTGTTGTCAGGATCAAACGCCGCGGTTCCGGTCAGATATTTATTGAGCCTTTATCGTCCCTATTCCGCTATTCGGAGCGAGGAAAACCAAAACTTGATTGAGATGGCCGTTCCTCATCCCTTGATCTTTTCGGTGGGGGTTGATGTATTATAAATACTACCCTCTCACAGCGGCATGTCAAATGATGTGCGGCAGGTAGCAGGGGGGCGTAAACAATCTGCCCAGAAAACGGGCTCTAAATGCGCCTCCAAAGAGGAGGTTGCAAGCAGCCTTATCCAATATTTCCTGTTGGCTGCCAAAAACTGTCCTGAAGATAGATCTTTGCCAGAAAAGCCCTTGATCTGGTGATTGGGGCGTTTCGTGTTCTACAGCAGGTGAGTTCTGGGACATCGTTTCAGTGGTTTGGGATGATGTAGTTCGGCTCGTCCTGCCCATCAATCCAGGCCGTCAGAAGGTAGCAGATGCCGTTATCATCGACATAGTACCGCACATGTATACGTCTATAGGCGAGATCCACTATTGCAAGGTGAAATTCATGCTGGACTCCACCCAGCATTTTCCGCTTAACTGGCCACGCGCAAGGATGCTTCTCGATGACATCAAGGATCGTCGCCATTGCGGATGGCCATGCCAGGTATGCCACCGGGCTTTTCTCCCGAAGGTGGAACCTCAGTTCGGAAAAAGCGGCGATGAAGGTCGGGGTCCGGCGGATTTTTTTGTATTTTCCGGCCATCATCGCTTCTTCTTGGCCGGGACATGACCGCTTCTGACCATTTCCTCACCGATCTTTTTATCTTCCTCGATCATTTGGAGCAGATCATCAATCGGCTCGGAAAAACCGCCCCTGACCTCTCGCATCGCCTGCAAAGTCATGAGATCGGCTTTTTGTTCGAGGATATCCGCGTCGATGAGACGTTCCGCACCAGCCTTGAAAAAACTTTGCGGCGTCATGTCGTGGACGCGGCAGTATTCGTTGACATTGTGCATCTCCGCCTCATTGAGGGTGATGTTGATCTGGTTGCGCTTTAACATGGCCGTCCTTTCGCTAGAAATGATAGTAATCCTATCAGCGTGGCATGGGTTGCGCAAGGATAATCGGTGCAGACGAAAGCAGCCAGTTCTCCCATGGTCATTGTGTGGATCTTTTTCACAGCGGTTTACCTTTTCTT
>JAGYPB010000064.1 GCA_018399135.1 Deltaproteobacteria bacterium | reverse complement strand
GGCTTTTTCCTCTTGTAAAGGGGTATTCAACGGCTTTGCGCCACCTGTCGGATCGATCTGCTGAGCCATGGCTAACCTCCCTGTTGTCCATGTGTAAGTTTCGTTCCATGGGACTGTTATCGACCGTGGGGAGGAGCTTCTTTAGTTTTTTATTTAAAGTGCTATGGTCTTTTTTCAGGAGGGCAAACCAGGAGGGTTGGATTCAGTCTGGCTAATCAATGCAAATGAAGTTCTATAAGAGAAAGATGGGACAGCTCCTCCCTGATAACAGGCCTCCTTTGCCGACCACGAAGATATGACTCTCCAGGGTCTGCACCAGGGCCTGAGATCTACGATGAGGCCTTTATGCCTGCCGCGCCTTGCGTTTACGCAACCGCTGCACCTCATGAACACGTTTTTCCGCCAACGTAATCTGCTGTTCCTGACTCCCGGCTACCCCTTTTCGCGGCCGCGGCTGGTGTAGCTGATAGCGGCCATCAGCCTGCATTTGCCAACCGTTGACACGATCATTCAACTGCATCTCCATCATGTCCAACAACTGCTGCCGCAGTTGGGGAGAGCTCACCGGAATCAGGGCTTCCACCCGATATTCGAGGTTGCGCTTCATGGCGTCGGCCGAGCCGATCAGCAACTCTTCTTCGTCACCATGGCGAAAGTAGTAAAGACGGGCATGTTCAAGGAAGCGCCCGACAATCGACACGACACGGATATTCTCTGACAGATCGGCAATCCCTGGCCTGATCCGGCAGCTGTCACGAATAAGCAGATCAACGTTGACCCCGGCCTGGGAAGCGCGGTAAAGGGCACGCACAATCTGTACATCCTCAAGGGCATTCATTTTGAACACAATTCGTCCCGGGGTATTATCGGCGTGAGCGGCAATTTCCCGCTCAATTTTATCGAGCAGGACTTTTTTTAGAATTTTCGGTGCCGGCAGCAGACACGTATAATTGCGCTTGGGAGTAAAACCGGTTGTCAGGTAATTGAACAATTCAGTGGCATCACGCCCGACATCCTTATCATAAATCAACAGCCCCAGATCACAGTACAGCCGCGCAGTGACCGGATGATAATTACCGGTACCGATATGCACATAGCGACGCAGCCCCTTGTAGTCTTCACGAATCACCAGAATCATCTTGGCATGAGTTTTTAAGCCCACGACACCATAGGTGACGTGAATCCCCGCCTCTTCCATGCGCGTCGCCAGCTTGACGTTAGCCTGCTCATCGAAGCTCGCCTTGAGCTCAACCACCACCGCCACCTGCTTACCGTTGCGGGCCGCACGGATCAGATAATTAATGATGCCGCTGTTGGGGTCGGTACGATAAAGGGTCATTTTAATGCAGCGTACTTTGGGGTCGCTGGCGGCCTCGTGCAGAAACCGTTCAACCGACGACGAAAATGATTCATAGGGGTGCTGTAGCAGAATTTCACGGTGATCCCGGATAGAGTGGAAGATACTGCGCTCTTTCGTCAGCAGCGGATGATCGACGGGATGATGAGGCACATCCTTCAGAGCAGGAAATTCGAGACGGTGAAGTTCCCACAAATCGCGCAGTCCAAGCATCCCTTCGGAAACAAAAACATCGCGCTCTTCGTTCAGACCCAGCTCGGCCGCCAAGCGTCCGCGGTTTTCCGGGGCAACATTCGGGGTCACCTGCAAGCGGACAATGGGAGCGACACGACGATGCTGCAGCGTGGTTTCAATCAGCTCGAGCAAATCATCGGCATGTTCTTCGTCCTTGCTGGTGTTGGCGTTGCGGGTTACCCGAAAAAGCTCACAGCCGATAATCTCCATGCCGGGAAAGAGCAGATCCAGATTTTGTTCGACAACTTCCTCAAGCAGAACATAGCGGTGACCCTGCTGTCCGATCCGTTGAAAACGGCCGGCGCCGGCACCCACAGGCACCTTGACACGCGCCAGGGAAACTTCTTTATCACCAGGATAGCGCAGTTTGACAAACAGATTCAGGGAGAGGTTGGAGATAAAAGGGAAAGGATGTGCCGGGTCAACCGATTGCGGGGTGATCAACGGAAACAGGTTATCGTAGAAATAACTACGCATCGCTTCCTGCTCACTGCGAACAAGCTCAGAACAGGTAACAATCTCAATACCGGCCTTCGTCAGGGCCTTAAGTAGCTCTTTGAGTGTTTGCTCGCGACGGGCACTCTGGTCGATCATCGCCTGGCAACAGGCCTCAATCTGTTGACGCGGGGTCCTTCCGTCGACGGTAACATCCTGAATTCCGGCGGCAACCTGCTGTTTGAGCCCACCGATACGTTTCATGAAGAACTCATCCATGTTCGAGCCATAGATCGCCAGAAATTTTACCCGTTCCAACAAAGGCAAGCGCTGATCAGCGGCCTGGCTCAACACCCGGTCATTAAACTCCATCCAGCTCAATTCGCGGTTGAGATAGAGAGCAGGGTCATTCAAATCAAACTCTTTTTTTTCTGCTATCACCGACACCTCCTGGGGGGATGATGGTTTAGAAGCGGGCGTTAGGGGCGCGGGGGAATGTGACATCTGTTATCTCCTTATCATACAGCAAAAATTCCGCGCTATCCTAGCTTGAGTATGTGAGAATTGTGTGAGAACGCCCAACTTTCCCCCAAGAGCATGGCATAACGCCAAGCTGTTGGGTTATGATGACGACAACATCAATTTTACTACGATTGTATCTGTTCAGCACCGGGCAAGTATCAAACTGAATAGTTACCTACGATTTACAGCTTATGCTGCAAGGAATCTACCATGACCGATAGTGACATTGCCCTGCCGGCAACCACTCGCCTGGCTGCCATCGATATCGGCACCAACTCGATCCGCTGCATTGTTGTGGAAGCCGACCGCCAGGGCAACTTTCGCATTCTCGATGATGAAAAAGCCCAGGCGCGTCTGGGAGAAGGATTGAGCGAAACCGGGAACATCTGTGACGCCGCCATCGGGCGCGCTATTGGCGCACTAACGCGCATGAAGCGCATCTGCGCCGGACTTGGTGCTGAAATTGCTGCTGTGGTTGCCACCAGCGCAGTGCGTAAAGCACGCAATCAGGGAAGTTTCCTCACTCAGGTCAAATCTGCGACCGGCCTGAGCATCGACGTCATCAGTGGTGTGCAGGAAGCTGAACTCGCCGCATTAAGTGTTCACCACAATTTCGCCATGGATCAACAGCGCTTTGCCATGGCCGATATTGGTGGCGGTAGCGTGGAAATTGTCGTTGCTGTTGGCGATCACACCGAAAACCTTATCTCGCTGGATCTGGGGGCGGTTTTTTTGACCGAAACCTACCTTACCCACGACCCGGTCGGCAGTAACGAACTCGACAAGGTACGTAAGCTGGTGCGCAAGGAGCTTAAAGCTCATGGTATCGGTAAGGGGCTGGCAGTCTCCTGCCTGATTGGCTCCGGTGGCACCATGACCAATATTGCCGGCATGATCATGGCGATGCGCGGGGAGCAGTATGAGTCAGTACACCGCTACGAGGTACTTCACTCCGAAGTGATTCACATACTGGCAATGATCGCCCGCAAAACCCAGAAGGAGCGCTTGTTAATCCCCGGACTCAACCCGGAACGCGCTGATATTATTCTCGCCGGTATGGTCGTAGTTGATGAATTGATGCGGCGACTGCGCACCAACCTGCTGCGGATTAACGGCCAGGGGATCCGCGAGGGTTTGATTCTCCACAGTCTGCAACAACGCCAGTTACTGCCATTACGAGCTCCTTCACGGGATTGGCGTGAAGCGCTGATCGAGTTTGGCCGCTCCTGTCGATTTGACGAACAGCACGCCAAACAGGTCTGCCGACTGGCAGAAATTATCTTTGCCACAGTTGCCACCAGCTACAATCTTGTTGAGCGCCATCGCGACCTGTTGATCGCCGCCAGTCTACTCCATGATATTGGCTATTTCATCAGCTATGACCGCCACCATCGCCACACCTATCATCTTATCCGCCATGCTGATCTGTTCGGTTTTTCCCCGCGCGAACGCGAACTGATTGCCAACATCGCCCGCTATCATCGTAAAGCTAAACCAAAAAACAGCCACGAAAGTTTCAACGCCCTGGTTCCGGATGATCAGCAACTGGTGCGCCGCCTCGGCGGCATCGTGCGTCTGACCGATGGTCTTGACCGCCGGCGTAATCGTCAGGTTGAGCAAATAGAGTGCCGACTGACCAACAAAAACTTTGAACTGACCCTCATAGGTCCGCGCGAAATGTCAGTAGAACTCTACGGTGCCCGCAGCAAATGTGACCTGTTCGAGCAGGCCTTCGAGCGGCCCCTGCTAGTCTCTGCGAGGCACGACAACGGTTGAAGTTTTGAACGTTTACGGTCAATCACCCTTCTTTTCTGCCATCGGGATGACCTGTGCCTTTGACGGCACCGGGCTTTCCGGTCTTGAAATCTTTTTCCATATAATGAATTAAATCAGCGGTTGCCAGCACTTTGGCACAAGTACTGTTGGCAATAGTCAGAGCATTCTCCTGGTTTGCTGTCGCGGTTGCCACAGCATCACCTACCACGACGACATCATATCCCCGTGAGTTACCGGCGTAGGCGGTACTGAGAACACATTCATCAGTCCACAAACCGACGATGACAATCGTGTCAATCGCAAGGGCTTTGAGCTTTTCATCCAGATATGACTTGCCATGTTCATCAAAGGTCCAAAACATATCCAGATGCTTACCGTGGTAAAACCATCCATCCGCAATTTCCTGCTCGGTTGGTGCAATTTCAGCCAATGGTTTCAGCCCCGGAGCACCATTAAAAATATAAACAGCATTTTCCGGATCTTCCGGCCGTAATCCCTGAGGCCCATACCAGCGATCCATGGCGTTTGAAATGCCGTCATCATATCTGCGGGTCCACGAACTCCAGGCAATGCAGACCCCGTCACTGTCCGCTCTGGTCTGGCGGAAGGTTTTCACTATCCTGGTCATATTGGGAAGAATACCGCCGGCATAGGGTCGATACTCTTCCTGGCAGTCATCCAGGAGCAAAGCGATTCTGCGGGGACGATCATTCAAATCCCAGGCAGCCCAAAAGGCCAGAGGTGTCAGATTCGGGCCCCCGGGGGTCTTGCTGTGATTGCCCATCGGCTGCAGTGCAAGTTCCAGGTTCCGATATTTGCAGGGTTTCTGCAACGCTTCGTTAAGGGTCAAGATAGTACTATCGTTTTCAATCATGTTTGCGCCTCCTTTAGATTGGAAAAACACTGCCTCTACAACATTGGTAACTATTCAGCTGTAGACCGTGCGCAGGGTCGGGGTTCCTGTGGCAAGGGTGTTTGTCGCCATGGACGGCGACAACAAGCGGTCAGGGATGACCCAACGGGAAACAATCGCGTCCCTTGACATAGGATCCCCTATCCGGTGCTGAACAGATACCAAAATGGAAGAGTAACAGCTGAAGCGGGAATGACAAACTGAATAACGGCAACCAGAACAACCCCGCAGAATAAAAACAAAAAGGCCACCCCCGCAGGAATGGCCTAAGTATTTGTTTTTAAATGGTCGGGGCGAGAGGATTTGAACCTCCGACCCCCTCGTCCCGAACGAGGTGCGCTACCAGACTGCGCTACGCCCCGACACCTGCTACGGCGGTCATATTTAGCACCGCTGTCGGTCAAATGCAAGGGTGATTTGCTGGTGTCAATCAGTCGATCTGCTGAAGTTGCTTCATCATCATTTCAGCCAAACCGATACCACCCTGACGAGCTGTGGCTTTAGCAACTTCGAGATCCTGCATCTGGATAAAAGTATCTTCGGCGTTGGTGCGCGGGATCAAACCATCATCGGAGATGGTGCTGCGCATTTCCTTATACATCTGCTGGATAAAGATTGCCTCAAACTCCTGGCTCAACTCTTTCAGGCGCGCCTGATCCTGCTTATCAGCCGGATTGATCGAACGAGGTGTACTGGTTGCCTGACGCACCATCTGAGCCGCATCAAATCCGTGATTAATGTCCATAAAGCTGTCCATTGTCTGCCGCTACGCGGCGTCCATTGTTCTATCTTTAGTGAGCGGTGAGCAGTGAACCGTGAAATGCTTACGGCTTATGGCTTACGTGTAGCAAGTACTGAATCCAGGACTTTACCCTTCTGTCTTCTGCACTCTGCCCTTTAAAGCACCACCAGATCCGCATACAAGGCTCCCGAGGCCTTAATCGCCTGGAAGATGGCGATCAAATCGCGCGGGGTGGCACCGATGGCGTTCAGGGCCGAGGCGACATCACCAATACTCACACCTTGCTCCATCACCACCAGGTTCCCCATCTCTTCGATCACTTCGATCTCGGTTTCCGGAACGACGACTGTCTGCCCTTCCGACAGGGGGAGGGGCTGGGAAACCAGGGCCGACTCACTGATGACCAAGTTGAGATTGCCGTGGGAGACGGCTACTGTCGATATTCTGACACCTTCGCCCATGACGATGGTTCCGGTGCGCTCATTGACGACAATCCGTGCAATGGTATCGGGAACAACCTGCAACTGTTCGACTTCCGCAACAAACTCGACAACGTTGTCACGAAATTGTGGTGGAATCTGAATTTCCAACTGTCCGGCATCGGGCAAACGTGCCAGGGGAAGCCCAAAATGCTGGTTAACCGCATCACGCATACGCGCAGCGGTCGTAAAATCGGAGTTTTTCAAGCGATAGTTCAGATTAGTTGTATCACCAAAGACATAAGGAACTTCACGCTCAACAAAAGCTCCACCTGGAATCCGCCCTGAGGTCGGATGATTTTTCTGAACCGTTGCCGCCTTGCCGCCAAACGCCAGCGAACCCACTACTAAAGGTCCCTGAGCCACCGCATAAACATTGCCATCGGCAGCATTTAGGGGGGTCATCAACAGGGTGCCACCGGCCAGGTTGTCAGAATCACCGATGGAAGAAACGCTTACGTCAATGTTGCTGCCGGCGCGCGCAAAGGGGGGCAATTCGGCAGTGACAATAACAGCGGCGACATTATCTACCTTGACCAGCGCCGGATTAACCGCTACCCCAAGGCGCTCCATCATATTGACCAGTGATTGCACGGTAAAACGCGTACTGGCGCTGTCCCCGGTACCGTTAAGGCCGACCACCAGACCATAACCAACCAGTTGATTCGCCCGTACTCCTTCGAGTTGAGCCAGTTCCTTGATGCGTGAGGCTTCAGCATGCGCTGGTAAAAATATTCCCCCCACCAGCACCAGCGCTATCAACAATGTGGCTATTTTGTTTGTCATGGTGATACTCCTGTCTACCACTTCCGTTACTAAAAGGGCCAGACCTGATCAAGCGCCTGAACCAGCCACCCCTGTTGCTGCTTATCACTGATGACACCTTTACCAACGTAGGAAATACGGGCATTGAGAACATTCGAAGAGTCAACCAGGTTTCGGGCTGACACATCGGACGGCCTGACAATGCCGGATAACTGCACAATCTGCATCTCACGGTTTACAGTAACGGTTTTGTTTCCTTCGATCCGCAGGTTACCGTTGGGCAGAATCTCTACGACCTGGGTGGTCAGGGTCGCAGTGAGAGCTTCTTTACGCTCGGTTTTACCACTGCCGTCAAATTGATTACCGGCATTGGCATTAACGATACTGGAGGGACTACCACCAATAAAATCACCAATATCGGTTTCCAAGCCAAAAAGGTTGGTAATCCCGGCTGACATGGTGCTGCTGCGTCCAGTCTGGGTTTTGGCTTCCTTGCTGGCGCTGGCATTCTCGGAAATCACCACAGTAACAATGTCGCCAACGGTGGTGCCTTTCATGTCAGCAAAAATACCGCCACGGCTGGTCGTCCACAGCGAGCCGGCGGTCTGCGGTGGCGCCGGTTCAGAGATGACCGGTGCAATCGGCTCAACCTCTGTGAGATCGATTTTTCCACCGGGCATAGCACAGGCGGCAACAAATAGCGACAAGGGGATGATCAACAGATTTTTCAGCATAACTATAACTCCACTCTCACCAGTCCGGGAGCAACGACCCGACTGATCACTTCGCGCGATGAACCGGTATTGATCACCTTGATGGACTCACCCTCACGCCCGTCCTGACGCGCTTCGCCTACCGCCGACAGGGTCATTCCGGCATGTTGTACTTCGATAACAACCCGCTCCCCGCGCTTGACCAGCGGCGGATATTCCACCTGCTGACCCTGTAGTGGTTCACCCAGGCGCACGGTACGCTTGACGATTTTGCCGATGGCATCGGCGCTATCAAAAATCGGTTCGGACAGACGCGAGATATCCTGATAACGCATTTCGATGAGGTTGTCGGTTAACAAGGTACCGCGCCGTAGCCCTTCCTTCGCAACAGCTATTTCAGCCATAGCTTCGATTTCCACACGAATCGACTGATTACTGACAATCTGGTCATCAACCCAGGTCATGAAGGAGATACGACGACTTCCAAGAACCCCGGGGCGTGCCGGAATCAACTGATGCTCGATGCGCCCCATCGGCACATTGTAAGACGCGGGGAATTGTGCACTGGTCAGTCGAAGTTCGACCTGGGGTAATAAGGTTGACTGATCGGCAAGAAAATCATCGAGAATCTGCTGCATTTCCTGTTGATCAATCACCACAGAGGTTGACTCACCGGCACTGACCGGGGTCAACCCAAACAGCAGCAGGATCATCATCAGGAGGGTGAGCATTTGATGTCTCATGTTATATCCTTATCAGCGAACCAGCTGGCTGGTAATCGACAGCATTTCGTCGGCGGTTTTGATAGTTTTGGAATTGACTTCATAGGCACGCTGGCCGGCGATCATATTGACCATCTCTTCCATGATGTTCACATTTGACCCCTCCAGGAAGCCTTGTGACAAACTACCAAAACCTGCCTCTCCGGGAGTTCCGGCAATCGGGGCTCCGGTCGTCGGGGTTTCGGAGTAGAGATTGCGTCCCAGACTTTTTAGCCCTGACGGATTGCCGAAGCGAATCAGTTCGATAACGCCGACCTCGGTGGGAGTGCTTTCACCATCGAGAAGAACATCAACGGTACCGCCACTGCCAATGGAAATAGAGGTCGACCCTTCGGGGATGACAATCTCGGGAATCAACGGGAATCCATCGGAGGTCACCAGGCGACCGGTACTGTCCTTTTTCATCGCCCCGGAACGGGTGTAGGCGTCCGTTCCGTCAGGAAGAATAACTTGAAAGAAACCTGGGCCCTCGATGGCTACATCGAGTTCGCTTTCGGTCTGAATAAAGTCACCGGAGGTAAAAACTTTCTGCACTGCGGCAACCCGTGATCCCAGACCAATCTGAATGCCGGTGGGGACTTCACCGCCATCAATACCAGCTCCGGCAGCGCGGGTGGTCTGATAGAGAATATCCTGGAAATCAGCACGACTTTTTTTAAAGCCTGAACTGTTGACGTTGGCCAGGTTGTTTGCAATGACATCCATGTTGGTCTGCTGTGACTGCATACCGGTGGCAGCGGTCCAAAGTGCTCTGATCATCGTGTTACTCCTTTACTCCTCACGCGCTTAAACGCGTTGGTATGAAATGTCTACTGCAGCAGCCCCAGCTCGGTCGCCTTGGCGTTCATGTCGCTGTAGGTTTTAAGAGCCTTCTGGGTGGCCTCAAAGGCACGCAGATTCGCGGTCATGAGGGCCATTTCTTCCATCAGGTTGACATTCGATCCTTCGAGACTGCTCTGAATCATTTGCGGTTGTGGGTGGATCTCGGGGGCGGCATCCTCCAACGCGACAAACAGATCCTGACCGGCACGCTGTAACAGCCCGGTATCTTCAAACAGGAAGAGACCGATCTGAGCGACCTGCTCGTCTTCGATCCAGACCGTGCCATCACCAAGGATGTCGAAATCGGGGCGATCAAGGATAATCTCTTCACCATTGGGGCCGGTTACCGCATAACCATTACTGTCGATAAGTAAACCCTCACCGTTAAGCTGAAAACTCCCTTTGCGGGTATAAGCGAATTCCCCTTCAGGGCGTTGAATCTGGAAGAAACCTTCACCATTGATAGCGACATCAAGAGGGTTACCGCTATGCTCGATATAACCAGGTGAAAAATCAATTTGATGAGCGGTCAGGCCGGTATAATTCGTGGCATTGGTGGCCATCCCGGAGGTTGCTTCACCCAGACGAGCGGCAAAGGTGACGGTGCCTTTTTTGTAACCCGGGGTCCGGGCGGAAGCCAGATGTTCACTAATGTTGTCGAGCTTGTGCATCCGTGCGATGGCTCCCGATAAAGCTGCATATTTTCCGTCTGCCATAACGTTTCTCCACCTTTTGTTGTGCATGAACCTTGTCGACCGTTAGCGGCCCAAAGTTTATTCTTATGTTCCAGACTGTCGGAAGCCTAAGCCTGAAGCTTGACTCGCGCCAACTGCATCACCTGTTCCACCTCAGCGGGAGCCATATTCAGGGCCTGGGCGATACTGTCAACGTTTTGACCCTGTGCCGCCAGGGCCACTGCGTAACGGTACTTATCTGCCTGAACCTGTGGCTTGACCGCGCCTTTCCCCTGGAATTCTTCCCGGGTTTTCTGCTGGTCTTTTTCAGCATCATGCAGATGCGCTGAGAACCTGCTCGCTACCGGTGCCTCGGCCTTAACCGCTGATATTTGACCGGGCAACTGTGTTTCCAGGTTTTCTACCTGGCGGGTCAGCCGGTAAATGACTGTGCGTTGACGCAAATGAGCAGTCAGTGTGAACATCGCAACAATCAGTGCCAACAGGCTGATGGCTACCGAAACTGTCATCCTAACGACCCTTTCCCAAGGCATTGATACTGCGCTTCATTTTGACTTTAAGTTTTGCCAACCCCTGGCTGTGCAGCTGGGAAATACGCCCCTCCGTCAACTCCAGAACATCGGCAATTTCTTTCTGCGAAAGTTCTTCGTAATAAAGCAGGGCAATCACTAAACGCTCTTTCTCTGACAGTTCATCCAGATAGCCCGCCAGTTCGCTTGTCAGCTCGTCAGCTTCCATCCGCTGCTGCACATTGACCTGAAGGGTGTCTTCCAGGTTGTCAATAAAGGATTTACCGTTACGGTCTTCCTGATCAAGCTGATCATCGAGACTGACATAACCCAGATGACTGACCTGAAATTGCAATTCGCGAAAATCGTCCAGCGTCATTTCCATGGCGACTGCGACCTCTTCATCTTGCGGTTCACGCCCAAGGCGCTGGCCTAATGCCTCGGTGGCGCGGTTTAAGCGGGTCTGTTTTTCCCGCAGGGTGCGCGAAAACCAGTCCATTCGGCGGACTTCATCAAATACTGATCCACGGATACGACGCTCGGCAAAGGTTTTAAACAGTACCCCGCGGCGCGGATCAAAACGGTTGGCCGCATCCATCAGACCAAGCAAAGCGGCACTGCGGATATCGTCACGATTGACGAAGGACGGCACCTGAGTCATCATTCGATCGACGAGAAAATCGACCAGGGTAAGGTG
>JAGYPB010000063.1 GCA_018399135.1 Deltaproteobacteria bacterium | reverse complement strand
AATCGCCATCGAACGTTCCCAGGCCGGCAGCTTCACCCTGTCACCACCCCAGGCGCACAATTATTTCGCTGCACTGACAACGATTACCAATGGAGACGGCACCTGTGATACCTTGGCCCTACCGGAGGAAATTCGTCCTTTTGAACAGATGACAAGAGGTCTTGCTCCCTACTTCTGAAAACTCATGATTGATGACTTTAAAAAAACTGCTTAAATCCACACCCCTTACTCTTGTATGGCTAGTACTGATTCTGTCGACACCAGGCGCAGCTCAACAACCCGGCACCCTGGTGGGCGAGAATTTCTACCAACTGATCCGCCCCGGTGACACCCTGATTGAGCTGGCGCGCCACTATGGTATTGGTTACGGCACCCTCATCAATGCCAATTCCGCCATCGATCCCTGGCAACCACCGACTGATAGCGAGATTCTCATCCCCCGCGCGGCAATCGTCCCTTATCAGGCGCATTCGGGAATCACCATCAATCTGGCTGAACAGCGGCTATACCTGGTTCGCAAAGGGCAACAAAAGACCCTGACAAGTGTCTTTCCCATCGGCATCGGTCGCGAAGGTCGTGACACCCCGACAGGTAATAATCGGGTTGTCACTATGATTGCCAATCCGAGCTGGACACCGCCGCCCAGCTGGCGCGCAGAACATCCGGAGCTACCGGCAGTGATTCCACCGGGATCGGATAATCCCCTGGGTGATTACTGGATTGGCCTTTCCCAAAAGCACATCGGTCTGCACGGAACCAATCGCCCTTTTGGTATTGGTCGTCAGGTCAGTAGCGGCTGTATTCGCCTCTATCCGGAACATATCCAGTTTCTCTTTGAGCGCGTGCACATCGGCATGACGGTCACGATTATAGATCAGCCGATTAAACTGGGGCACAAAGACGGGCAACTGTACCTCGAGGCTCATCCGGATCCTACCACCCGGGTTGTAGCTCCCATGGCGGAAATTCTGCGTCAACGTGACCTGATAGCCCCCAAGGAAGAAGTCGACTGGCAGCATGTGCGCCTGATCCTCGAACAACGCACTGGTGTGCCACAGCCCGTATCACCACCACTGAATCAACCCTGAAAAAAGCAAAAAGCCCCGGACAACCGGGGCTTTTTGCTACTTTGAACATATTGAACGAAAAGCTTATTTCTGCTGGCTCAACTCAAAAGCCTTGGCGGCCTTGACAGCAGCTGCATCAGCACGGTCAGCGCTACTCTGTGCAGAACTGGCGGCCGCATCGGCACTGGCTGCGGATCTTTCAGCGCTGGCTGCCGCCTTCTCAGCTCTGGTTGCTGCTGCAGTGGCCTGTTCAGCAGAAGTTGCAGCTGACTGAGAAGCCGCAAGAGCATCGCGCATCAGTTTTTCATCTTCCGGAGCCAGAGTGTACTGCGTAGCACAACCTGCAAGAGCCAATACCATGGCACCAACCAACACACCATTGATCATACGTTTCATTTTCTTCCTCCCTGTTTGTAGAAATAATCAGCAGCTATTCAAGAACTGCAGAATCAGTCCAGACATTCTAACACAGTTTGCGATCAAAACTCCTGAATTCATCGTTCTTGACATAAAAGAAGCGATTTAACTGTTAATCAATGTCCTTTTTCTCCCTTGTGACAATCTGCACCGGGAATGATGCCGTCTCACTGCCCACATATAGCGACACATGGGGAAAAGGAATCTCAACTCCATGGTCATCGAAGGTTTTTTTTATTTCATAATGAATAGTGTTTTTCATCTCCAGAAAATTTTCCCGCTTAACCCAGACACTCAACTGGAGATTCTGAGCGGAATCGCCAAACCCGAGGAACATAAACATCGGCGCCGGCTCATCCAGGCACAGAGGGTTCTGATGGGCAATGGCCAGCAGCAACTCCCGCACTTTTCCCGCATCCTCTTTATAGGCCACCCCCACCGGCACATCCAGGCGCCTGATCGGAAACCGCGTCAAGGTGGTCACCTCCGACTTGAGCATGGTTTCATTGGGAATCCGTACATAGAGATTATCAAAGGTTCTTAGCTTGGTCGATAACAGATCGATGGCCAGCACTTCACCGGTTGTGTTGCCGACACGGATAACATCACCGCAGACAAAGGGCCTTTCGGCCAGCAAAAATAGCCCGCTGATCAGATTAGACGCAGAGGTTTGCGAAGCAAATCCGATGGCTACCGATAAGATCCCGGCAGCACCCAGCAATACCGACAGCTTGAATCCCATTTCATGCAAAGCTGAAACCATCACAACAACAAGCAACCCGTAAAACAGGATACGACGTAAAAGCACCTGTTGCTGTTTACTCAAATGGTTACCGACCAGTTTAAGAGTCGAGCGGGTTATAAGGCGCGCAAGAAAATAGCCGGCAACTAAAATAACAACGGCCCGGATAACCGGAATAAAACCAGAGACGTCCATAGCGCTATACTCCTGTCCTAGAAATCAGACGATTTATCCAATCAGCCCCCCGAACAAAGCCCCAAAGGTCTTGTTCAGGATACTTTTATCGGCTGTTTTACGCGACGAGCTGACACGCTGAGCTCGATCATAAGGAGACGGAGGGTGAGCACCAACAGCGATCTGAGCCAATGTATTGCGCTCATCATGATGCAGGGTCATTTCTTCCGTCCATAGCCCATGCGTACCGGTATCGAACAATGATAAAAAGGGAACCGGCAGGTTGAGCTTCTCCAGCTTTAAGGGCTTTTCACCAGCATTGTTAATACGCACCGGCGTAATGGCACGATGAACACGCACCGGCAGATCATCAAGATGCAACCGGCCACTGATTGTTGTCGCGTAACACAGCTCCCCTTCCATCGTCGAGGAGCCAAACCAGGTATCGGACAGACGTGTAGCGGCAATATCCAGCAACCGATGGTTACGCTCTCTCAACCAGCCACGGATCCACAGGGGAGTACTAACATAAAAACTGACTTTCTCTCCGGCAGGGATCAGAATCGGCACAGCAGACTTGATCACCACTGATCGATCGGCCAGCTGCGGCTCGATCAGCAGTTCTTCGTTGGTATCTGAAAACACATGGCGTTCAACCATTCCATCGACCCAGATACCAGCGTTCTCTTCACCACCTGAACAGATAGCCCAGCTTGAAGGTGTATCATCGGGCCAGATACTACTGCGATGGCACACCTGCCACTCTTTTTCATAGCGCCGCACCAAAAAAGTTACGGGTCCGATGTTCCAGCATATAGATGTCCCCAAAGCCGGTGACAACACTCCCCACCAAACCGATTCCCCTGCCTGCCGAGTTATCTCTTTTTCCACCATTAAAGTCTCTCCATGGGTCACGAATGATTTGTGCTACAATGACCATCGCTTTGTGTTTTTCCGGAAACATTCGATGGATACCGGGTGGTTTAGATCGCCACACGGTCACAGTCAAGCTGACAGCAGACAGCTCGATACGCAAACACAGCGATTATGACTGACGCAGCTGTTGACATATCCCATTTGATATTATTATTCTCACGGATTTGAAATAGGGTATATGTTTATCTCGAAAGCGTAAGATGAACACATTGCTATATTCGGCAAACAACCGGTTAACCATCCAGACAGGATGACACACATAGCAGGAAATGGAGCGATAGTTTTTATGCATGATAACTTTGAAGATCATGACGATTCGATTGAATATGAAATTGAAGTCGAAACCGATGCCGATGTTCAGGCGGTTCCGATGACGGTCTGGTGCTGGCACGCGACATGCTGCCGTCGCGACTGCCGATTATCCCGTTACGCCCGCGCCCGGCCTTTCCGGGGTAATTATCCCGCTAACAGCCACGCGTAAGCGCGGTTCGCACCATCAAACAGGCAATGGAGACGACCAGGCCATCGGCCTGGTCATGGTGCGCGAACTGGAGGAGGAAGACTCAACCGTCAATTTACAACGGGCTGGAGTTGCTGCCAAAATCCTTAAACTGATCCACAAAGAAGAAAACAGCGCCCATGTGCTGGTCAACAGCCTGAACGTTTCAGCCTCGATGACATTATTGAAATCGATGACGTCATCTTTGCCGATGCCACCTACTATTTAAACACGACAACGCGAGAAAATTCCGAGCTTAAAGCTTATTCCATGGCAATCATTTCAACCCTCAAAGAGCTGGTGCAGATCAACCCGCCATATTCTGAGGAAATCAAATTATTTCCTCGGGCGAGCAAGCATGGACGATCCGGCGCGCCTGACAGATTTTGCTGCCAACCTGACCAATGCCGACGGCTTTGAATTGCAACAGGTACTGAAACCTACAACCTTCAGCGACGTATCGAAAAGGTACTGGTTCTGCTGAAAAAGAGCTGGAAGTCTCGCGCCTGCAGACGAAAATATCGCAGAAGATCGAAGAAAGTTTCTGCTCAGCAACGTGACTTTTTTCTGCGCGAGCAGTTCAAGGCCATCAAAAGAACTGGGTCTGGAAAGAGGGCAAAGTCACTGAAATCGAGAAGTTCCAGAAACGCCTGAAAAGCCTGACTCTCAATGACGAAGCGCAAAAGGCCGTCGACGAAGAAATCAAAAACTGCAACTGATCGAACCTTCATCACCGGAATACAATGTCAGCCGCAACTATCTCGACTGGTTGACATCTTGCCCCCTGGGGGCAAGTTCAGCAAGGATTCCTAAGCGATCTGAATCGCGCCGGCGAAGTACTCGACCGCGACCACTACGGCCTCGATGATGTTAAGGAACGGATTCTCGAATTTGCTGCCGTCGGCAAGATGAAGGGGGATATCTCCGGTTCTATTCCCAGCCTGGTCGGCCCTCCAGGAGTCGGCAAAAACGTCAGTAGGTAAGAGTGTTGCCAGTGCATTAAAGCGCAAATTTATCGTTTTTCTGTCGGCGGCATGCGCGACGAAGCCGAAATTAAAGGGCATCGCCGCACCTATATCGGCGCCATGCCGGGCAAAGCCATCCAGGCGATGAAAAGTGCCACCTCAATCCAGTGCTGATGCTTGACGAAATCGACAAATAGGTGCGTCCTTCCAGGGGATCCGGCTTCGGCCCCGCTCGAGGTGCTTGACCTGGACAGCAGAACGGCTTTCCGTGACCACTACCTCGACGTGCCTTTGATCTATCCAATGTGCTTTTTATTGCCACCGCCAATCAGCGTCGATACGATTCCGGCGCCACCGCTCGACCGCATGGAAATCATCCGCTTGTCAGGCTATATATTGAAGAAAAAGCTGAAATCGCGCGCCGCTTTCTGATTCCGTGCCCTTAAAAGTCACGGCATGACCCGTGTGAAGGTCAGCATCGACAAGGCCGCATTGATCGCTATCGTCGATCGCTATGCGCGCGAATCGGGGGTACGCGGACTGGAAAACCAGATCAAAAAGATTATGCGGAAGGCCGCTATGGAGTTCGCTCCAGGGGCGCGAGAACAAGGCTCCGGGTCACCAAAGCGGAAATCGATAAATTTCTCGGCAAACCAATTTTTACTGAAGAGGAGCTGATCAAAAACGCCCCGGCGGCAGTCACCGGCCTGGCTCGACACGCATGGGCGGCGCCACCCCGCAGATTGAAGCAACGACCATGAAGAGCAAGACCAAAGGGATTCAAACAGACCGGACAGCTCGGCAAGGTCATGGTTGAAAGTTCCGGGAGATTGCCTACTCCTATGTCATGTGGCATCGGACGATTATAAAATACCTGAAGACTACTTTGACACGCACTTTATCCACCTGCACGTTCCTCGCCGGTGCAACCCCAAGGACGGCCCATCGGCCGGGGTGACCATGACCACTGCGCTGCTATCGATGATCCTGAAAAATCGGTGCGCAAAAAACTCTCGGAATGACCGGGGAACTCTCCCTCACTGGTAGCGTCCTGCCGTTGGCGGCATCAAGGAAAAACGATTGCGGCGCGGCGGGTCAAAGCCCTGACAACACTTATCTTCCGGGAAAATCGCAAAGATTACGATGACCTGCCTGACTATCTTCGGGCCGGGCCAGTTCATTTTGTTAAAACCTATCCCGGAAGTCTTTGCTGGCATTATCAGTATAAGGGTTCATCACCTGCTGCAGCTTGATCTAATTAAGGAGAACTTGTTCATGACCCACGAGGAAATCAAACAGCACTGCTCAATCTATCAACTGAAGATCAAAAGCCTTTGTCCTGAAACCCTTCCGGATCTTGCCCGCGACCTGGCCAAGGAACCCGTCTTCATGATGCAACTCTTTCCGGTGCTGCTCGGCATCCTTAAAGAAAGCGGCATGGATCTGAGCAATTGATGCAGCTGGCGGCAATGATGAATAGTCAGCAGCAGTAGTGAGCGGTGAGCGGTGAGCAGTGAGCAGTGAGCAGTGAGCGGTGAGCAGTGAGCGGTGAGCAGTGAGCAGTGAGCAGCTTTTACTCTACCAGTAATTTACGGAGACACAGTTAATATGCGCGTTCTGTCCGGTATTCAGCCTTCCGGTTCCCTGCATCTGGGGAATTTTTTCGGCATGATGAACAAGATGATTGCCTACCAGGAGCAACAGGAGCTGTTCTGCTTCATCGCCAATTATCATGCCATGACCAGCCTTGCTGATGGCAAGCAACTGGCGACCGGCACCCTGAAGCAGCGGCCAACTTTATTGCCCTGGGAATGGATCCCGAAAAAGCACCCTTCTGGCGGCAATCCGGATGTCCCTGAAGTGCAGGAACTGACCTGGATCCTTTCCAACTTCACCCCCATGGGCTTGCTCGAGCGGTTGGGTTTGCAGTTTCAAAGACAAGGTCACTCCAGGGAATTAAACCGAACTACGGTTGTTCGCTCTACCCGGTACTGATGACCGCGGATATCCCGTTATTCCAAAGCGATCTCGTGCCCGTCGGCAAAGACCAGAAACAGCATCTGGAAGTCGCTCCGCGATATCGCCATCAAATTCAACAATGAATACGGCGAGATCTTTACTGTGCCGGAAGCGGAAATCGACGAGGATGTAGCAACGGTTCCTGGCTCGATGGGCGCAAGATGATGGGGCATGGCAACACTCATCGATCTTCCTCGGGGAGGAAGGCGCTGCGTAAACAGATCATGCGCATCGTTACCGACCCCACCCCGGTGGAAGCAGCGAAAAATCCCGACACAGCTGCAACATCTTCCAGATCTACCGGTTGTTCCTCGACCGTGACGGGGTAGCAAGCTTGCGCCAGCGTTATCTGACTCCGGGCTTGCGCTATGGGGATGTCAAGCAGGAGCTGTTTGAAACGGTGCGCGACTTTTTCGCCCCGTACGCCGAAAAACGCCAGGAACTGCTGGCCGATCCCGATACCGTACGCAAACATCTCAAACATGGCGCAGAAAAAGCCCGCACGGTGGCGGCCAACACCCTGAATAAGGTGAGGAAAAAAACGGGATTGGTGTACTAAAGACATCAATCAGCCACCAAGACTCCAAGACCACCAAGAAAAGCTTTATTTTTTGATATTCTTGGAGATCTTGGTGCCTTGGTGGCGAAAATGCTTTTTTGGCCTTTAAACCAATGCCATCAAATACAAAGGATCTTACTCCGTTACCGACTCCGCCTCATCCCGGGTGAAGGTGACAAAGGCCATCCCCGGCCGGCGGCTGGCCTCGCGCATGGCAAAATGGATCCCTTCCAGTTGCCATCCCTGCGCGGTCCAGTCGTTCAGTATTTTTTCCAGACAGTGATCATCCACCTGGCTGGTTTCGACAACTTTGTAACGCAGCATCGCTTCATCCTTATGGTCGTTATTTGCACATGATCAGTTGAAAGCTAACAGCCAATGACCAACGTGGGGCAACGACAGTTTTTTTTCTCTGTCCGCATCAGCCAACAGGAATTCCTCAAATATTATCAGGGCACCGCAGACTCCGCCCTGGTGACGTCAGAATGCGGCCGCAGGCTACGTTTTCCCGCCTTGCGCCTGCGCCCCTTTCTCTCTCATCAGGGCATCAACGGTCGCTTTGTCCTCACCGTTGACCAAGACAATCGTTTTGTCAGCCTTCAGCAGGTCCATCCCCGGCGCTGAGACGGTCATCGGTCGGCTTACGTTGTTGCAGCCACTCAACCCGCTCAATCATGGGGGGGTGCGAGTAATGAAAGGCTGCATAGAGGGGATGCGGGAAAAGGGAGCTTAAGTTTTCCCTGGCCAGGGTCACCAGACCCGTCGCCAGGGGCATGCCGCTGCCGATCAGGTCGATGGCAAACTGATCGGCCTGACGCTCATGACGACGTGACCACCAGCTGCTGACCGGTGTCCAGAAAAAGCCCAGCAGCCCCGCCAGCCAGCCCAGCAGTAGTACCTGACCGACAAAAGACAGCTCAATCAATCCAAACCAGCCCGGCAACATTTGTGCGTTGAGCAAATAAAAGGCGGCAAAGCAGCTCAACAGCGCCACAATCTGCCCTTTGATCAGCCGCTGACGCAGATGACCACAGCGCCAGTGTCCCAGTTCGTGAGCGAGCACCGCGAGTAATTCCTCATCATTCAGCTGTTCCAGCAGGGTATCAAAGAGTACAACCCGTTTGACCTTGCCGATCCCGGTGAAATAGGCATTGCTGTGACCACTTCTTTTGGATGCATCCACCTGGAGAATTTTCCCCGCTTTAACCCCGGCACGCTCCAGCAACGAACGCACCCGCTCCTCCAGTTCCGGCTTATCCAGCGGTTTGAAGGTAAAAAACAAGGGTTCAATCAGATAGGGGGACAGCAACAGCAAAAACACCGACAAACCGGCCCAGAAACCCCATACCCACAACCACCAGCTTTGCGGTGCCGTCTGCACCAGCCACAGGGCACCACCGGCCAACAGCACAAACAAGAGGGTGCCAATTAACAGGGACTTGGCCAGATCGGTCAGCCACAATGTCACCCCCATGCGGTTAAAACCAAAACGTTCCTCCAGGACAAAATGCCGATAAAGGGAAAACGGAATACCGACGAGGGACTGCACCAGGGCCAGGACACCGAAAAAGAGCAGCCCGTGGATGATGAAATGATCGCTCAAACCCGCGATGAGCCGATCGTACCAGGGGAGCAGCCCGCCGAAGATAAAAACCAGGGTCAATATCACTCCCAGCAGGGTTTCAACCAGGCCGACCCGATCCTGAGCGCGGGCATAGTCCTCACTACGTTTAAGGCGCGTCTGATCGATACGTGCGGCAAAGAGTGGCGGCAATTGCCCCGATGCCAAAGCCCGATGGCGCACATTGAGCAGGTCAAGCAATAGCTGCGCAGCGACCATCAGCAGATAACCGATCAGTAACAACAGTTTAATCATTGTGGTCGCTCCCGGCGGATCAGATCCCCCTCTTCTGCCCACGCCGGCAGATCAAGCAGCAACTCCGAGTTGGGCTGACCGGCCGGCAGGGGTTGACCATCACGATCGCTGATCCGTTCGGCGACAAATATCTGTTGACGCATATTGGGGCCTATCAACTCCAGCGTATCGCCGGCGAAAAAACGGTTGCGTCCGGCGACCCATAGGCCTTTGGCGTTACATCATCCCCGCGCCGGACAAAGCCGACAAATCGTCGGGGTTCGGACGCCAATGGGTGTCAGCGGCATGAATGGCTGACCCTTCATCGCCCAGCAACAGTCCGGTAGTATAGGGGCGATATGGCTGACCTTTTCAGCTCACTGCGCCAGAGCAGATCGACAGCCGGATCAGCACGCAAACGATCAATCGCATCGCGTAAATCCGTGCTATCGTCGCCAAATAATAGAGGCTCTTCATCCGTCCTTCGACCTTGAAACTGTTAATGCCTGCGGCCATTAATTCCGGCAGCTGGTCGATCAGACACCAGGTCACGGCTGTTCATCAGATAGGTGCCGCGCTCATCTTCCTCGATGGCAAAACGCTCTTGCGGACAGGTTTCTTCCACCAGGGCATAGTTCCAGCGACAGGGTTGGGCGCAGTCACGCGGTTGGCACTGCGTTCGAGCGGGGCGGTCAAATAGACAGCGTCCGGAGTGGGCGACACACATGGCGCCGTGGTTCATATTCAGGTACAATCGAGTTTTTGACCGGCAAAAGCGCGAATATCTGCGAGGGTCAGTTCACGGGCAAGATTGATGCGGGAAGCGCCGTGGTGCGCCAGGAATTCTGCCGTGCGCGGGTTGCAACTGTTAACCTGGGTGGAAATATATGGATGGCGCGCCGGGGATCAACACGCTGGATGGTCGTCGATGCACAGATCGGCAACGATAGGCGTCAGGTCCAGCGGCGAGCTCTTCCAGCAATTCTTCCAGCGCAACAAACTCTGCCGGGCGCAGGAGGCATTGAGGTCAGATACAGGGCGACACCGGCAGCGGCGGTGATACTTCGCGCCTGACGCAGATCATCCAGCGAAAAGTTACCGGCATGGGCGCGCAAACCGAAGTCTTCGGTGCCCAGATACACCGCATCGGCGCCAAAAGCGGATGGCGGTTTTGAGTTTTCCATATCACCGGCGGAAGCAGCAGTTCCGGTCGGCAGTCAGGCGATTCGGTAACCATGAACAGTTCTTTCACGCAAAGGGTTGAGCACTGTAGCACGATACCATAGCACAAAAGGTCAGGGCTAAACACTGGGGGGAACTCAAAAAAAAACTGGTGAAGCAGATCACCCTTTGGGTTGATGAATAAGCTGCTTCGCGAAAAAAGAATCAGGTTGGATGGCTAAGCAAAAAGCACCCAATGCAAGGCGCGCCATTGTTGAGCAATGAGGCGTACTTATGTACGTCGAAGCAGTGAGGAAGAGCAACACAGCAATTGGTGAGTTTTTGCGACGCCATCAACCTTTAGTCCTATCAACGGCTAGTGACCGGAAATCCCTTCTGCATCCAGTCGGACATGCCGGCCCGATAGGTGTAAACCTTGATATGACCAGCTTGACGAGCCACGACCGCGGCTTCAGGTGCAAGGCCTCAGGTATAGCCGCGACAATAGAACACCAGAGGGATCTCTTTATCCTTGGGCAAAAGCATGGACAGCGAACGGAATTGGTTGCTGGCTTGTGAGCTGATATTGATAGCCCCGGTGATATGACCAGCGTAGAACTCGCGGGCGGTGCGCACATCAATAATCAGAGCCTCTGTTGTTTGCGTGCGCAGTTGTTGCAGTTCCTCCGCATTTAAATCAGTAACGGCCCGGGGTTGCGCAGGCACCATGGTGGCTCCCAGCAGCAGGAGCAATACCGCTGCACACAAAACGGAAATGATTCGATTCATGGCGTGACCTTTTCAGGGACAAAGCTTGATGGTTTCCAATATTCAGCCAACACTCCGCCGTGCGCAAAAGCTATGGCAGGCATTCCTTGCAGACACCATAAACAACCACATTTTTACTGTAAACCTCTCCCCACTGCTGCACCTCTTCCGGCAGGTCAAGCTGGTCAATCGGTTCCCAGTCAAAATCCATAATTTTCTTGCAACGGCCGCAGATCATATGATGATGGCGGGCATGAGCCACCTCAAAGCGCGCCTGACTTTCGACGGTTTCAACCCGATTGACCAGGCCGTATTGAACAAAGGTCGAGAGGGTGCGATAGATGGTATCCAAAGACAAGGTCGGCATTTTATCGTGCAGGCGCAGATATAACTGCTCAGCAGTCGGGTGATCCGCTGCCTGAACCAGCTCTTTGAAAATTTCCAGGCGCTGTGGCGTCAGGCGCAAGTTCTGACGTCGGCATGAAGCCTGAAAATTATCCATCTGTTCTCTAACTGCTAATGTCACAATCTGGCTACCACCTTGCTAAGAATATTTCCTATATAATTGTTTAGTATGAACAGAAATGTCAACCATCCGTTAAACTTTCTTCATCCTGATCATTATCCCGACAGTGATTTAACCTATACCTAACCCCAAAGCTATTGGCATTACCTGTTGGACATACAACTAACGGTTTGATTAGGCTGCCAGTTGACAATCATATCAAGCATATAGGATTAACCAGCTATGAAAATTCTTCATCTGATCAGTCAGCACCCGGATAGTACCGGTAGCGGTATCTATCTGCGCAATATCATCCGCGAAGCGGCCCGTGCCGGTCATGAGAATTTCCTGGTCGCCGGACTTTCAGCTACAGTGGTTCCGCAGATGGAAGGAATTGAACCGGCCTGTTGTCGTTTTGTCCATTTCGGGGCAGGAGAGCTTGACTTCAACATTCCGGGGATGAGTGACATCATGCCCTACCCCAGTACCCGCTTCAATGATCTCACCGGCGACCAGCTTGATCGTTACGAGCAGTGTTTTGCCCAAGCGGTGACAGCGATGGTTGAAAAAACTCGGCCCGATGTCATCCACAGCCATCATCTGTGGATTCTTTCCGCCCTGACCCGCCGCCTTTTTCCCGACATCCCCATGGTGACATCCTGCCATTCAACCGACTTGCGCCAGTCGGTGCTCTGTCCCCACATCAAACAACGAGTTCTTGTGCCCTGCCAGAAAATCGATCGAATCCTGTCACTGAGTCGCGATCAGCGTAACACCATTGTCGGTCTTTACGGAATTGATCCGGAAAAAATCACCCTTGTCGGTGGC
>JAGYPB010000062.1 GCA_018399135.1 Deltaproteobacteria bacterium | reverse complement strand
CCCCTTTGACGTCAGCAAACTGCGGGTCGCCGGGGCTGAACTGCGTGAAGGACTGGTCCCCGTCGGCATGGTCTCCGGCTCCATCAGCGCGACGGAAAACATCAGTTTTGAAGCCTTCTATCAGTACCAGTGGGAAGAAACCAGGATCGACCCCACCGGCAGTTACTGGAGTACCAATGATTTTGCCGGGGACGGGGGGCAGAAGGTTATGTTGGGGTGGGGGGATCTTCCCGACAACGGCAATGCCTCTACTGCAGACACCCTCATGGCGGTTCCAAGAGCTTCAAACGTTTATGCTGATGATGATGGTCAGTATGGTATTGCCATGCGCGTGTTTGCACCGGGACTGAATGATACTGAATTTGGTTTTTATTTCGTCAACTATCACAGTAGGTTGCCGGTTTTGAGCTCTTGGACTGGCAACGCCACCGGATTGGCTACTGCCAGCGCCATTGGCAATCAAAATCCCGGAGAGGGGGGGGTGACCGACATTATCGGCACAACACTAGCCACTCAGGACGCCTCCCTTGGAGCCTCTGCAGCCGGAGCACTAGTACCTGAAGCCGCAGCCCAAGCAATTGCCGGAACAGCATTATCCGCATTTCAAAGCACCTTGGCCAGTACCGCAGACCCAGCTGCAGCCCAAGCAGCCGCTATTGCGGCTGGCGGCGGCATAGCTCGCGTTTACGCTACCGACGCCTATGCAAAAACAGCGCGCTACCAAGTTGAATACCCTGAAGATATTAAACTTTACGGTGTCAGCTTCAACACCTTGCTCCAGAATTCTGGCATCGCGTTGCAAGGAGAAATTTCCCATAAACGCGATGTCCCTTTGCAGCTTGATGACATTGAATTGTTGCTGGCGACCCTTGAGCCCCTATCCAATCCGGTTCAAGACCCAAACTACTCTCAATTTTCCCGAACTATTACCGTTCCGGACATCATCGCGAATCAGGGCCAATCCATCAATATCCAAGGCTATGATCTTTTCGACATCACCCAAGCCCAGATGACAGCAACAAAACTATTTGGCCCAACTCTGGGTGCCAGCCAGTTCACTCTGGTCGGTGAAATCGGCATCACCCGCGTTCATGGTATGCTCGAAAAAAGCGACATGCGGCTGGATGGCCCTGGCACTCCCGTTTCAGGAAACCCCCTGCACTCTGATTCATCGACCTATCCATTGGCTGCTCATAATGACAAAGAAGCCGAGCCCTCCTCCGCCTTCGCCGACGCCACCTCCTGGGGTTATCGTATGGTCGCCAAGCTCGATTTCAACAACGCCATCGGTGCAGTCACCCTGTCACCACGAATTGCCTGGGCCCATGACGTCAACGGCACCACCCCCGGCCCCGGCGGTAACTTTGTTGAAGGGCGTAAAGCCGTCACCCTCGGCCTCGGCGCCAACTATCAGAACAAGTGGATGGCCGACATCAGCTACACCGACTTTTTTGGCGCCGGGCGCTACAACCTGATCAACGACCGTGATTTTCTGGCCGCTGAGATCAAGTACTTTTTCTGATAACAAGCGGGATGCAGGGGATCGCAAGTCCCATGACAAGGGTGTTTGTCGCCAGGACGGCGACAATCAAGCGGTCATGGACGACGAAAAGCGTCCCTTGACATGGGATCTGTGATCCCCTCAGTCAAAACACCTTAAATAGAAGGAGCAACTATCATGCTGAAAAAAGCATTCACTTACATATCCGCCGCTCTCCTGGTCACAGCGACCGCCGGACTTTCCCTTGCCGCCATCACCGCTGACGAAGCCGCCCGCCTCGGGCAGGATCTGACCCCCCTGGGTGCTGAGCGCGCCGGCAATGCTGACGGTACCATCCCGGCCTGGGAAGGGGGGATCACCACCCCGCCCGCCGGTTATGTCAAAGGGCAACACCATGTTGACCCTTTTGCTGCAGACCAGATTCAATTCACCATCACCGCTGCCAATATTGATCAGTACCGCGACAAGCTGACCGTTGGTCATCAGGCCCTGCTGGAAAACTACGACACTTTTAAAATGAATGTGTATCCGTCCCACCGCAGCGCCTCGGTTCCACAACGCATCTACGACGCCACAAAGCAGGTCGCACAAACTGCTGAACTGGTCAACAATGGAGACGGCGTTAAAGGCACCGTCATCGGTATCCCCTTCCCGCTTCCCACAAGCGGTATTGAAGTATTGTGGAACCATATGTTGCGCTATCGTGGTGATTTCGCTACCCGCAGTATTGCGCAAGCGGCCATGACCCGTGGCGGCGCCTACACCCTGGTTCAGTTTGAGGACATGTTCAGCCTGGTTTATTCCCAGGAAGGGATGACCGAAGAAAAAATGAACAACCGCATCCTGATGTTCCGCCAGGAAGTCACCGCTCCGGCGCGCCTGGCCGGTGAAGTGCTGCTGGTTCATGAAACCCTCGATCAGGTGGCCGAGCCCCGCAGTGCCTGGGTCTACAACCCCGGTCAGCGCCGCGTCCGCCGCGCCCCCAATGTCGCCTACGACAACCCCGGAACCGCCTCCGACAGCCTGCGCACCACCGACCAGTTCGACATGTTTAACGGTGCTCCCGACCGGTACGATTGGAAACTGATCGGTAAAAAAGAGCTGTACGTTCCCTACAACAGCTATAAGCTTCACAGCAATCAACTTCAATATGCCGACGTGCTGACCCCGCTGCACCTGAACCCGGAACATCTGCGCTATGAACTGCATCGGGTCTGGGTCATCGAAGCGACTTTGCGTGATGGCTCACGCCATCTGTATAAAAAACGCACCTTTTATGTTGATGAAGATTCCTGGCAGATTGTCGCCGCCGACCTCTACGATAACCGTGACCAGCTGTGGCGCGTCTCGGAAGGACACGGCATTAACTATTATGATGTCCCAACCTACTGGACCACGGTGGAGGCTCACTATGACCTGCAGTCCGGTCGCTATCTGGCGCTGGGAATGGATAATGAATCGACGACCTATAATTTCGATGTCACCTTAAGTGAACAGGACTTTTCCCAGGGTGCTTTGCGCCGCGCCGGACGGCGTTGATCATGAAAATCGGTAGGGGCGATTCACGAATCGCCCCTACACGACACCACCCGGGCGGGTTTTACGCAAAAACATAGGTAAGGGCAATTCATGAATTGCCCCTACAAACCCATCGTCCTCGACATAGCAGGTATCTTATGTGTTCCCGCATCACAACATCACATCACATTTTCGGTCTGATCTGCCTGCTGATCCTCACCATGGGGCCAATCCATGTCAGCGCTGACAATACTTCGGTTCCCGCCCGCCTGGCGCCAGAATCCCTGCTGCTGGGTGCTGCAAGAGCGGGGGAGGATCTGATCGTTGTTGGTGAGCGCGGCCACCTGTTACGCAGTACCGACCTTGGCAAGAGCTGGCAGCAGATAATCGTCCCGACTCAAGCTACCCTGACCGCAATCACCTTCATTGATACACAGCATGGCTGGACAGTCGGTCACGACCTGACTATTTTGAAAACCACTGATGGTGGCCAGAACTGGCAACTGGTACATCAGGACATCGATGAACAACCACCGCTGCTGTCGGTGCTTTTTCTCGACATCAACAGAGGCTTTGCCCTGGGCGCCTACGGCACTTTTCTTGAGACTGATGATGGCGGGATGACCTGGGAGCAACGCTGGATCAGCGAGGGTGATTTTCATCTTAATGCTATAGCCGCTGTCGGGGATCATCTTTTCATTGCAGCTGAAGCAGGCATCGTCTATCGCTCTGACGATCAGGGTGAAACCTTTATTGAACTGACCCCGGACTATTCAGGTTCATTTTTCGGCATCCTTCCTTTAAAGGATACCAGCCTCCTGCTGTTTGGCCTGCGCGGCCACCTGTTCCGCTCTGACAACCTTGGCGAAAACTGGCAGCAATTGCCGACCAACACCGAAGCAGGACTGACCACCGGCCTGAAACTTAAGGATGGCACTCTACTGGTTGCCGGGTTAAGCGGAACGCTGCTGGTCAGTGAGGATCATGGGCAGAGGTACAGTGTACGTCAGGATCCGGATCGCAAGGGGTTCAGCAAGCTGCTGGAAACAGCTGATGGCAAGGTTCTTGCCGTTGGCGACTTTGGCGTGACCCTGTTGCCAGAATCCCTGCTCCGCTAACTGTCATTACGACGAGAGAACAACATGAAACCCCAACGTATCACCAACCTCCTGGAGGGTTTAATTTTCGGCAATCGTCCCCTGCTCCTGGGTATTTTCCTCATCATTACCGTCCTGATGGGGATATCCTTAAGCCAGCTGCGCATTGATGCCGGATTTGCCAAATTACTCCCTCTTGAACATGAGTACATGCAGACCTATGTCGAGCATGGCCAGGAATTCGGGGGTGCAAACCGGGTCATGATCGCTCTGATGGTTAAAGAAGGGGATATCTTTACCGCCGACTTTTTTGCCACCCTAGAACAAGCCACCAATGACGTGTTTTTTATCCCCGGCGTCGACCGTTCCCAGGTCAGCTCCCTGTTTACCCCTAATGTCCGCTATACCGAAGTGGTTGAAGACGGCATTGCCGGTGGCAATGTGGTTCCTGCTGACTTTACCCCGACGGCGGAAGGGTTGGAGCGGGTTCGCGACAACATTCTGAAAGCCGGCATCGTCGGCCGTCTGGTAGCCACTGACTTCAGCGGCGCCATGATCAGCGCCGAACTGTTGGAAATTGATCCCGGCAGCGGCGAACGGCTCGACTTTATCCACGTCTCTCACCTGCTCGAAGAACATATCCGCGACAAGTATCAGAGCGACCAGATCGATGTCCATATCATCGGCTTTGCCAAAGTGGTTGGAGATATTGCCGATGGCGCCCAGCGGGTCGTGCTTTTTTTCCTGATCGCCTTTTTCATCACCACGATCCTGGTTTTTCTCTACACCCGTTCAGTGATCCTCACCCTGATCCCCCTGACCTGTTCCTTAACGGCAGTGGTCTGGCAGCTCGGCATGCTGCCGGTTCTCGGCTACGGTATCGACCCCATGGGGCTGCTGGTGCCGTTTTTGATTTTTGCCATCGGGGTCAGCCATGCAGTGCAGATGATTACTGCCAACACCGCCGAAGTCCGTGCCGGTGCCGAGCGCATGACGGCCGCCAGGGCCAGTTTTCGACAACTGCTGCTGCCCGGCTTTGTCGCCCTGGCCAGTGACACCATTGGCTTTATCACCATCCGTCTGATCGAGATCCAGGTGATCCAGGAGATGGCGGTCACCGCCAGTCTTGGCGTTGCTGCCATCATTCTGACAAATCTGGTTCTATTGCCGATCCTGCTTTCCTATGTCAGAACCGGGAATCGCTATCACCGCCGGGTCAATCAGCAGATTCAGGTTCTCAAGCCGGTGTGGCAATTTTTTGAACAAGCGGCTGAACCACGCCCGGCGCGCATCATTATAGGCATAGCGCTGATTCTTTTTGCTTTCGGAGCCTGGAAGGGCGCTGATGTCAAGATCGGTGATATGCATCGTGGCGTACCGGAGTTGCGACCGGATTCGCGCTACAACATCGACAGTGAGGTGATTACCAGCCATTTCTCCATCGGCGTTGATCTGCTGTCAGTGATCGTTGAAACCGACGCCGATGGCTGTATCGATCACGACATTATGACCGCGATCGACGATTTTGCCTGGCACATGAACAATGTTCCCGGAGTACAATCGGTCGTCGGATTGCCGGGAATCGCCAAAACCATCTATTCCGGCTGGAATGAAGGAAGCCTTAAGTGGCGGGTATTGCCGCGCAATCAGTCGAGCATGGTGCAAGCGGTGGGCTATGTGCCGACCAGCAGCCGTCTGCTCAACTCTGATTGCAGCGTGATGCCGATCATGATCTTCACTGAAGACCACAAAGCCGAAACCATTGACCGGATTGTGACGGAGGTTAAAAGCTACCGCCGCCAGCACCCTTACAAAAATATCTCTTTTCACCTGGCAACCGGTAATGTCGGCGTCATGGCGGCGACCAATGAAGAGGTCTCTGCGGCCCAGTTTCCCATCCTGCTCTATGTTTTTGGCGCCGTCATACTCCTTTGTTATATCCAATTCCGCTCGATCAGAGCGGTTCTCTGTATTGTCCTGCCCCTCGGACTGGTCTCATTGCTTGCTTACGCCCTGATGAATCTGCTCGAAATTGGCCTGAAGGTTTCAACCCTGCCGGTCGTTGCTCTGGGGGTTGGTGTCGGGGTGGATTACGGGATCTACATTTTCAGTCGACTGCGCAGTAACATGAGGAAGGGTATGCCCCTGCAACAGGCATATCTACATACCCTGGCAGTCACCGGAAACGGTGTTGTATTTACCGGGGTCACTCTCGCCATCGGCGTCGCGACCTGGATTTTTTCGCCCCTTAAATTTCAGGCTGACATGGGCATTCTTTTGACCTTCATGTTCCTGGTCAACATGCTTGGCGCGATCCTGCTGCTGCCGGCACTGGCCTGCCTGCTGCTACCAAAAAACAAACCTGAACAACCCTGACCACGTAACAAAAAACGCATGAAAAACAGTAACTATTCAGCTATGGCCTTGCGCAGGACAGGGGATCCTGTGACAACGCCATGGACGGCAACAGCAAGCGGTCAGGGATGGCCCAACGGGAAACAATCGCGTCCCTTGACATAGGATCCCCTGTCCGGTGCTGAACAGATACGAAAAACAATATAAATACGTTCTATTTTAAAATTGACGTGAACGTTAAGGTTATATATAACTGAATAATATGGACAAGGCCTGAACCGCATCGACATCGCGCTATACACTGCAAGGAGAAGCTCAGATATGCCCAACACACCCGGCGGCATGAACTGTCCCTATCAATCGATGCCGCAGATGTTGCGCCGAACCGCTGAACAATATGCTGACCGACCGGCCTTAAGCTACAAGCGCAGCGGCAGTTATATCACCCTGAACTACCAGCAATTCTACCTCCGGGTACTGATGACAGCTCGCGGCCTGCGCAAAGCAGGGATGCTGTGGGGTAACAATGTTGCCATTTTCTCTGAAAATCGCGTTGGCTGGGCCATTGCCGACTTTGGCATTCAGGCCGCCGGGGGCGCCAGTGTACCGATCTACGCCACCAATACCGGTGCCCAGGCTGCTTATATCATCAATCACTGTGCAGCGAAAATCGTTTTTGTCTCAGGCCGTCAGCAGTACGAAAAACTGCTGGGTGTTCGTGATCAACTGCCCCAGGTCAAACTGGTTGTTTCTTTCGAACGTTTTCTCGGTGATTTCAAGCTCCCGGTCTACACCCTCAATCAGCTTTCCGAGGTGTCCCACCCCCTGACCGACGCGGAAAAAAAACAAATAGAAGAAGACGTCGAGCAAATCCCTGCGGATGGTCTGTCCACCATCATCTACACCTCCGGCACCACCGGTGACCCCAAAGGGGTCATGCTCAGCCAGGCGAACCTGATCGGCAATGCCGCCAACGGCCTGAAACACCTTGATGCTGTATCCAGGAACGATACCTTCCTCAGCTTTCTCCCCTTGAGCCATGTGCTCGAACGGACTGCCGGCTACCACTGTCCGTTGATGCGGGGAGGACATATCGCCTTCGCTGAGAACATCAACACCGTCCTCGACAATATTGCTGAAATCAAGCCGACCGTGATGGTCAGCGTGCCGCGCCTGTTCGAAAAAATCCATTCACGTATTTACGAAAGCGTCCATCAGGGCTCTGCTTTTAAACGCAATCTGTTCCATCGCGCCGTCAAGATCGGTCATGAGTACGTGCAGAAGCACTACATCAATCATCAGCCCGTTGGCCTGCTGGGACTGAGATACCGCTTCTATAACAAACTGGTGTTCAGTAAAATCCGCCAACACTTCGGTGGTAACATACGTTATTTTATCAGCGGCGGCGCACCCCTCGACAAGGCCATCAATGAATTCATGTGGATCATTGGCATGCCGGTTTTTGAAGGGTACGGATTGACGGAAACGAGCCCGGTTATTTCAGTCAACAGTTTGAAGGAAAATCGTTTTGGTTCTGTTGGCCGCCCCATTCCCCAGTCACACGTCATGCTCGACAGCAGTGATGAACTGTTGGTCAAAGGACCCCTGGTGATGCAGGGCTATTATCGCGACGAGCAGCAAACAGGAGAATCATTCACGGCTGACGGCTGGTTCAAAACCGGTGACATCGCTCACATTGACGACGATGGATATATTTTTATTGTCGATCGTAAAAAGGAGATCATCATCACCGCCGGCGGCAAGAACATTCCGCCGCAACCACTCGAGAATGCCCTGAAGCTGGATAAATATATTTCCCAGGCCTTTGTTTACGGTGATGCCAAACCCTATCTGGTCGCACTGTTGACACCGAATCTGGAGCGCCTGATCGAACTGGCACAGAGGGAGAAACTCAACTATCTGGCAGTTGACGAACTGGTCACCAACCGGCGGGTTCTGGAGCTCTTCAAGGAGCGGGTCGATCTGTTCAACCAGACCCAACCCTCCTATCAAACCATTAAAAAGTTTGCTCTGCTGCCACGGGAATTTTCCATCGAAGGCGGCGAGCTGACCCCGACCATGAAACAAAAACGCAAAGAAATCTACGCTATACACAAGGATCACATAGAACGACTCTATCTGGCCAACGGAGGTGAACAATGAGACAGATCAAAAACGTCGCCGTACTGGGTGCCGGCGTCATGGGCGCGACCATCGCAGCGCATCTGGCGAACGCCGGACTCGATGTCCTGCTCCTGGACATTGTCCCCAAAGAGCCGAACGCCAGCGAGAAGGCTCTGGGACTGACCATGGAAAACCTGCAGGTACGCAACCGGATCGCCACTGACGGGCGGACGGGACTGATGAAAATGAAGCCAGCCCCTTTCTACCTGCCTGAGTACTCAAAACGGATCAGCGTTGGCAACCTGGAGGATGACCTCTCAAAGCTCAAACAGTGTGACTGGGTGATTGAGGTTATTATCGAACACCTGCCAATCAAGAGACAGTTATTCGAAAAGCTGATCCCGCATCTGGCACCGGGAGCCATCCTCTCCTCCAATACCAGCGGCCTGTCAATCAACGAGATGGCGCAGGTGCTGCCACAGGAAATCCGCAAAAACTTCCTGATTACCCATTTTTTCAATCCGCCCCGCTACATGCGCCTGCTGGAAATTGTCCCCTGCCGGGAAACCGACCCGACGGTCGTAGCGGGCATGTCCGACTTCATCAGCAGACGCCTCGGCAAAGGCATTGTTTACGCCAAGGATACGCCCAACTTTATTGCCAACCGCATCGGTGTCTACGCCATTTTCAAAGGAATCGAGCACATGCTGGCCATGGAGATGACCGTTGAAGAGGTTGACGCCATTGCCGGACCGGCCACAGCGCGCCCCAAATCCGCCGCTTTTCGTACCGTTGATCTGGTCGGCATCGACACCCTGGCGCACATCTGCACAAACTCCTATGAACTGCTCAAAGGCGACGAACAGCGGGACACCTTCGTCGTCCCTGAGTTCATGCAGCAGATGATCGACAACGGCCTCCTCGGCAACAAGAGTAAGGCAGGATTCTACAAGAAGCAGCAAGTCGACGGACAGCGTCGGATTCTCTATTACGACTACACCAGTGGTGAATTCAAACCCGCTGAGAAACCGAAGTTTGCGTCGATTACAGCGGTCAAAATGGTCGATGATCCGGCCCAGAAGATCAGGATGGTGGTTGGCGGATTGGACAAGGCGGCCGAATACGCCTGGAAGACCCTGCGTGACACCCTGATGTATACCGTCAACCGGATTCCGGAAATCGCTGATGACGTGCTGAACATCGACAACGCCATGAAATGGGGGTTCAACTGGGAGATCGGCCCCTTTGAAATGCTCGACGCGATTGGTGTTGCCGCATTTGTCAAACGGGCTGAGCAGGATGGTGTGGCGGTTCCCGAGACCTTGAAAACGATCACCTCCTTTTACCGGTTCAACGACGCAGGCCAAAAGGAATTTTTTGATCTGACCAGCGGTGAATATCGGCCCATCCCCTTAAAATCCGGCGAGATCAACCTGCAGATTCTAAAGAAGAGCAGTGGTGTGGTTGAGAAAAATGCCAGCTGCTCGTTGCTCGATCTGGGTGACGGGGTCTTCGGTTTTGAATTTCACTCCAAGATGAACTCCATCAGCGGCGACATTCTGGCGATGACCCACAAAGCGATCAAGCGCGCGGAAACAGAAGGTATCGGGCTGGTCATTGGCAACCAGGGGGCCAACTTTTCCGTTGGTGCCAACCTGATGCTGCTTGCCGTTGCCCTGGCAGAAGGAGCCTATGAAGATATCGACATGATGGTTCGCGCTTTTCAAAAAGCCACCATGGCGGTCAAATACTGTGAGGTGCCGGTGGTAGCCGCGCCTTTCGGCATGACCTTGGGCGGCGGTTGTGAATTCAGCCTTCATGCCGATGCCATCAATGCCTCTGCGGAAACCTACATGGGGCTGGTCGAAATCGGTGTTGGTCTGATCCCGGCGGGCGGCGGGACCAAGGAAATGTGCCTGCGCGCGGTCGAGCTGGCACGTCACGGCGATATCGATCCAACCCCCTTTATCTTCAAATATTTCAAACAGATCGGCATGGCGACAGTATCCATGGGCGCAGCTGAAATGTACGAACTGAACTACATGCGCCGGGGTGACAGCATCAGCATGGATCTCGATCGCCTGATCGCTGACGCCAAACAGAAGGTCCTCGGACTGGCCGTCAACTACCGGCCACAGAAGCCGCTGGACAACATCCCGGCACCGGGGCGCAATATCGCGGCCAGCATCAAAACCAGTCTCTGGAACATGGAACAGGGGGGCTACGTCAGCGCATATGAAAAGGAGATTGGCAGCATCATTGCTGATGTCATCTGCGGTGGAGATGTGGCCGCCGGCACCATGATTTCTGAGGATTATCTGCTCCAGCTGGAACGCCAGGCGTTTCTCAAACTATGTGGCAACAAAAAAACCGCCGAGCGGATCCAACACATGCTGAAAAAAGGGAAACCGTTGCGCAATTAGTAAGGGCACGGCGCACCGTGCCCCTGCAGATAGGAGAATCACCATGAAAACAGCTTACATACTCGCAGCTTACCGCACTCCCGGCTGCCGGGCCAACAAGGGCGGCTTCAAGGATATGCGTCCGGATGATCTGGCCGCGGTGGCCATCAAGGGGCTGATCGATCGCACCGGGATCGACCCCATGAGAATTGACGATGTGTTGATCGGCTGCGCTTTTCCGGAAGGGGAGCAAGGGACGAATTTCGCGCGTATTGCTGCATTAAAAGCCGGTCTCCCCTACCAGGTGCCGGCCCAGACCATCAATCGCTTCTGCTCCTCCGGCCTGCAGACCATTGCCAGTGCGGCCGAACGGATTATCGCCGGCTTTGCCGACTGTATAGTAGCCGGCGGCGCCGAGTCCATGACCATGATTCCCATGGGCGGCAACAAATACAGCGCCAACCCCGGACTGGTCAGCTCCTGGCCGGAAAGCTACGCCGCCATGGGGATCACTGCCGAACTGGTGGCCGACAAATATGCCATCAATCGTGAGCAACAGGATGCCTTTGCGGTTGGCAGTCACCAGAAAGCGGCTGCTGCAATTGCCGCCGACCGTTTCAGCGACGAACTTATCCCGGTTGAAGTGGAAGAGACCTTCGTTATCAACAACAAACTGCAGAAAAATAAAAAACTGATCAGTATTGATGATGGTGTGCGCGCCGACACCAGCCTCGCAGGGCTCGCCAAACTGTCCCCGGCGTTCAAACTGTACGGCACGGTCACTGCCGGCACCAGCTCGCAGATGACTGATGGTGCGGCAGCGGTGCTGGTTGTGTCGGAAGAGTACCTGAAAAGCATCGATGCCAAGCCGCTGGCGCGTTTTGTCAGTTTCGCGGTCAAAGGGGTTCCTCCGGAGATCATGGGGATTGGTCCGGTCGAGGCGATCCCGGCAGCACTAAAGATGGCCGGGCTGAAACAAAGCGACATCGATCTGATCGAGCTCAACGAAGCCTTTGCGGCACAGTCTCTGGCCGTCATTCAGGAGCTCGAACTGAATACGGAACTGATCAACGTCCACGGCGGCGCCATCGCCCTGGGACACCCCTTAGGTTGTACCGGCACCAAACTGACCGCCACCTTGCTGCACGAGATGCAGCGCCGCAACAGCCGCTACGGCATGGTCTCCATGTGCATCGGTGGTGGTATGGGAGCAGCAGGGATATTTGAGAAAATGTAACCCTTGATAATACGTAACTATTCAGCTCTATCCTTGCGCAGGGTCGGGGATCCTGTGGCAAGGGTTTTTGTCGCCATGGACGGCGACAAAAAGCGGTCATGGATGACGAAAAGCGTCCCTTGACATAGGATTCCCGACCCGGTGCTGAACAGATACGCAATATGTTGATGATAAGTCTGCAATTGGATGCGCCTGAACGCTGCGGGTAACTGTTTGAGCGAAGCAAGTTTTACCCGCAAGAGAAAGCACTCCAATTGATAGACGATTAACTTA
>JAGYPB010000061.1 GCA_018399135.1 Deltaproteobacteria bacterium | reverse complement strand
GTCATACCGGCGAGCATGTTCTGAACCGTTTGATGAAGGATCACGGCGGTTTTGAACATAATCAGCAATCCCTGCGGATTGTTGAAGTATTGGAACAACGCTATCCTGATTTTGACGGCTTGAATTTAAGCTACGAGACCCGGGAAGGGATTATCAAACACACCACGTCCTACGATAATGCGGGCATATCTGCTGTCACTCATTATTGTCCCGCCGAACAGCCGACCCTCGAAGCGCAGATCATCGATCTGGCCGATGAAATCGCCTACAACAACCACGACATTGATGATGGGTTAAAGGCCGGTTACATCCATCTGGATGACCTGGCAGGGGTGGAGTTGTGGCAGCGCACCTGGGTCGATGTTGGTCGACGCTTTCCTGGGATCAGTGAAAAACGCCAGATCCTGCAGACGGTCAGTCGCTTGATCGGCGAACTGATCCAGGATCTGGTCATGACAACAACCGCGCAACTGCAGAGCCATGCGATTACCAAGCTGGACGATGTGCGTCGCCACAGCGGCAAGCTGGTCGCCTTCAGTCGTGATATGAAAGAGCTTAACAAGGAATTAAAAGCTTTTTTATTCAGAAAGCTCTACCGTCATCACAAAGTTGAGAGGATGCGCGTCAAGGCTGAACGTTTTTTAACCCTGTTGTTCGAAAACTATATGGACAACCCTCTGCTGTTACCGGAAAAATATCAGCATCGCTACGAACAGCATGGTCGCGAACGGGTGATCTGTGACTATATCGCCAGCATGACCGACCGCTATGCTCAGGATGAATACAAGCGTCTATACGAGCCATTTGAGCGTGCCTGAGGCATGATAACTTGAAGCGCTATAATCAGGGTGAAATAGTTTACTGATCGCTATGCTGTTGATGCCAGTCGCGCATGGCAAAAAGTTCACCGTAGGTCAGGTGAGGACGAAGATTACGTGACGCCTGTTCACGGTAATGACGCAGATCAGGATAACGTTGACAGAATATACTCAGCTCCTCACATACGGGATCATCGACCGGAATCGGCTTTAGCTGCTCAATCGCAAACATGATTTTTTTCAGTGCTCGACCGAGAATGGTGCCGGATGTGACGATGGTGCCGGCAAGCACCCCGGCCACCCAACTGGCACCCCAGGGTTGATGCATGGCGATAGCCAATACCAGCGCCGCTGAGAAAGCCGTTGTCACGATGGTAACAGCAATGGCAATGAGGTCAGAAAAAAGCAATGCTTCGCGAGTTGAGGTTGCAAGGACGATGGCAACAACCAGACTTAAGGCAATGAGCACCATAATGGCTGATCCGCTGAGAACATTGCTGAAATAAAGCAGCAACAGCAGCACAAGATGGATTCCGTCGGAAATACAGGAACGGATCATCAATGTGCTGCGCTGCTTTTTCAGCTCGACCAGGACACTGTCAAGTTCCTTGCTGGTGGGTGGGTCAAGGGTCAAGTCAAAGGAATACATAGAGATTAAACCAATATTGGGTTGATGGCTGCGTGCTTTCACAGTTAACCATCATTCCTGTTTTGTGGCGGGAAAGCAACCCCTCTTGCCGGCTAAGAGGAGGGGGTGCTGGTTTTTCTCATTTGTCAATAGGGATGGTTCACCACTTCTCCAAGGGGTTCTTCTATGTTGCGCTCCATAGCGTTGGCGTAGTGAAATTCTTTTCCCTGATAATTTTTCAATACAACATTGGCACCGAGGGATTGCAAATAGTCAGGCAACAGTGGAATCTTGCCGCCACCGCCAGGGGCATCGATAACATAAGCCGGTACTGCCATGCCACTGGTATGGCCGCGCAGGGCTTTGATTATTTCGAGACCCTCCTCCACTGTCGTGCGGAAGTGATCAGTGCCCTGTACCAGATCGGCCTGGTAGATGTAGTAGGGGCGCACGCGGATCTTCAGGAGTTTATGCATCAGTTGTTTCATTACCTGGGAGTCGTCATTCACCCCGCGCAGCAAAACACACTGATTACCTAAAGGAATGCCGGCATTAGCCAGACGCTCACAAGCCTTTGTTGATTGGCTGGTGATCTCATCAGGATGATTGAAATGGGTGTTGATATACAGGGGATGGTGCTTGCGCAGCACCCGGATCAACCCTGAGGTTATCCGCATTGGCAGTACCACCGGTACCCGAGTACCGATGCGGATGATTTCAACATGAGGGATAGCGCGTAAACGCGTGAGAATATCATCAAGTTTCTCATCACTGAGGAGCAATGGATCGCCACCGGAAACAATCACATCACGAATTTCCGGATGATCAGCAATGTAGTCGATGCCGGCACTGATGGTCCCACTGTTGATCTGCATATCAGCGCCACCGACTTTTCGTTTGCGGGTACAGAAGCGGCAGTACATAGCGCATTCGGAACAAACCAGAAACAGCACCCGGTCAGGGTAACGGTGTACCAGGTTGGGAACCGGGCTCTGATTTTCCTCTTCGAGAGGGTCATCAATGCAGACATTGTCGTAACATTCACGCTCATCTGGAACCGCCTGGTTCCAGATGGGGTCGCCAACATATTTGATCAAATCGTGGTAATAAGGGGTCACGCGCATCGGATACTTTTCGACAACGGCATTCAGTGGTGCCGGATCAATGCCGTAAGCCCAGGTCAGCTTTTGCGGGTCAGTAATGCTTGCTTGCAATTGCTTTTGCCAGATTTCCATCTTATTTTCCATTTCATTCCCCCGAACCAGAAAAACGTTTTACGTAAGTAATGCGGTCATCACCTGGACGATAAAAATCCCGAATCCGCGCTTCCTCTTTGTAGTCCCCCTGCTCGTAAAAGCGGCGAGTGCGCTGATACAATTCCTGCGATGAGGTTTCCAGACAGAGCATCCGGGCACCACGTACCTGCAAACGCTCCTCGGTTTCAGCCATCAATTTCCGGCCAAAGCCCTGCCCGTGTAATTCGGGATCGGTGGCGATCCAGTACAGATCATAATTTCCCTGTGTCAAGGGTATAGCCCCGAACAGCACATATCCGGCGACCCGGCCGGCGACCTCTAAAACAATGACTTCATAATCCTGCTGATCCGGGTTATTAAGAACGCCGTCGAGCAACTCCAGGGCGCAAGCCACCTCAGCACTGGTAAAGGCATTGGAACAGATCAGAATCTGTTCCAGTTGTGACCGATCACTGCTTTGTAAATCACGCATGTGCAGCTCCTTTTCGGGTGAGAGCCATATTGAGGATACGTTGAATCAGGGCTGGGTAATCATGACCTGCGGCCTGGGCAGCGCGGGCCAGGCCGGCATCGGGGCAAATATCCGGATTGGTATTGATTTCCAGAATATAAGGAATATCTCCCTGTAAACGGATATCCACCCGGGCATAATCACGACAGCCGAACAAGCGGCACGCCTTGATGGCGATTTGTTCCATTTTTTTACGGAGTTTTTCATCGACCGAAGTCGGGCAGAGGGGTGTCGTCCCCTGATAGTCAGCAGATGCCGTCTCCCACTTGCCGGCATAACTGACAATCGGAATCTTGAGGTTTTTGGCAAAGACAATCTCGGAAAGAGGGAGCACACCAGTGGGGGGATTGCCGAGCACAGCGACATTGAATTCACGGCCGGAAATAAAACGCTCGATCAGGGCATCCTGGCTGTAACGATCATGGATGTAACGGACACGCTTTTTAATGGCTGCTTCGTTGTGGACAATACTGTCGGGGCCGATGCTCAAGGAGGCATCTTCGCTGCAAGGCTTGACAATCAACGGATAGCTGATCGTCAGTTTTGGAACTGCTTCATTCAGCTTAACACAGCAATATTCCGGTGTCGGTAAACCATGACGAAGAAGAATATCCTTGGTCAGGGCCTTGTTCTGGGTCAGCGCCAGACACAGGGGTGGAGATCCGGTATAGGGGATATCTAGCAGTTCATAGAGGGCAGCAATCTGCATCTCTTTAGCGCTGTCACCGCGAAACCCTTCACACAGATTAAAGATGACCGCCGGCCTGAGCAGTTGCAGTTTGCCGATAAATGAAACCACCTCTGACCCTAACGGGATCAGCGCGGCCACATGGCCTAAACGCCGTAGTGCCTCAGCGACAGACTGAGCTTCGGTTTCGGCACCCGCTTCGGAGATACGATCCTGGTGTTCACCGCGGATGGGGGTTGTAACAGCAAGGTTATAGCAGACAGCGACTTTCATTTCTGAACTCCTGAACAAGATTGTAGCGTTGTGATGCTGTATCAACCACCTGCAGAATCATCTCGGTATAAGATAAGCCTGCCGCTCGCGCTGCTTTGGGGAAACAGCTGTTCTGTTCTGGCCGGGGAAGAATTCCAGGCAGAGGGTTCAGTTCAATGACGTGAGGACGCCCAACGCCATCAAGGCGCACATCAACACGGCACCAGTCGCGACAACCTAGAGCATTAAAAGCATGACGACACAGCTGTTCAATCTGTTGCTGGAGGAAAGGTTCAAGTTGTGCGGGACAGTCAAAAATCTGCAAGGGGGATTCTTCGGTGTCCCACAACCATTTGGCTTCGTATGAATAGATCGGGTTGCAACCTGCCGGTAAACTGGCAAAGTTGATCTCGACAATCGGGAGAACCCTGATGTCAGCACCATTTCCCATCAGCGCGACAGTAAATTCGCGGCCGGGGAGAAATTCCTCAATGATCGCTTTTTGCTCATAGGTCGCCGTAATCCACTCAAGCTGACGAACCAGCTCTTTGCGATTGTGGACCAATGCATTGTTGGTAACGCCCTTGCTGGAACCTTCCAGGCAAGGCTTGACCATTAGGGGATAACGCAGGTTGCGGGGTATTTCAACAGGATTGGCGACAATCCAGAAGCGCGGGCTCGGAACCCGATGCTGTTTCAAGACCTCCTTGGCCCGTTGTTTGTCCAGACACAAACCAAGAGTGATAGGGTCGCTACCCGTGTAGGGGATCTGCAGCATGTCCAATAGGGCAGGAATCTGCGCTTCACGGCTGGCTCCATGCAGACCTTCGGCGATATTGAACACCAGGTCGGGTGTTAATTCACGTAGTTTGTTAAAAGCATCCAGATCGGCATTGATCAGAGTCACCTGATGGCGTGTCGACAAGGCGGCTTCGACAGCCGCAATGGTATCGATATCGTCCCATTCGGCATAGATGTCGTCGGCAGGTTGATCGGGAGGTTGCGAGGGAGGTTCGTCGTCGGTGACGGACTCCTCGCGCAGATTAAAAACAAGCGCAACGTTCATGATAACCCCTTTTAACATAGCCTGAAAAATGGAACCGTTAACCAAAAGACAGCAGATTCCAGGTTCGGGTGCCTGGCGGCAATGGCTATAAAAAGGGGTTACTTTTTATGCTTGGGTCGTTACGCATTCCCGAACATGAATGCTGTTTTATGCAGCATATACGCCCTTGCTCGGGGTTCGTCAATAAAAAAATACAGCCGCTCAATTAAAAATATAAACGTCGATATATTAATTTGTTAGGGGTTGTGTTGAATTAAGGCATTCAAGGTTTCGGCAAGGAAATTTTCGGGGTTTCCGGGTGTTTGCGATAAAGCAGAAAAGTGCGGCCAAGAACCTGGGCGACGCTGGAGGCAGTAATTTGTGCGAGTTCGGCAGCGATCTCGCGGCGGTCGCTGAGGCAACCCTCCTGCAGCTTCACTTTGATCAACTCATGGCTGGTCAACGCTTCGTCAGTAGCGGCAACCACCCGGTCAGTCAATTCATCCTTGCCAATCATCACGATCGCTTGCAGATGGTGTCCCAGTCCGCGTAAATATCTCGCTTGTTTGCCTGTCAGTTTCATTATGTTTTCCATGGTGAGTGATTATAAAAAAATGCCGGCTAACCAGTATAGGAACATACCGACCAGCACGGTGCCGCCGAGACTACGGGTTTTGACGGCAAAGATCAATGTCGGAATGGCGACCAGAAATTCGAGCTTGCCATAGGTGATGGCAGCACTGGTGGTATCGATGAAAAGGATCGGGGCCAGCAATGCGGCGAGAACCGCAACCGGAATATACTCAAGCCAGTCAACCAACCATTGCGGCATTTTTTTGTGGGTCAGATAGATCAATGGGAGGGCGCGGGGCAGGTAGGTTACCAGACCCATGCCAACAAACAGAAATAGGTAGTCACTAGGACTCATCTGTGTTTACCGCGCCTGTTGTGAAGAAGGTAACCACAGGTCGCCGCACAGACTGATGCACCGATAATATATGAATCGCCTGGAATAAATTGTACCCACAGCACCGCAATCACTGCAGCTATTATTCCGGTGATTATATGAAGTCGATTATGAAACTGGAACACCAGAAGACTAATAAACATGCCGATCAAAGCATAATCGATACCAAAGGCTCCAGGTGGTACAAATTGACCGACCAGTACTCCACTTACGGTTGCAAAAATCCAGATGCTATTGGCTAGATGATTAACGATTAACGCCTGAGAGCGTGTCCAGTCACCGGCACGAAAACGTGCCATATTGACAGCAAAGCTTTCATCGGTGATGCCATAGGAAAATAGCGCCAGAAATGTGCGTTTGACGCCTTGAAGATAAACAGCCAGGGCAGAACTCATCAGCACGTGGCGCAAATTAACGATAAATGTGGTACCGATAATCGCCCACAGGGAACTGCCGGCGGCAATCATGGCTACACAGATAAACTGGGCACTACCGGCAAACACCAGGATCGACATCAACGCCATGGCCCACCAGGAGATCCCTGCCTGTTCGGCAAGGACACCAAGGGCCAGGCCAACTGGAAAATAACCAAGACAGATCGGCCAGGCGGCATAAAATGCCTTTTTTGTCGAAACGGATGAGGGGAATAGAGACTTCATGAAGGGAGGGTTTATCACTATCCGCAGAACACTTCAAGTGCAGGATGTTTTAACTGGTTAATACCCTGCGCCCCAACGGCTCATCAGATGCAGTCTCTCTTCGTCAGTGATCCAATTACCGTTGACGACTCGACCGTGGTTTTCCCAGATTTTAAGACGGACTGATCCGACAATAGTCAACACGGCGATAGTCACAAAAACTGCTAAAACTAGATAAGGCATAATGAACTCCTGTAATGTGTCTCTATGTTCGAGGCCTGCTTACCATAAACCTGACAATTTATGTCTTAAGGCTTTTTGTATCCTTAAATCTGTATGTCTGGATTATTTCACCACTATCATGTATAAGTAAAGAATCTAAAATATAACTATAGGATAAGCTATGATTAACCTGCCGGACATGAATCGTTTAAAGATATTTTATTTTGTTTATAAGCTCGGTAGCAGTGTTGCAGCATCTCGGCAGTTAAATCTTACCCAGCCGGCCGTGAGTCAACAGCTGAAGAAGCTTGAGGAAGAGTTAAAAACACTGTTGTTTGTACGAATGCATAAACAGTTAGCTCCAACGTCAGCTGCAATTCATCTCTACAACTTGATTGCGCCATTGATTGATAGGCTCGCCGGTGAAATTGAAGCGATACGATTACCCCATGACCGGCCTGCCGGTAAATTGCGAATAGGTGCTCCTCGGGAATTCGGTAAGGAATATTTGCCGCGTTTTTGCCACCGATTTCGAACGATTTATCCCGATGTTACCTTTGAGCTGAAACTTAAGGAAGCTGTACCGTTGTTATCCATGTTGCAGAAGGGCGAACTTGATTTTGCTCTGGTCGATGTGTATTACGAACCGGGAGAATTGCCTGGGTTTCCATTGATTTTCAGTATGGAACCGTTGTTGCGTGAGGAGATGATGCTGGTTTCATCCAGAGACTATTATGACAGAGAGATTAACGGTGATCATCGTTGGGCCCAACTGGTCGGCAAGGATTTTGTTACCGATGAGGATGATCCGTCGATTCTTGACCTCTGGTTTCGTCATCATTTCAACAAACTTCCGGAATCATTGTCTGTTGTCATGACATTGGATACGCATGAGGCCTTGCTCAATAGTCTGCGATTGGGAATGGGGATGGGGGTTGCCACCGCTCATCTGATCTGGAAAGAGATTGAGCAAGGAGACCTTGTCCCGATTACAACGGCGAAAAAAAATATGGTTAATATGATTTCGTTGGTTCAGCTCTTAGATAAGATTCCAACCTTGACGGAAAAGGTCTTCCGGGAGTTTCTGCTACAAGAAGTTCAGCAACATGAAGTGACAGGCTGGTTCCAGTGCATCTCCGATTGATTAATCCGGACAGTGCAGGCTGATTTAATCTTCTTCCTCAGCCAGAGCTTCGTAGAGGTTCACAGTGTGGTTTTTAATGCGGCGCATAGCGACTGCCATATCGCTGAAGGTTAATGCAGGCAGGGCATTGCAGGATCCGGCTTTCATCCGCTCCAGATGAGCTTTACGGATGGCGTCTGCCAGCTCATTGAGACGTTTTGCCTCGTTGCGGATAAGGACCTTGTTGATACCCTCCTGATGATGAAAAACTTTGCAAACCAGATTGAAAAAGCCGAACAGCTCATGATGAAAATTATGTAGGTCAGCCCAGGCGTCAGGACTATAGTCGAGGTCATTTTTTTCGAGGCGACGCATATAAGAACACAAGGAAAGGGAATAGTCGGCAATAGATTCCAGTTCGTCTGCAGCACGGACATAGGCATAGGCGCGATCTGATTGTTCCTTGGAGGACTTCCCCCCTTGCATCAATGCAACCGTAAAGGTCGTTATTTCGTGCTGGATAATATCGGTCTGTTCTTCTATTGCCTTGACCTTACGGTAGAATTTTTCATGATTTTTAGGGTCGCGCTGAAGAAAACTACCGGCATGTCGTAAGGCCTTATGAACTCGTCCCTGCATTTTTTTCAGTTCTTCATAGACCATCGTGACACCAAGAGCTACAGGCATGGAGCCGGGAGCACCAATGTATCTGAACGACCCTTTGGGCCCGCCAACTCTATCCGGTACCAACTTAATGACCAGACTGGCCAGTAGTCCAAGAAACGGCAGGACAATGAGGGTGGCTGTCACATTAAACATACTGTGGGCAAAAGCGATGTGAGCTGCAATATAGGGGCGATCACCAGCTTCATTGGAAAAATTGGCAACGCCTGGAACCAGAGATTCAACCAGGGACACAAAGGGGGCAAAAATGATGACCAGAATAATTACCCCCACCACATTAAACACACTATGAGCCATGGCTGTGCGACGGGCCGTGACTGTACCGCCAATGGCTGCAAGTTGAGCCGTGATCGTTGTGCCGATATTTTCACCCATGACCAGGGCAACTGCCGTGTGGAATGGGATGGCACCGGTCATGGCGAGGGCAATGGTGATGCCGAGCATGGCCGAACTGCTCTGTACTACCATGGTCAGCATACAGCCAATAAGGACACAACCGAGAATGCTGATCAAAGACTGGGCATCGAGGGCCAGCATCAGACTCATAAAGCCTTCATCACTACGCAGTGGCCTGAAGGCATCGCTCATGATTTCGAGGCCAAAAAAGATCAACCCTAAGGCCACTAGAGTTCGGGCTGACGCAGTAATGCGATCATTTTTGGAAAAGAGCATGGGGAAAATGCCGAGGCCAACCAACAGCAGTCCGTATTTACCAATTTTGATAGCCAGTATCCAGCCGGTTATCGTGGTACCGATGTTGGCCCCGAGAATAAAACCGATGGCCTGCGTCAGTTGCATCAACCCGGCATTGACCAGGCCAACAACCATTACGGTTGAGATGGTCGATGACTGGACAAAAGCGGTTACTGAAATACCAACAAGAACCGCCAGAAATCGATTGCTGGTTAACGATGATATGACCTTGCGGATGACTCCACCAGACAACAACTGAAGGCTGTCAGAGAGAAATTTCATGCCGAGAATAAAGATGCCCAGACCGCCGATTGCGGTGTAGGCCATTGTGAAGGGATCAATCATATCTTTTCGTTCAACTCGTTTGTATTCTGTTAGAGTGTCATTGTTGCCGGCAATTTAGATCTCTTTTTTTTTGCAGTCAAGGGTTACGACCTTAGAAAAATTTCTTTTTTGGAATAAAACCTAAAATTCTGAAAACACCTATGGTTACATAGAATAAAGGATAACAATGCGTCAGTAGATTAAGGAAAAGTTATTTGTCTTTCACGTTTAATCGGAACATATTTAACAATATTTCAACATGAAAGGAAACAACATGCTCAAGCGAATAGCTGTATTGACCAGCGGAGGTGATTGTTCAGGCATGAATGCAGCGGTCAGAGCCGTGGTACGTGCCAGTCTGGTCTCGGGAATTGAAGTCATCGGTGTGCAAAAGGGATATCAGGGGTTGATTGATCGCTTGTACGAAAAACTGACAACCAAATCAGTCAGCGGTGTGCTGCAACGCGGCGGAACCTTTCTGCAGAGCGCCCGCTGCAAGGAAATGCGTACTGACGCCGGCCTGCGCCTGGCATGCGACAACTTGAAAGGGCTCGGCGTCGAGGGGCTGGTAGTCATCGGCGGTGATGGTTCCTTGACGGGGGGACTGGCTATTCACCAGCAGGGCATTCCGGTCGTTGGAATCCCCGCATCCATCGACAACGATATCCCATTTACTGACCTGTCCCTGGGAGTTGATACCGCATTGAATAATATCGTTCGGGCCGTTGACAATCTTAAGGATACGGCGTCTTCCCATACCCGCGCTTTTGTCGTCGAAATAATGGGGCGTAATTGTGGCTATCTGACGGTTGCCGCAACGATTGCCAGCGGTGCCGAGTTCAGCTTGATCCCCGAGGAATCTTATGACCTTGAACAGATATGTAAGGATCTGCGCAAGCGCTATCAGGAAGGGCGTAATAATAGTATTATTATGGTGGCAGAAGGTGCTGGCCGGGCCGAGGATATCGCTGCTCAGATCAAAGACCGTATCGGTTTTGAAACGAGGGTCATAGTGCTGGGACATTATCAGCGCGGCGGTTCCCCTTCGGCGTTTGACCGTCTTCTTGGGGCACGTTTCGGCCGTGCTGCAGTTGACGGACTGATTCAGAGGCACGCCGGTACCATGGTTGGGCTACAGGGTGCGGTCATTGCGTTGACCGATCTGACAAAAGTTACCGAAGCCGGAATTCGCCCGATCAATCCCATGTATCCTTATCTGGCAAACAGCCTTTCTGTTTGAAATTTTTTCGGGTAGTCCCATTGTTGCGCAACTTCTGGTATAGTTGACCATAAAAGTCACCTATTATCGTGGAGGATGTGTCATGAAAACACTACTTGTTGCTCTGCTGATATCGAGCCTGTTTGCGAGCGGTGCCATTGCTGCCGGGACAACTGTTGATTACCAGATTGACGGTGCCACCTATGAAGGATATTTCATTAGTCCTGCACCTGATGCACCTTTGATTCTGCTGATTCATGATTGGGATGGTCTTGGTCAATACGAAATTCGCCGCTCACAAATGCTTGCGGATCAAGGCTACGCAGTTTTCGCTGCTGACATGTTTGGTAAAGGGGTGCGACCAGAGAAGATTGCTGATAGACGGCGCCTGACCAGCGCCCTCTATCAGGATCGCACAACAATGCGCAACCTTCTGCAAGGGGGATTGACTGCCGCTGCTGCGCAGGGGGCAAACGTTGATAACGCCGTAGCGATTGGCTACTGTTTTGGTGGTGCCGTCATTCTCGAATTGGCACGTGCTGGTGCGCCGCTGAAAGGATTTGTGTCATTTCACGGCGGTCTGTCGACACCTGAAGGGCAGAATTATGCTGAAACAAAGGGCTCAATTCTGATTCTGCATGGGACGGCAGACACTGCTGTTACCATGGAAGAATTTGCCCAACTGGCTAAAGAGTTGGAGGAGCAGAAAATTGTCCACGAAATGATCACTTATAGTGGTGCCCCTCACGCTTTTACCGTGTTTGGTTCGGATCGTTATCGCGAAGATGCTGACCGGAAGTCGTGGCAACGTTTTTTGGATTATTTGCAGGAAACACTTTAATAGCCCGCTCGCGACAAAAAACTTTTTAAGGAGCTCACCTCTATGTTTCATAAAATATTCAATCTGATGATATTTGTGCTGTGTTTGGTCTTCATTCCCTATATTGTTCCAGCAAATGCGAAGCATAGCCATCCCGACCATATTCCACGGATCAATGTTGTTGATCTAAGTGCTCTACAGGGTCGGCAATCTGTCGTTTTTGTTGATACGCGAACACCAGGACAGTGGCAACAAGCCGTTGATAAAATATCCGGTGCACTGCGCGTTACCTCGCAAACAGAGCTGGATGAATTTAAGCGCACGGTGCCGACGGATACGACTGTTGTCACATATTGTACCTGACCGAATGAATCTTCCAGTGCCAGTCTGGCGCTGATTCTTTCCAACAACGGTTATGGAAGTGTTTATGCCCTGTTAGGTGGGTATGCTGCCTGGAAAGCAATGAAATTACCTGTCGAGGTAAAATAATAGTAACGATTAAGCTATGGCCTTGCGCAGGACAGGGGATCCTGCGGCAAGGGTGTCTGTCACCATGGACGGCGACAGCAAGCGGTCATGGATGACCCAACGGGAAACCATCGCGGCCCTTGACATAGGATCACCTATCCGGTGCTGAACAGATAAAAATAATAAAGCTAAAACCCAGGAAGAGCTTAAAGTACCTGTTTTAAAAAGAGTTTGGCGCG
>JAGYPB010000060.1 GCA_018399135.1 Deltaproteobacteria bacterium | reverse complement strand
CTGGTAATGATCCATCAGGGCGTAATCAAGGCGTAAGCCGTCCATCACCGCAGCACCGGCGGTGGTGGAAATGAATTGGCGTCCCAGGCGGAAATCGAGGGATTCAGATAAAAACCCCCTTTTTTCCAGATAGGCCAGGTAGAGGCGGCTGTCAGCATAATGACTGTTGTTGCTGAGTTCGTCGGCCAGATCGTAACCGAGGCGACCATAGGTGTAGATATTGTAGCCGTCAGCACCAATATCTTTGACATTCAACTGCAGATACTGAAACGCCGGAACGGCAGTATCTTCATTTGCGGTATCAAACCATTCCAGAACCGTGCTGGAGCGACCCGAGACAGATGCCGCTTCGCCATGTACCGCCGGCAACAGAGCCAGTACGGCGCAGGCCAGACTACAGGTGAGACCCTGCCAGAATTTCATGAGACCTCCTTTAGTGCGGGTGTGATAACTGGTGTCGATGGTCTGGTTGCCGATACAAGTCAGGCGTGCTGGACTGTGGCAGTGCATCACGCAACCAACCATCGAACATCAAGAAACGAACGTTCATTGCGGTTTTTATGCAGGTGATAACACCAAATTTCTTTGTTCGTGTCAAAGGAAATTGAACATACAAATGGTAGGGAATATATGGTTTCTCGACTATAGAGTCTGACTAGTTTCGTCAGTTTTCTTGTGAGTAATGGACGACTTCGTTTTGTATGTATTGCTAATTGTCTGAAATGAAAAGATAAAAAAACCTTTGGGTGCGTTGATGACAGGATAGGGAGTGTGCATTTGCACAATTGGATAGGAAAACATTAAGTGTCAGGCGAAGATTATTTATTTATCATTAGCCTTATTCCCATGGGGAATTGTTGATCGAAATGCTTTAAGTTGTGAAAATTGGTGATAACACCAAATAGGGCTGGTGCTTTCACCCCCCCTTCGCCGTTTAAAGATCGTATTTTTTTGCTTGATAGCGAAAGGTGTCGTAGGTGATTTCCAGCAGCTTGGCGGCTTTGGTCATATTGCCGCTGGTGCGTTCAAGGGCCTGGCGCAGTAACTCGCGTTCTACCATCTCAAGGGAAATGCCTTCGTCAGGCAGGATAACGTGCAGGTTTTTGCGGCGTTCCGGGAAGGTTCGTGTCTGGCCACCCACGGCCAACGGCAGATGCTCGATGGTCAGGGTGTCGGTTTCTTCCATGACCACGCAGCGCTCCATGATATTGCGCATTTCGCGCACGTTGCCCGGCCAGTTGTACGACATAAGCAGTTGTTGTGCTTCTTCGTTGATACGAGTGATGGGTTTTTTCAGGTAGCGGCGGGCAAAATTGTCAAGAAAATGCTGCGCCAGCAGCAGAACATCGGTACCGCGGTCTTTTAAAGGGGGTAGGTCGATAGCAAAAGAACTGAGACGATAATAGAGGTCTTCGCGAAAGTAGCCGTCCTGAACGCGTTTATTCAGGTCGTGATTGGTGCAGGCGATGATGTTGACATCGATGGGGAGGTCGACTTTGCCGCCGATGCGTCGAACCTGGCGTTCCTCCAGAACGCGCAACAGTTTGCCCTGTAGTTCGGGGCGCATATCGCCAATTTCATCAAGTAGCAGGGTGCCGCCGTCGGCTAACTCAAACACGCCTTTTTTGTCGCTTTTGGCATCGGTAAAAGCCCCTTTCATGTGACCGAACAGCTCCCCTTCGATGAGGTTCTCCGGCAGGGCGGTGCAGTTGATGGCGATATAAGGGATATTGTTGATATCGCCCTTGCCTTCAAAATGCCAGTGGTGCATGCGGCGGGCGAGTACTTCCTTGCCGGTACCCGATTTGCCGGTAATCAGTACCGATGTTACGCCGGCCTGGGCGATCTTGCGGGCATCATCCATGATCTTATTGATGGCAGGAGACTTGCCGATCAGAATCTGGTCGAGGGCATTGGCATTGCTCTGCTTGAGATAGATTACTTCATCACGTAGTCGGGCATTCTGCAGCAGTTGTTCGATAACAATCTTGATTTCTTCGACATTAAAGGGTTTGTGCTGGTAATCGGCAGCACCGAAACGTAAGGCCTTGATGGCCGATTCGCTGGAATCGTCACCGGTAAGCATGACCACGGGAAAATCGATGTTCTCCTCCTGCAACGCCTCAAGGATGTCAAGACCGGTAATGTCGTGACGCAGATCGACGTCAAGCAACAGCAGGTCCGGTTGCCAGGCGAGAATCTTTTCAACGGCCGCGACAGGGCTGTGCAACAGTTGAGTGGAATAGCCTTCCTTATTGAGGGCGCGGGCAAGCATGGAGATGATCAGATCGTCATCGTCCAGCAGCATGATCCGTCCTTTTTTAACCATGATGTTCTATTCTTTCTGCACTGCTAGCAGGTAATACAATGGTAAAAGTTGAGCCCTTGCCGGGGTGACTGTCAACCAGAATCGTTCCCCTGTGTTGTTCGATCAGACGCAGACAAATAGCCAGCCCCAGTCCGGTTCCCTTGCTCCTGGTAGTAAAAAAGGGTTTGAACAGGTTGTTTTTCACCGTTTCAGACATCCCTGCACCATTGTCGCTGATATCGATGAACATCTGTCTGCCGTCACTGCTTAAACGACTGCACGTGGTAATCTTCCCGGGGCCGCTGATGGCCTCGACAGCATTGAGGTAGAGGTTAAGCAGCACTTGCTGAAGTTGATCCGGATCGATTTCGAGCTGCAGGGTCTGGGGCGAGAAATCTTTAATAAAGTGGATTTTATCGGTGGTGGTTTTGGCCGAGGTGACCTCGACATTGCGCAGGGTGTACTCGAGTAATCGGTTGATGTTGGTGACTTCAGGATGAGGTTGCGGCGGCCGGGCATAGCGCAGCAGGTTTTTCAGCAGGCGCTCCATCCGATCGATCTCGGAAATCAGGCGCAACATGAGTTCCCGGTCATCATCTTCCAGATCAAGATCGCTGGATAATACTTCGATAGTGGCTTTAATGCCGGCCAGGGGGTTTTTAATCTCGTGGGCCAGGCCAACCGCCATCTGCCCGACAACTGACATCTGGTTGGCGCGCAGCAGTTCCTGTTTGGCTAGCTCACGTTCGGTGACGTCGCGGGTAAAGGTGAGCATATAGTTTACGTCATCTATGATCATTGGCCCGGCTAAAACTTCTGATTTGAAGGTGGAACCGTCCTTGCGGCGGCGGTCGGTAATGCGTTCCACCCACTCCCCATTCAATATCCGGCTGATCCGCTCAATGCACTGATTGCTTGAGTTTTCGGCGCATAGTTCACCGCAGCACATGTTTTGTAACTCTTTGAGGCTGTAGCCAAAAAGATCGACGGCGGCTTTATTGGCAGAAATAACGGCCCCGGGCCTGGCCGGGTCGGTTGACATGATGCAGATAGCATCTTTGGCACTCTCAAATAAAGACTGGTAAAGTCGCTGCATGGCGACGTTGCTCTTTTTTTCCTCACTGATAGCGGCAGCCATGGAATTGAAGGCCGTGGCCACTTCAAGGAACTCGTTTTTCAGTGGCTGATTGATACGAAAATCGAGATTGCCGCGTCCCAACTGGCGTGCTGCGGTGACCAGTGTGGCTACCGAAAAGCTGCCGATCGGCAAGTGGTGAAATCACCAGATTGTCGCTGGAGAGACGGAAAAAACTGGGCAAATGGCAAAGGACTGTCAGCGCAGACGCTGGCAGAGCAGCCCGGCAACAATCAGGATCAGTCCGACAAAGGTTGCCGGCAGGATTTTTTCGCCAAGTAAGAAGTAAATGAAGACCAGGGATAAAAATGGTGAGAGGAAAATCAGGTTGCTGATTCGGGCGGTATTGTCCGTTAATTTCATGGCCATCAGCCACAGCACAAAACAGGCCCCCATCTCGAAGGTGCCGACATAAGCAGCACCCAGCAGTCCTTCTAGTGGCGGGCGGCGTAGATCGCTGGTCAGCAGGTAGTAGCCCAGAACAAAGGGGAAGCTGAAGAGAAAATTGACAAACAGTGCCACCACGGGGTCGCGTTGGTCACGGGTATTGAAGATCCAATAGAGGGCCCAGATCACCGTGCTCAAGAGGGCCAGAGCAACACCAAGGGGGCTGGTGAAGGTGAGGCTGAGAAGGTTTCCTTCGGTGGAAATGACAATCACCCCGCAGTAGCTGACGACCAGGGCCAGCCACTGCTGCCAGCGAATCTGTTGTTTGAGTAAGGGGACGGCCAGCAGGGAGAGGACGATAGCCCAGGTATAGTTCAGGGGCTGAGCCTGCTGGGCCGGGAGCAGGTCATAAGCCTTGAAGAGGATCAGGTAATAAAGAAAGGGGCTCAAAAATCCCAGGAAGATCGATAACAGGTATTCCTGGCTGCTGCATTGAAACACCAGTCGGAATTTCCCCTGGTAAAACAGAATCGCGCCCAGTAACAGGGTCGAAAAGGAGCCTGAGTAGAGCAGCAGCTCAATGGGGGTAAAATGGCGTAGGGACAGTTTGAAGGCGGTGGCTACTGTTGACCACAGCAGTACCGCTGCCAGCCCGAACAGCAGGGCTTTACGCTGCTCATTCATGGGGTCTTCCCGGTTTGGCTGAGCGCCGGCGGATCACCAGGACCGCCAGCCCGGAAAAAATCAAACCGATACCGAGGCCAGCCTGCAGATTGAGGATTTCGCCAAGCACGAAAATCCCCAGCAATGCCGCTGTCATCGGCTCGGCCAGGGAGAGGGTGACAGCGCTGCCGACGGCGACAGTCTGCAGGCCGCGGGCAAACAGCCAGTAAGACAGGGCCATGGTCGCCAGACCTAGATGCAGGATCACTATGACAGAGCCGGGTTGCCGCAGCCATTCAGCTTCGATGTTGAGCAGTGCCGGTGACAGTATCAGAGCGCCAAGACAGACAACAATCGCCATCACCGCATTGGGGCTTTGATGTTCCAGCAATCCTTTAATCATCAGCGTGTAGGCGGCATAGGCTGCACCGGCGCAGATAGCCAGGGCAATCCCCAGGGGATCAACGGTAACTTCCCCGCCGCTGAAGCCCAAGAGGATACAACCGAAGATTGCCAGCAGGGTGGCAGCGTACCAGCGTCTGCCCGGTTTTTCTCCACGAAAGATCAGCGCCAGCAAGCCACCGGCGATGGGGGCGCTGCCAATGCCGACAACGGTACCGACGGCAACGCCGGTTTTGGCCACGGCACTGAAAAACGTCAGCTGATAGGTAGCGGTGAAAAGTGCCGCCAGCAGCAGGGGCCGCAGCTGCCAGTCGCGAAAAGAGCCGAATTCCCCGCGATAGAGGGTCAGCAGCAGCAGGGCGATGCCGCCGACCAGCAGGCGCAAAGCGCCAATGGCCGCAGAATCATAACCGGCTGGAGAAAAAGCCTGGGCGGTGCCGGTGGTGCCCCACAGCATGGCCGCACCAAGAACGAGCCAGGGGCCGGCTGCCGGGGAGTAGGAGGAGGTGATGTGTTTGTTCAGTTCAGACATGATATTCCTTAAAAATCTGTTTGCCGACAGGTCGTTGCAGCAGTATAACGGCAACCAGGCGACCAACAACGTAAGCGCAGGCTGCTGCCGTGGCCCCGGTCAGGGGCAAGTATAGCAGTGCGACACACATCAGCAAAAAGATAACAGCTGCTTCGACAGCGGTGGCTATGGAGACGGGCCTGGTTAAGCGGGTAACGATCAGGATGGAGCGCTGGAAACAGATGAGCACCGTCAACACTGGAAACAGGGCCATCACCTGAAGCGGGGTCGCGGCAAAAGCAGCCAGGGCCGGGGTGAGTCCGGAAGCACCCTCGAACCAGAGACGATTCAGGGGGGTGAAGGCAATCAGGGTCAGGCCGCTCCCGGTCGCAACGGCCAGCATCACGGCAAAATTGCGTACCTTGGGATAGTTGTCGCGGTTCTCTCCGAGTAGAGCGATAGCGATTTCCTGATAAGAGAGGCCGACAGCGCGGAACACAAAGGTCAGCCCGTAAATCACCGGCATGACCGCCAGGGATTCTACCGGATTAGCGGCACGGCTCAGGAAAAAAGTTACCATGGGGTGAATTGACAAACCAATCAAGGGCGTCAGGGCCAGGGGGAGATAATGATCCCAGATGTCCCGGTAGCTGGGGATATTGGCTTCCGGCAGCGGCTCCTTTGCCAGCAATGCAGCGACGGCTTTGTGTGCCAGGACCCGGGTCATCATAGCTTCTGCGACCACTCCACTCGACAGCGCCAGAGTGCCGATAATCGCTCCGCTGACGGCGGTGGTCAGATAGCAGAATACGGCTGTAGTACCCATGAAGCTGATGCGGAATATGGTGGCCAGAGCGACCAGTCTGGTATTGTGGCCGGCAATCAGCACGCCCTGGTAAAAACGCCGCAGGCCGATGGCACCGGGCCAGGGGAGCAGGAAAAACAGGGCGATGTGGGTCAGATCGGCAACCTCTGTGGGCAGGCCGATGAGGGAGCGAACGATCAGATCATAGACGGGTGGTAGCAGAAACAAGCCCAGGGCCAGGGTCACCGCTAAACTCAGGGCGATGGAAAAGTGACGCAGACGGCGGTAGCTGATGCGGTCTTTACACAGGGCGGTGGCGGAACTTAAGAGCATGATCACCGGCGCTTCGGCGACCAGGGCGAAGGCGAAGGCCACTCCATAAGCGGCCAGATTGACAGCTTCGGTGCCCATGCGCGCAATGATCGCGGCAATAAACGGGCCTTCGACCGCCATCATCAGCCAAGTGGCAGCCAGGGGCAGCCAGAAGCGGAAGATCTGGGGGTAGGTTGCGGGTTGTGGGGTTTGGGTCATGTTCTGGTTTGTTCTTAGTAAGTTAAACTTCAATTTTAGGTGTTTTCGGCATGGGGCAGGGATTCCCATGTCAAGGGACGCTTTTCGCCGTCCATGGCCGCTTGACTGTCGCCCTCCATGGCGACAGACACCCTTGTCATGGGAACCCCTGCCCCACACCGGATCATCTTGAGAATTAAAAAATCAACCGCCAACCGAGGCGTTTAGTCCGTGGCGAATAAAACAGTCAAGTGCCCGATCCAGATCGGCCTGTTCGGGTGATTGCAGTTTCTCCGCCTGGTAGCTTGTCCCAAGTTTGCGATATTTGTGTGTGGCTATAGCATGATAAGGCAGCAGGGCAACATCCTTTTTTTCGCCCGGTAAAGCGGAGATCGTTTCAGCAAAAGCCTGAAGGTCTTCGTTGCTGGTATTGATCCCCTTGATCAGGGGGATGCGGATCTTGATCTGTGCCCCGCTGGTACAAAGTGTGCGCAGGTTGGAGAGGATCAGGCGGTTAGTAATACCGGTCAATTGTTGATGCCGAACCGGATCGATCAGTTTGAGATCGAATAAAAACAGATCGGTGCGCTGCGCAGCGGCGAGCAGATTTTCTTCAGGGACATGACCGGCGGTATCGAGAGCGCGGTGGATACGGCGCTCGCCGCAGCGGTCAAATAGTTCAAACAGATAGTCAGGATAGAGCAGCGGTTCACCGCCAGACACCGTCACCCCGCCACCGGACTGATCGAATAAATGTTGTTCGCGCTCGATGATCGTCAACAGTTCATCAATGGATTTCCCCTCTCCAGACATTTCCATCGCCCTGGTCGGACAGATGCGCGCGCAGTCACCACAGAGGGTGCAGCGCTCCGAATCGGTGCGAATACCTTCCGCTGTCATTTCCAACGCCTGCCGCGAACAGACCTTGACGCATTCCCCGCAACCGATGCAGCGCGCTGCAGTGTAAAGTTTTTGTGCCTGGGGAACAATGCTCTCGGGATTGTGGCACCAGACGCAGCGCAACGAACAGCCTTTGAAATAAATGGCCAGACGAATCCCCGGGCCATCGTTAATGGCGTAGCGTTTAATGTCGAAAATCAGGGGGGCATGCATGTTGTTTTTATTCATAAATGAAATATGCCACCAAGGCACCAAGGACACCAAAAAAGTCGGATTCAGTTTTTTTGGGTAAAGCCACACCTGATCAGTCAACTGATAACCCACCAGATATTTAAGGTGTTGTCTCTCTTGGCGACTTGGTGGCCAATCATGTCGTTAAAAGCTCTCATTCTCAGTGCGTTCGATCACTTCCTGTTGCAGATCTGCGTTCATATCGTTGAAATAATCACTGTAGCCGGCCATACGCACGAGCAGATCTTTGTACTCTTCGGGGTGTTCCTGTGCTGCCTTCAGGGTGTCGGTATCGACGATATTGAACTGAATGTGGTGGCCGCCGAGGGTGAAATAGCTGCGAACCAGCTGGCCGAGTTTTTTTATGTCTTCATCGCGCTTGATCAGGCTCGGTAGAAAGCGTTGGTTGAGCAGGGTGCCGCCGGAGAGGGTGTGATCGAACTTGGTCAGGGAGCGGATCACTGCAGAGGGGCCGTGGGTGTCGGCACCGTGGGACGGTGATGTGCCGTCGGAGATTGACTTGAAGGCCAAGCGCCCGTTGGGAGTAGCGCCGAGCGTCTTGCCGAAGTAGATATGGCAGGTAGTCGAGAGCATGTTGAGATGAAAACTCTCCCCCTTGGTATTGGGTTTACCGTCGATGGCGGCGAGCAGGTCATTATAGACCCGGATGGCGATATCGTCAGCGTAGTCGTCATCGTTTCCGAAGAAGGGGGTGCGGTTGATGATGGTCTGCCGCAAAAATTCTTCCCCTTCAAAGTTCTTGGTTATGGCGTCAAGTACCCGCTCCATGGTGAAGGTCGCATCTTCGAAAACATGTTTTTTGAGGGTGGCGAGACTGTCGGTCACGGTGCCCAGACCGGTACACTGGATGTAGTTGGTGTTGTAGCGTGGTCCGCTGTCGTAGTAGTCGCGCCCTTTGCTGATGCAGTCTTCAATGACCACCGACAAAAACGGCGCCGGCGCGTACTTGGCAAACATCCGGTCGATGTAGTTGCTGACGCGGATTTTGGTATCGACGACATAGTCAAGTTGCTTAACAAAGGCGGCATAGAGTTCGTTGTAATCGGCGAAGGTACTCGGGCCACCGCTGGTCAGTCCGACCTGTTTACCGGTTAACGGATCGACCCCGTTGTTCAGGGTGATTTCGAGGATTTTCGGCACATTCAAGTAGCCGGTCAGGACAAAAGCTTCCTTGCCGAAGGCGCCAACCTCGATGCAACCGCTGCACCCCCCCTCGCGGGCATCGCGCAAGGATTTCCCCTGGCGCAGTAGTTCGACCACATAGACATCCGGGTTGAAGAGCGACGGGTAGCCGTGCCCCTGGCGGATGACCCGACAGGCAGCATGGAGGAAGCGATCCGGTGTTCTGGCACTGATATGGACGGAGCTGCCCGGCTGGAGGATGTGCAGTTCCTCGATGACTTCCAACATGATGTAGGAGACTTCACTCACGCCATCTTTGCCATCCTTGTCGATGCCGCCGATATTGATGTTGGTGAAGTCGTTGTAGGTGCCACTTTCGCGGGCGGTAATGCCGACCTTGGGGGGCGCCGGTTGGTTGTTGACCTTGATCCAGAAACAGCACAAGAGTTCCTTGGCCTGATCGCGGGTAAGGCCACCATCCTTGGTTTCTGTCATATAAAATGGGGCTAGATGCTGGTCAAAGTGGCCCGGGTTCATGGCGTCCCAGCCGTTCAGTTCGGTGATGGTGCCGAGATGCACGAACCAGTACATCTGGATGGCTTCATGGAAGGTTTGGGGCGCATGGGCCGGTACCCGGCGACAGACAGAAGCGATGGTTTTCAGCTCGGCGACGCGCTGGGGGTTCTTTTCCGTGGCAGCCAGCTGTTCGGCCAGATCAGCATGCCGCTCGGCAAACAGGATCACCGCATCACAGGAAATTTCCATGGCTTTTAGTTCTTCAAGCCTGTCAGTGGCTTCGGAGTCGTTCAGAAAATCCAAACGTTCAATTTCAGAATTAATCTGGTTTTTGAAATCAAGCATCCCTTTACGGTAAATTTGTCCGTCCAGCGCGGTGTGACCCGGTGCCCGTTGCTCCATGAACTCGGTGAACAGACCGGCTTCGTACATGTCGCGCCAGTGCCCGGGCACATGGCCGAAGATCCGTTCACGGATGGTCTTGCCCTGCCAATAAGGGATCACCTCACGGGCATAGACGTCGATATCCTCCTGGCTGATGGTATAGCGCTGCTGGTCGCGGGTGTTAAGGACGTGGAAATCCTCGACGCTGTGACAGGTCAGTTCAGGGAAGGTCGGCACCGCCTTCGGCCGTGGCCCCCGTTCACCGACAATCAGTTCGTCGTCACCTAAGTAGATGGTTTTTTTGCTGCAGTGATCGTAAAAGTTCAACGCTCGCAGAACCGGAATCGAGTATTTACCGTAGTTTTCCCGGTAAAAAGCCGTCTCGTGCAGGGCTCTTTCAATCGACAGGCTCGGTTCGGTATCGACGCTCAGTTTGCGCAGTCGCTGGATACGAGAGTTCATGCCGGGTGGGGCGGCTGTTGCGCTGGTTGGATTCATAGATTGTCTCCATTGGATGATCGCAGTAAACGTCGTTGTTCTCTTAATGTAGCAGATTTATGTTTATCCGGGCACGCCTGGTAGCCACAATGCGGTGTCCGAGGTTGAAACAATTATTGCATAACTATGGAATAGCAAAGAAGGTGCCAATGCGAGACTGTTTTTCGCTGCTATAAAATCAGTATGTTAGGAGAGTTTGGGTTCTTTGATCAGAGGTGTTTTTGAAATAATTATTTATAAATAAATAAAAAATCCATAAGCAAATATATGGCCAGGCCGGTTTTAGGATCACAGGGTTCATTGGTTTGAGTTGTTGCAGTTTCCCTGCTTGCAAGTAAATATCGAAATTTTGGTGTTCCCATGAATCCAAATCAACTATACAGTTAACAGAGAATGTCGAGAATCTAAACCTTTATCCCTTGATAAGGAGCTGCAATGTCGATACAAAAAACACTGGGTGAATTCATCGTTGAAAAGCAATCTGATTTCCCTCACGCAAAAGGTGAATTAAGCGCACTATTAAGCGCGATCAAGCTTGCGGCAAAAATTGTTAACCGCGAAATCAACAAGGCTGGTCTGGTTGATATTACCGGTGCCAGCGGCGTAGAGAATATTCAAGGCGAACAGCAGCAAAAACTTGATATGTATGCGAATGAGATATTTAAAAATGCACTCATCGCGCGCGGTGAGGTCTGTGGCATCGCATCCGAAGAAGAAGACAATTACGTATTTTTTGACAACAAAAATAGTCGTAATGGCAACTATATTGTTCTTATGGATCCGCTGGATGGCTCGTCAAATATTGATGTGAATGTCTCTGTTGGTACAATCTTCTCGATCTACCGCCGCGTCTCTCCGCTTGGTGGTCCTGTCAACATGGAAGATTTCCTGCAAGTCGGCCGAAAACAGGTTGCCGCAGGCTATGTTATTTATGGTTCTTCAACCATGCTTGTTTTCACGACTGGTCATGGTGTTCATGGCTTCACCTATGACCCATCGATTGGAGTGTTCTGTCTATCCCATGAATCTCTCACAATTCCGAAAACCGGTAAGATTTATTCAATTAATGAAGGCAATTACATCAAATTTCCACTAGGGGTGAAAAAATACCTGAAATATTGTCAGGAAAAAGATGAATCAACCAACCGCCCTTATACTTCACGCTACATTGGTTCCCTGGTTGCGGACTTTCACCGTAACTTACTCAAAGGGGGTATCTACATTTATCCTCAAACGGCACAGGCACCGTCAGGTAAGTTACGCTTATTATATGAATGTAATCCCATTGCCTTCCTGGCAGAGCAAGCTGGTGCGCTGGCTACTGATGGTTACAATCCCATTCTTGACCTGAAGCCTACTGAGTTACATCAACGCGTCCCCTTCTTTACCGGGTCACCGGAGATGATGGCGACAGCACACGAGTTCATTGCTAAGTTTAAAGACGAGTAACTTTCCCTCGGCAAAGACCGGAATTCGCCCGGATTTTCGATAGGATTGTAGTTACATCGACGCTGTGGTAACAACATACATGACTATTTTGGTCGTATATTGAGATGACTCTGTCTTTCTGTCCCGAAGTCTTTGTGACTACAGGAACTTTTGTAAAGCGGGGACAAAGGATCTTCATGGCCGGTTGTTGTGATTCAGGATGCGAGCTTCAGGTTGATTCTGCGGCTCAGAAAAGAACGTTATGGATCGTTCTGTGCGTCAATTTTGTCATGTTTTTTGTCCTGGTTGGCGGATCAATCTGGGGCAGCACGGTATCCCTCTTTGCCGACAGCTTTGATAACCTCGGCGATGCAATCACCTATGGGGTCAGTATCTGGGCCGTGGGAAAAAGCTCGCTGCAAAAAGCAAAGGTGTCGCTGTTTAAGGGGCTGTTGATCCTGCTTGGAGCGGTGGCGGTTATTGTCAGCCTGGGGGTGAAGTGGTACACCCTTGAAGTGCCGGTCTACCAGGTCATGGGTAGCTTTGCGGTTGCAGCTCTTATCGCCAATCTCGTATGTCTTGGTCTGTTATGGCGGCATCGCAATGACGATCTGAATATGGAATCGGTCTGGCATTGTTCGCGCAATGATATTGTCACCAACTCCTCGGTTATTGTTGCCTCCGGACTGGTCTGGTATTTCAACTCATGGATTCCCGATATGCTGCTAGGTGGAATTCTATTCCTGTATCTGCTCAGGTCCGGCATCATCATTACCCGCAAATCCCTGGTTCAGATCAATCAACTCCAGGATTAGGCAACTCCTGCAAAGCGGGTCTTGCTGGATCGCTGTATTTTTTTACACAGGGAAAAACATGGGACTCTATAGCAGATATATCCTCCCTAAAGCCGTTCATTGTGCCTGCAACCTGAAGCAGGTAAGACGCCAGCGGGAAAAGGTGATACCTCATGCCCGAGGGCGGGTGCTTGAGATTGGCATCGGTACCGGTTTGAATCTGCCGTACTATGACACAACAAGGGTTC
>JAGYPB010000006.1 GCA_018399135.1 Deltaproteobacteria bacterium | reverse complement strand
TATCAGCACTGAAGCGGGTGATCGGACGGGTATCCACCAGGACGAATTTGTTGTTCTTGTCCAGGGTGTCCTGGACTAGAGGAGCATCGCCATAAACTTCTTTGAACAGGGCCATGACCTCTTGGGTAGTGATAGCAATCCTGGGATCCTGCTCCACCAGTTTTTTGTGCCCCTGCGCCGACGGCGTTACCGCCTGCGGTGCTGTTGTCGCGCAACCTGCTGCAAACAGCAGCAATGCGACAAGTGGCAGCAATCTAACTTGCAAAAATCGCATCCTTGACTCCTTTCCTTTTTGTTACAGGGTTATGAAATATAATGCAAATTGGGCTTTGTTCCCCGTTCAGGGTGCAATACCTTTGCATTGGGGTTCGCTTTCAACAATTTCGCTACGGCGCTGTTGGGGTCATTCATGTCCCCGAATACCCGCACCTTGGTCGGACAGGTGTCGACACAGGCAGGGACCTTACCTTCAGCGACACGATGAGCACAAAAGTCACACTTGTCCGCCGTATCATTCTCGGTCATATAGCGCGCTTCATAGGGACACTCGATAACACAGAGGGTGCAACCGATGCAGACGTCCTTGTCAATCACTACCACGCCATCATCCTTGGCGTAGGTCGCTTCAACCGGGCACACCGGCACACAAGGAGGGTTACCGCACTGATGACACTGTTCCGGCTGAAACGACTGCTTCAGATTGGGGTATGTGCCGACAACACCGGTAGTATTGATCCAGTTACGCCGCACGTCCTGATTGCCCTTGGCGTCAATGCCATTTTCACGCTTACAGGCGACATCGCAAGCCTTACAATCGATGCACTTGTCTGCATCAAAGACAATTGTCCAAAGTTTTTTATTAGCCATGGGTTACACCTTCCTGATCTCAACAATAGTTTCATGCATCAACGCGTTACCGGAAATCGGCTCGAAATGAGCCTCCAGAATCTGCGCCTGGGAAGCCCCCTTGCCATATACCAGCGGCTGTCCTTTGGACAAACTGCCATAACCGTTGGCGTAGTACACACAGTCGGGACGAATCCCTTCAGTGACCTGCGCTTTGATCTGTACGTCACCGCCGGTACGGTTTTTCAACTGAACCATATCGCCTGATTTAATTCCCATTGATTTGGCCTTGGCCGCGTTGATCCAGACCGTGTTTTCCGGCATGTGCCAGTTTAACTCAGGGAATGCAGCGGTCATTGACTGGGTATGGATAGCATGACGCCCGACGACAAAACGGAACTTGTTAGCGCCAATATCTGCCGGCTTTTTATAGGTCGGCATGGGATCGAAGCCACGATTTTTAAAGTCATCACTATAAAGTTCCAGCTTCTTCGTCGGCGTATTAATGGCTTTTTTACCGCTCAGATAATCACCAATGGGCGCTGTTCTGCCATCGGTAAAGAAGCCCTTTTCTTTCATCATTTCCAACGCGCCGGGATAATCAGCAACGGCATCCCTGGTATGAGATTCTACATCACCCTCAAAATATTCATCGAGAGTAAAGCCGTCTTCATCTTCAAAATACCTGGCCAGACCGGTCACAATTTCAAAACCCGAGCGGGTATCAAACATGGGTTTGATCAACGGCTGACGAATCGTTAATGTCGGTTCGATACCATTGACACCGTATCCATTTGGTGGATCAAGACGCTCAAGATAGCTGGTCTCGGGCAGCACAACATCCGCATGCCAGGCGGTATCACTCATAAAGGTATCGACACAGACAATAATATCCATCTTATCGAACAGTTCCATGGTTTTATTTCGATTCGGCAGAGAGGCGACGACATTCTGTTTGTAGATGTAGAGACCACGAATCGCATAGGGATCACCCTTGATGGCGCGATCACGCCAGGGGATCCAGGAACCATCACGAGGATTCAAAAAGGTGACGTCAGCTTCTTCCAGACGAGGCCTGGAGTTGGTATACCAGGCCGGCTCATAAAAATAGTTCGCAGTGGGAATCGCCACGCTCGGAATCAGCCCGCCTTTGCGATCGAAATTGCCAACAATAACATTGACCATGGCAATGGCACGCCGGGTTTCGACATCATTTCCCTGCCAGGAAGAACGCCGCCCTGGGTAAAACACAGCACCCGGGGTCCCGGCAAACTCACGAGCAATCTCGCGGATATCCTGGGCCGGTATTTCTGTTTCCTGTGCCGCCCATTCGGGGGTGTATTGCTTGACGTGTTTGGTCAACTGCTCAAAACCATGAGCGTATTTATCAACATAGGCCTTATCATGAAGCCCTTCACCGATAATCACGTTCATCATCGCCAGGGCGAAAGCCATGTCGGTTCCCGGCTTGATCGGATACCATTTGGTTGACTTGGCTGCAGTCTTGGTAAAGCGCGGATCGAGACAGATAATTTTCTTACTGCGATCGCTGAACATATCCATGGTATCGGGAGTAAAAATTGACTCCGCCCGATCGGCACCAGCAAGAATGATAAACGGAGAATTAATGACATCGACACTGGGGTACGTTCCGATAACCGCCATGAAGCCGCGAATGACAGAACTTAAACACAGGGTTGGGTGACGCAGTGAGTTAGGAGATCCAAAAACCGCGCGGAACTGGTTCCAATAATGTTCATGGTAGGTTCCCTCAGACGAGACAAAGCCGATACAGGAACGGTGCCCGCCTTCTTCCTCGACAACCTTGTTGGTTTTTTCAGCAATGTAGGCGTAGGCTTCTTCCCATGTAGCTTTTTTCCACTTACCTTCACCACGTTTACCGGTACGGATCATCGGATATTTGACCCGATCCGGATCGTATGGGGTCCAGGCTCCGGCATTGCCACGAGCACACATCATGCCACGCCCTTTGGCAAATTCCGGCTGCGGCTCAAGACGTTTGATGACACCATTGACGACCTGACCACGAAACACGCACTTGTTAGTACAAATAGCACAGCTGGACGCAACGTATTTGACCTTCTGTGCAGCGAGCTCCTCGGCATGTGCCTTACTCACATAACGAAACCCCGTTACAGACGATATGCCCAGACAACCAAGCCCGGCAGCAGAGCCTTTGAGAAATTTCCTGCGCGTAATGCTCATAATGATCTTCTCCACCAAATTTTGTTATAGCCTTGAGTCAACAGGCTTTAGTTACTGCGAACTGGGATCGCGGCAAGTTCTGCATCAATTTTCTGCAAGATCTGACAAAACTCGTCGGCAACAGTTACATAAATGCCGACATCATCATGTTCTTGTAAGGCTGCCGCAAAACCTTTCGGCCAGTCACGGTAAAAGTCGGCAGTTAAGGAAAGAAGGGTCTCTCGTTGTGCATCGTCACTCAAGTGCATAGCGAGAACTTCCATCATCATTGGAATGTAATCCGGAGGCTGAGCAGGGTCTATCGCCATGCCGTGCTCCAGACAGAACCCGCTGAAGGCAGACATAAATCCCAGCCGATCCTGTTTTTCAAGAAAACAACCCGCATAAGGCGGAGCCGCTACACCGCCAAGATTATTGACAAAAAGACGAATATAACGGCTCTCCAGCTCTTCACACCCGAGATCGCAGCGTTCCGCGATCTCGGGTGTCGGGTATTCCAACAAGGCAACCAGCTCTAGCAAACGCTGCGCAACCTCTTGTCTTTCCTGGTTTATCACCTGTCGTGATTAACCGCAGGACTCAGGTTTCTGATTCATCGGATCATCGGAATCAGAAGCGTGGGTGTGGAGGAACAAGAAAATATGTTTGATCGTGCGCTGACCCAAACCGGCACCACCGCAGGGGAGATCGGTATCGGTTGTCAACATTTTTTCCCATTCGGCGCGGGTTTTTGAGCCGGGAACAGGAATCGTTTCATCACATTTCTGAGCTTGCCCGGTAAACCAGGCCCACTGACCACGATCCTTATTGGCGCTTTCCCAGCCACTGATGTCAAAAGAAAAGGCCATGCCTGGAGCCATCAGAGCAAGACAGGCGATCAGAACAACAATTTTCTTCATTTTTCTACTCCTTCTGTGGTTGATAGAATATTCGTTCATCAGGCTGACACTTACAACCATTGGCCGAGCATCAACCGCCTACATCCTGACGGCCACTTTTCAGTGTCAGTGTTTCTGCCAGAGCTACCTGTAGCCTGTATACTATGGCGTACGATAGTATGAGAAATGTCGAGAAAGTAAGATAATTCGTTCTTTGTGTCAACGAAAAACGGCAAGAACCCTTGACCCATCAAGCCTGCACTAATATATTTTCCACCCGTTCATACCCATCTCTTTCGGATGTCACACCCTTTCAAACCCTCTATGTTTTTGTCACCAGCCCCTTGGCAGCAGGTCCTATCGACCCGGTCTATCATTGTCACTGAATCGGAAATGATCCTGAGTTATTGCCGGCAATACCAAAAAAATGCCCGGTTGAAAATAACCGGGCAATGTTTCTCTAAATAACATCAAGACGATTCTACAAATCAGAGAAAGTCAACCGAAACCGACGTAGCCATAATAGGCGGTGCCATCTTCGTCACCGTAGACATAGGTTTCCTTCATGTCGAAAATGTCATAGGTGAGGGGAGGCCCGGAGTGAAAAAAGGTCTCAGTAAAATTGTAGAGACCGCCGACAGTGAGCGATTACTGTTCATAGGACAGATCGGAATAGCTGTCGATATTGTTGTTCTGCTCCAGGTGTCATAGTTAACGGGAGCATAGGGGCCATGGATAAGCGGTGGAAGTATTAATCAGGTTTCGTTATCTTTTCTCAAAACGGTTGCCCGCTCGGTAAAGGGGCCCCAATCCCACTGATCTTCAGCTTTGTTATGAGTTACTCCAGCATTGATCTGCAGCTTTTTTGAGACCTGATAATCCATATTCAGGGCGAGGGTGTGAACATCGGATTCATATTCAGCAGTGTTACAGATCGAGCCAAACTGGCTCGACGCGACGTCGTTCGCTCGAAAGCCATGGTACCAGCCGACACACATCTGGTTCTCGGTCTTCTGTTTATTGAAGGTGTAAGCCATGGTCAGGTTCATTTTGCCGGTAGGCGCATACCAGATCGAAAATCTGGTATATAGATACTTTGCTCATACTTGACCCGATCATTTCTTCCATCCGGGCCCGAGCAAATACCGTAGCGGCAAGATTGCTTTCGCTGACCCGGTACTGCTGAATTTCAGTTCATGCACATCTTCGGCTGGTTGGTCGATTCAAGTGTACGGTTCCGGATATACGTCGTCAGTACCAGACGACCGTCGGTCTGACCCAGGCCGGTACCTGATGTAGCATAATCGGCAGAGTCAAGATACCAGAGGCCGGAGCCCAACGGATCTTCGGTGCCGATACCTTGAGCAATACCGACATGAGAACCCGCCATCGGCTCATCGATATTCTGATACTGATAGCTGAATCGGCCCGACAGATTTTGTTGAAATTACGAGACTTAGAAGCCACTGCCAAAGGCATAGGTCTTGGTGTGTCCCAGCTCCTCTTCATCTCGGTCAATTTCTTCGTATTCATAACCGAGACGTGCAGTGGTACCGGTAGTCAGACGGTACACCAGATCGGCGCCAAGTTCACGTACTTCACGACCGGCTGCAGAATGCCAGGAATCGGTGATCTCGCCTGGCCAAACACTATCATTAGGCAGAGGTCGAGTCAGAGCTATCTCCGTGCCGGGAAATAGAGTTATTGTGACTGGTACCTGATCTCGTAAATACTGCCACGTACGGAGAACCTCAAACCGTTGTCAAACCGGTGTGAAAGCTTGGCACCAAATGATTCAAGTTCAGTTGACAACGTGCTGCACCGTAAAAATATAACCGTCCCGCTCCTCAACAAAAGTCTTTTGTGCTCTCCACATCAGTTGAATATAACTCGCTGATAAAGCGGTGTTCGCAGTACATCCACGCGCCCCTTCAGGGCATGGCTGTCTTTTTGAATCAGGCGTCCGGGCATAGTCATAGCCGCCATTTTCGTAAAGCAATCCATAAGACAAAGGATTGTTGGCATCTTCATAATAACGCGACGGAGCATCCGCACGCTCCATCAAAAGTGCGCTGAAGATAATCATACTCCATGGTCACCTTGCCGAAGCGTCGGTAGCACCAAAGTTGGCTCTTCGGTGCGCTCATTGATGTCTTTACCGGATGCCGTAGTGACGACGGTTGTCACACTTGGTCACACCGATGGCCTGCTCCATCCCCTGGCGGGTTTCACTGCGCCAACCGGTGTATGGAAACTCGTTGGGCATGGTCAGGAGGGTCACACTTATATCCCCTTTAAACTCACGCCGGGTGCCGATGTAGGTATTGGAGAGCTCTTGCTCATGGGCTTCGCGCGGATCATAATTCAGCGTTCCACCACCGACACCGCCATCGGGATCATTGGCAGGGCTAAGGTAGAAATATCGAAAGCCAGCCTCCTCTAGTTCAGCCATAATTTTATCTGTGGTTACACTCGGCTGTGACCGATCTGTATCGCCACGGCCGGTTGCACCCATCTGGTCGAGGGTTTCGCGATCCTTCCAGTATTCAAGAACCTGGTAGTCGGCTTTAAGCCTTAGCACCCTTGACATCAACATCAAGCTGATATTGTTGATCACGGGGTATATCGACATCGAACTGCAGGGGCCGAGTTGTCGCCGACGCTGTCAACCGACAGTTTCGGGGCAAAGCTGAAACCCTCTTCTGAACGGATTCCAACATATTCATTGACGCGTGCCGGGCTGTCACTGGTATGCCTGCGGCACCGATTTCCACCGTACCGCTGGTCTGCATTTCCCGCAGTAACGAGGGTGGTGGTGGCGATCAGGCAGGCAAGCGACAGCGCTGCAAGCAGCATAACTGGCGCGTTGCTTCATTGGTAATACCTCCTCAAGTTAACGAGTCAGACCGTGACCGCCCAAAGGCTGTGACGGATAATCGCTGCCGTGAACCACTTTATGGCAGGTGGTACACTTGGTGTGAATGACGTCTGATCCTTCACTGCCGTGTTTGTTGACAATGTCAGCGGCCGCTGTAGGAGTTCCCCCCGTCGGGACATAATTCGACTCTCGCAGCAAATGAAAGTGTCCTTCGTGGCACTGCAGACACAAAGCAGCTCATTTCTACCAACGGGTTGTTGCCCAACGGTACCGTGAGGATCGTGGCAGATGGTACAATCATCTTCAACCGGCGCATGACCGGGCTGAACGAATTACCTGATAACGGCTGTGGCAGTTCAGACAAAAGGTCATTAGTGCGCTCGTTGGTGGGTCCAACTCTCCATGCGGATTATGGCAGTCACCGCAGGTGTTTTCCTTCCTTGATCGGGTGGTGTGACGGGAAGTTGTTCTTGGCCATCATTTCCTGATGGCAGCTGTAGCACAACTCCGGATCTTCCTGCTTGAGATTGGCAGCAAGAGGCTGATCCAGTGTGCTGACGTGACACTCGGTACAGCTCAGATCAGCCAGAGCATGCTCACTGTGAGTCAGTCCCATCAGGCTGCCGTCAAGTGGCAGGTGGCACAGACGGCACCGATTACAGTCGGCACTAAGCTCCAGCGGGCAGGATCACATCAGGGTTGCCCCTTCATCGACGTGCAGACTGCCGGGGCCATGGCGGGATTCGCAGCCCTTTTCCGCGCCCATCATCTCCCGAAATCGGCCAGACGGCCATGAACGTGTTTGAAACTTTCCTCCATGTCGTGACATCCGAGGCAGGTTTCTTGCCCGACATAGGTGGCACCTTCAATCTGCGGCAGGGTTCAGCATTTTCTGCTGATGGTTCCAGTGGCACAAGCCGCCAGAACAGCTATCAGGATCAGCAGGCCGAACAGTCTGCCGACAGAAGTGCCGGTTGACCCAGATTGCATGTTACCTCCTTGTGTGTGTCTCCCCATGGCGAGACGTGATGTTTCCTTTTTCAGACAATGTGATGAAGATTTCGTCTCCTCTTGCTCATTCACCTCCTTCCGTGGGAAGGTGCCATTTGATCCAGATTACGACTGTGGTTTAGCACAGCACATATTATGGGAGTGAAACCCTGTTATGGCGAATGATTTTAATAGGTATATTAAGACATCGTATCCTGAGCTTCCGATATGTAAAAAACCTATCAACGCCATTCAACTTTTCACTTAATGTCAGGAATTATGATTCTCGTGCCGTATATCTATCACCGTTATCGATTGTAGCAGTTTTTCCCGCGCGTAATAATTGCACCTGACGGTCAACGATCGTCACTAACAGTCAAGTTTCTGGAGGAAGCCTACGGTGCCACTTCTTTCGACCGCAGTGGCACGACACCAACTCTCACGACTACCGGAGCCACCGTACTTGAAAGTGCTCGCCGGATCCTGGACATCGAAGAGTCACTTCTGGGGCAAACTCAAGGGAACCCGGGCGCCAGCGCCTGTCCTTATGCTGCACCCCCACCTTCGGCACGGTTATTTACCGAGAGTTCTTAGTCTGTTTATGGCCGAAGCTCGCAATCAGGCTGATTTAAACTTTCTTTTATAGTCCCCATCAAGCTCTTGACGGCGTGCTAAAAAAGAATTCGACATCGCTGTGGTTTGAACTGCCCTGGTTTGAATATGTTTCATCATTATCCCCTGCCGGATGATGAACTGGTCTTTGTCAGTTCACCCTGTCTTGGTCTGCCAACGCCGACATTGACATTGGATCTGTTGCTCGATAAATGCCTTTATGCCCGCAAAGGGGCTGCAGTTCGCGCCAACTGATCACTCAGGGGCTTCAGCAACAGGGAATTTCTTTGGATAGCTTTAGCGGCATAGTGATATCTGATGATCTGCGCCTGACTTGCCAGACGGTTTTAGCCGGGGGAGGTGTTTCCTTTCTATCACACCAGTCTGGTCAATGAATTTCTTGAATCAGAGCTTGTCTGCCATTATGTGGAGGGCTTTCCGCATCGACAGCGACGCTCTGTGGTCATGGAAAAAGGGCGTAATGATGATCCGTTGCTGCTCAATTTTTCCCGCAATATTTTTCAGGTAATGGAAACACCGGCGCCTTTTTAACAACTCCTGATTATGCTAAATCGGATAGTGACATCATGGGATATCGAACTCTCAGGCAGGCCGTTAATGATCTTGAAACCAATGGCCAACTGCTCCGCATCAACCGCCCTGTTGATCCCGATCTTCTCGCCGGGGCCATTCAGCGGCGGGTCTATCAGCACCAGGGGCCAGCGTTGCTGTTCACTAATCTGACCGACTGCCGTTTTCCCGCGGTTGCCAATCTGTTCGGCACCCTGGAGCGTACCCGCTTTCTGTTTCGCGACACCCTGCAACGCATCGAGACCCTGGTGAAGCTCAAGCTCGACCCCAAACATCTGCTGCGCGACCCGGCGGCCCTGATCAACGCACCGCGTGGAGCATTCCACCTGCTACCGCGCAAGATCAGCAACGGCCCTATCCTCGCCGGGCAAACGACCTTGAGTTCCCTGCCGCAGATCAAGAGCTGGCCTGATGACGGTGGTGCCTTTGTCACCCTCCCCCAGGTCTACAGCGAAAGCGCAAAAAGTCCTGGTCTGCGTCATGCCAACCTCGGGATGTATCGGGTACAGATTTCCGGTAATGACTATGAACCGGATCGCGAAGCCGGCCTCCACTATCAGCTGCATCGCGGTATTGGTGTGCATCAGCGCGAGGCCATTGACAGCGGGCTGCCCTTCAAAGTCAATGTCTTTGTCGGCGGTCCACCAAGTCTGACTGTCGCTGCGGTCATGCCATTACCGGAAGGGATGCCGGAGCTTTCCTTTGCCGGATTACTTGGCGGCCATCGCCTCACCATGGTGCAAGCGGAAGGGTTCCTGCCGATGCCCGCCGAAGCCGATTTTGTTCTCTGCGGTACGATCGATCCCACGCAACTCAAACCGGAAGGGCCTTTTGGCGACCATCTCGGTTATTACAGTCTCGCCCATGATTTTCCCGTCTTAAAGATCGAGCGCGTCTATCATCGCCCTGATGCCATCTGGCCATTTACTACCGTGGGTCGGCCACCGCAGGAAGACACCAGTTTCGGCGCCTTCATCCACGAGCTCACCGGCGCGCTGATCCCTGATGTTCTCCCCGGCATTAAGGCGGTACATGCTGTTGATGCTGCCGGTGTGCATCCGTTGCTGCTGGCCATCGGCAGTGAACGCTACACCCCATTCGACCAGACAGATCGCCCCCAGGAACTGCTCACCCAAGCCTGCGCTATCCTTGGGCAGGGTCAACTTTCCCTGGCCAAATATCTGCTGATAACTGCAGAGAACGACAATCCTGCCCTTGATATTCACGATATTCCGGCCTTTTTTAAGCACTTGCTTGAACGTATCGACTGGCGGCGCGATCTGCATTTTCATACCTCAACCACCATCGACACCCTGGACTACAGTGGCCATGGATTGAATCAAGGATCAAAAGTCGTCATGGCTGCCACCGGTGAAAAGCGCCGCGATTTACCCACACAGATTCCACCGGAACTCGATCTTCCAACCGGATTTACTGCACCACGACTGGCTACTCCGGGCATACTGCTGATCAACGGGCCGAGCTGCAACGCCTCAAGCACCGCAGGCGATGCCGATCTGCTGCGCCTCTGCAGCTATTATGACAGTGACCATCCGATCAACAAATTTCCATTGATTATTGTTGTCGACGATAGTGACTTCTGTGCTGCGACCCTGAATAACTGGCTGTGGGCGACCTTTACCCGCTCCAATCCGGCTGCGGATATTTACGGCATTGTTGCCTGGAATCGTAACAAACACTGGGGTTGTGACGGCGCGCTGATGATCGATGCCCGATGCAAACCGCACCACGCGCCCCCCCTCATCGACGATCCCCTTATCGAAAAGCAGGTCGACGAACTTGGCGCTGCCGGCGGGCCACTCCATGGCATCATCTAATATAAGATCAACCGTGTGCCGTCCTGAACCTGTTATTCACAACATACCTACGTTAATTGGTTCGATTGGCAACACTCCCCTGGTGGATATTTCCAGCCTGACCGGACGCTCTGACATCAGGCTGCTGGCCAAACTTGAGGGGAGCAATCCCGGCGGCTCGGTTAAGGATCGCCCAGCCCTGCACATGATTGAGCAGGCGGAACAAACTGGCGAACTGAACCACAACAAGATTATTCTCGAACCGACTTCAGGTAACACCGGCATTGCCATCGCCATGATCGGCGCTGCCAAAGGATACAAGGTCAAGTTGATTATGCCCGCCTGTGTCAGCGTCGAGCGCCGCGGTATCCTTGAGGCCTATGGCGCAGAAGTCGTTCTATCCCCCGGTTGCGAAATGACCGATGGCGCTATTCGCCTTTCCCACCGGATTCTGGCAGAGAACCCTGACACCTACTACATGCCTGACCAGTACAGTAACCCCAACAACCCCCTGGCACATTATCGGACAACAGGGCCGGAGATCCTCGCGCAAACGAATGGGGAGATCGATTTTTTTGTTGCCGGAATGGGCACCTCCGGCACCCTGATGGGAACCAGTCAGTTTTTCAGCGAGCAGGCTCAAAAGGTTCAGATTATCGGCGTAGAACCAAGTCTTGGGCACAAGATTCAAGGGTTGAAGAATATGGAAGAAGCCATCGTTCCGGCTATCTATGATGAACGCAGGCTGGCAAAAAAATTGATGATAGGAGATGAGGTGGCATTTGAAACTACGCGGATCATGGCTCAAAAACTTGGATTGTTTGTCGGCATGTCGAGTGGGGCAGCGGTGGCCGGAGCCCTGACTCTGGCTCAGGATCTGCGGCATGCCACGATTGTAGTGATACTTCCTGATCGTGGTGATCGTTATTTAAGCACTAATCTGTTCCGCTCTCACTGCGCTGAATGCCCACCATGAGCGCATTGCCGGAATTTTTACACATAAGTGCTACACGCAGGCTTGATGAGTTCTGCCACAACGCCGGCCAACACCCCGTCAAGCCACGCTTGCTGGGTTATCGCATCACCGGTTTACAAGTTTACCTGTTTGAAGTCAGAAAGGGAACAAGCAAGGCGGCCACTTCACGCGAACTTCCCATGGCACAACTCCGTTTCAGCCTGGAACTGAATCAATGGAGCCTGCACCACCAGAATGGTTCACATTGGCAGCTCTATCTCAACATTGGCCCAACCCTGGAACTGGATAAACTCCTGACCGCCATCAGCCAGGATCCTTTGCGCTTTTTCTGGCACGACTGAGTTTTCTACTCCCACTCCCCACTCCCTACTCCCCAGCTACCTCTTGCACACCAGAAACACGCCAATCAATAACAGCGCAACGCCAACAATGCGCTTACCGTCAACGGGAATCCCGCGCATACCGAAGACCCCATAATGATCCATCACCATTCCGGCCATCAGTTGCGAGGCGATGGTCAAGGCCAACACCGCAGTGGTGCCGATGCGGGGGACACCGACGATGGTCATGGTCACAAAAAAAGCACCGAACAAACCACCGCTCAGCTGCCACCAGGGAACTTCCACTATCCGCCTGAAGCTCCCCTGACCGGACAATAACGATACCAGTAGCAGCGCGAGGGTGCCGACAGTAAACGAAATGGTTGCCGCCTCGAGAAAACCGGTTTTTTGTGCCAGTCTGGCGTTAATCGACGGTTGAATTGCAACAGCAATGCCGCCACAGGCAATCAATAACATCAATACCAGGTTTGACATTTATTTACCTTCGCGATCGGTCTGGCACTCAATACAGAAAGGTGTCTCGGGTCGGGCTTCGAGGCGCTTCAGGTTGATTGGTTCCTCACAACTGCGACACAATCCGTAACGTCCACTTTTCAGGATATGCAGAGCAGCTTCAATCAGCACCAGGCGCCGTTGGTGAGCTTCGCGGTTGGCTTTCGCCATGGCCTGCTGCTGCAGGGCATCGACCCGCGACAACCGTCCGATAGATAACCCAAGGTCAACCGGGCGGCTACTGTTGACCGAATCACAGAGTAACTGCTCGATTTCCTTTTTAACCTGCAGCAGTTTTTCTCCAAGGCGCTGCTGTTCTGTTTCACTAAGTCCCACTATTTTGTTCGCTGACGAACCAGCCTGGAAATGGCTTTGAAGTTGTCACTACCGGCTACCTTGATCAGCTGAAAAAGGGCTGTTTCGGTTGTTGTGATGACCGCCCCGGCTGCAGCGGCAGAATCAAGGGCATTGGCGTAATCGCCGGCAAATCGGGAGCTCACCGCATCGCGTACCAAATGAACAACATAGCCCTGATCGAGAAGATCAATCACGGTCTGCAACACGCAGACATGGGTCTCCATCCCGACGACAACAACCTGACGGGCCTTGGTTTTACTCAACGCCGAGATAAAACCCTCATCGCCACAGCAACTGAAGGTCAACTTTTCAATACAGAATTGTTCCGTGGCATTCTGCAGTTCAGCAATGGTGTGTCCGAGCCCCCTGGAATACTGTTCGGTCGCAATGATGGGCAGATCAAGGATCTTAAAACCTTCTATCAACAGGGGAATATTCTGCAGCAACTGCTGATAAAGCTGCTGATCCATCGATGAGATCAATTTATCCTGTACATCGATAACCAGTAAGGCTGTCTGTGAAGAATCCAACCAGTATTTACTCTTAATTTCTGACATATACTCCTCCTCTGGCAAATAATTTTATGGATAGAATACTGATAACAATAACCTGAATCCTGCAATCAAAACTACTTTTTTACTTTATTCATCCCGGCAGGCACAAAAATGCCCGGAGGAATGATGCCCCGGGCGATGTTGACTTGCTATTTAGAATAATTATTGTATCTGTTCAGCACAGGATCGGGGATCCTATGTCAAGGGACGCGATTGTTTCCCGTTGGGTCATCCATGACCGCTTGTTGTCGCCGTCCATGGCGACAAATACCCTTGCCACAGGAACCCCGATCCTGCGCACGGTCTACAGCTGAATAGTTACAAAAAACGCTCAGTCCATCGGGTTCATCAGGGTGCTGTTACAGCCTGAGTTGCCGGCGATGACCACGTTACGACCGTCAATTTTCACCCGCCCTTCGGCCAGCCACTGAATCGCTTGCGGGTAGATGCGATGTTCCTGCTCCAGAATTCGTTCGGCCAGTGTTGCAGCGGAATCTTCGGGTAAAATCGGCACGACCGCCTGAACGATAATCGGCCCGGTATCCACCCCAGCGTCAACAAAATGGACCGTACAGCCGGAGAAGCGTGCGCCATAATCAATCGCCTGTTGCTGCACATTGAGTCCGGGGAAGGCAGGTAACAGGGCCGGGTGAATATTGATAATCCGCAGGGGAAAAGCGGTGAGCATGATCGGGGTAATAATCCGCATGAATCCGGCCAGGACGACCAGGTCAATGGCAGCTTCTTGCAGAGCAGTGACCAGCGCCTGATCAAAATCTTCACGTGTGGCGAAATGCCGATGGTTGATACAAAGCGTGTTGATGCCTGCTTGCCGGGCACGCTGCAGTGCACCGGCACCGGGGTTGTTACTGATCACCAGAACGATGTCAACAGGCAGCTTCCCGCTCTGTTGCTGGTCGATGATTGATTGCAGATTAGTGCCGCCACCGGAGGCCAGTACGGCTATACGAAATGGTTTTTTCATCGGCTGCTACCGTTCGCTATACGATGTTGACGCAGGGGGCATCAGCACTTTCGATATGACCGATGTGCCAGGCTGTTTCGCCAAGCGCTGACAAGCGATGGAGGATGTTGTCAGTTTGCGCTTCAGGGACAATAAGAGCCATGCCGATGCCATAATTAAAGGTGCGGTACATCTCTTCCTGTGGAACATGTCCCCCTTGCCGCAGCAATTCAAAAATTGCCGGTTTGTCCCAGCTGTTGCCATGGATCACGGCTTTACACTGGTGCGGAAGTACCCTTGGGATGTTTTCCAGCAGGCCGCCACCGGTAATATGGGCGATTCCTTTAAGTTGATAATCGCGCAACAGATTAAGGATACTTTTAACGTAGATTCGGGTCGGGGTGAGAAGAACTTCGCCCAGGGGGCGATCCAGTTCTTCAGGGATAGCATCCAGGTCGAGCTGCAGCGATTCAAGCAGGATCTTGCGTGCTAAAGAGTATCCGTTGGAGTGCAGACCACTGGAGGCCAGACCGATAACCTGATCGCCCTTGGCAATGGTTGACCCATCAATGATCTTGTCATGATCGGCAACGCCAACAGCAAAGCCGGCCAGGTCATATTCACCACTTTTATACATGCCGGGCATTTCAGCCGTTTCGCCGCCAAGCAAAGCACAGCCGGCCTGCTTGCAACCTTCGGTGATGCCCTCGACGACCTCGACCGCCTGCGCCGGAGTCAACTTTCCGGTGGCGAAATAGTCGAGGAAAAACAGAGGCTCAGCTCCCTGAACAATGATATCGTTAACACACATGGCAACCAGATCGATGCCTACCGTTTCGTGCTGGTTCATCATGAAAGCCAGCATCAGTTTCGTGCCGACACCATCGGTTGCAGCAACCAGAACCGGGCGTTGATACTGTGCCGCATTCAACGCGAACAGGCCACCAAATCCTCCAAGGTCAGCAATAACTTCCGGACGGGAAGTCTGTTTGACCAGGGGTTTGATCTGGTTGACAAATTCATTGCCGGCATCTATGTCAACGCCGGCGTCCTTATACGTCATAGGGGCTTTCTGGTTCATTGATCTGACTCCTTGATTGAGGCGGACGGCATTACAGCATTACCGGCAACCCTTGTCAATTGGTATGGAAGATCAGAATACAGAATACGGAATACAGAATATAGGTAAATTGTAAGCGGTAAGCGGTGAGCGGTAAGCGGTAAACGGTAAACAATGTCTGTCCACGGCTCACGGCTTACGGTTCACGAGCCCCTGTCAGTAAACATTTTTCTGTATTCTGGTGGGCAGCTTCTATATTCTACCAGCGGTTGATTCACAGGCAGATGGTTGTGGAGAGGTGATGACTGGGCAATATGTTAGGATCAGGACAGCAGCCAGGGCGGATCTTGATGCTTTGCTGGCTCTTGAGCAGCGCTGTTATTCTTTTCCCTGGAGTCGGCAACAGTTTGTCGATGAGTTTGATCATCGGGCTGCTGCGCTTGATGTGGCCCTCATTGATGAGCAGATCGTCGGCTATCTCTGCTCGTGGCTGATCTGCGGGGAGTTGCAGATTCAGAATCTGGTGACATCACCGCACTACCGGCGCCGTGGTATTGGTCAAACACTGCTTGAATATGTTATTGAGCGAAGTCAGCAACAAGAGATGATATCGGCCTGGCTGGAGGTGCGGGAAGATAATCAGGCCGCCATCAAGCTCTATCTGACTTGCGGTTTTGAGGTGGTGGGACGCCGCAAAAAATATTATCAGGATGGTGAGGATGCTTTATTGCTAAGCAGAAAATTTCCATAAAGACACCAGAACCAACGGAGATATTATGAAAAACCATAAGACGATCGTTCTATCCAACCAGGAAATTTCGCCGGGTTATTTTCGCATGCGGATTCTGGCGCCTGACTACAACCGGCTGGCCAGACCGGGCCAGTTTGTCATGTTTCGCGTCCAGCGCAGTCTGTTGCCTTTGTTGCGCCGTCCTTTCGGGATTTTTCGCGCCGGTTTTATGCCTGCTGATTGTGATACCATGCCGCCCAAAGAATTTATCGAGATCATCTACAAAGTCGTAGGAAGTGGCACGGAAATTATGCAAGGACTGCATCATGGTGACCCTGTTGAGTTGCTGGGCCCCCTGGGTGCCGGGTTCGACCTGAACCTGACTTCTGGTGACAGTATGTTGGTTGGCGGCGGTATCGGCCTGGTGCCTTTATATATGCTGGCCGAGAGCATCGCTGATCCGTCACGGGCGGAGGTGCTGATCGGAGGGCGCAGCCGTGATGATATCATCATGGTGACAGAGTTCGAGCGTCTGGGCGTAAAAACCTTTGTTTCGACAGAAGATGGCAGTCTTGGTGATGTGGGTCTGGTAACCCATGTTCTGGAACAGCGTCTGGAACAAAAGCCAAAAGCCAGGGTTTTTGCCTGTGGCCCGATGCCGATGATCCGGGCCGTAGAAAAAATTTGTCGCAGTAAAGGCGTTCAGTTGCAGGTTTCCATGGAGGAGTTAATGGCCTGTGGCGTTGGCGCATGCCTTGGTTGCGTGATCAAGGGGGAAGGACATACGTCTGAAAAACCTAATTTTCTGTGCACCTGCAAGGTTGGGCCGGTCTTCAACGCCAGTGATCTTGCCTGGAATGATTGTGATAGCGGTGGTGACGTGAGCGACGGTGATGGCTGTGGCTGTGGAGATAAACAATGAAAAGAAGAGAGAAGATCGATAAAACTGTTCATCTGCAGGTTGATATTGCCGGCATCAGGTTGAAAAATCCGATTATGCCGGCATCCGGTACTTTCGGGTACGGGGAAGAATATGCGCCTTATCTGGATTTAAATTCTCTCGGAGCTATTGTTACTAAAGGGCTTTCCCTTCATCCCAAGGCCGGCAACAATACGCCGCGGGTTTGTGAAACCGTTGGAGGCATGCTTAACGCGATTGGTCTGCAGAATGTTGGCATTGAGCATTTTATCTATCAGAAAATGCCATTTCTGAAACAGTTTGATACCCCGGTCATTGTGAATTTTTTCGGTAACACCCAGGAAGAATACGGCGAGGTTGCTGCCCGTCTTGATGAGCTGCCTGGCGTTGCCGGTCTGGAGATGAATATTTCCTGCCCCAATGTCAAGCATGGTGGCATTGTTTTCGGGACGGATCCCAAAGCCGCTTTTGCTACTGTTGCTGCGGTGCGTAAAAAAACCAGCAAACCGCTGATTGTCAAATTAACACCTAATGTCACCGATATTCAGGTGACCGCCCGTGCTGTTGAGGAAGCTGGCGCCGATGCCATCAGTCTGATCAACACCCTTACCGGAATGGCAGTGGATGTAAAAACCCGGCGGCCGCGCCTGGCTAACACCATTGGTGGCCTGTCGGGCCCGGCTATCCGCCCCATTGCTGTGCGTCTGGTGCATCAGGTGGTGCAGGCGGTGAAGGTTCCGGTGATTGGTATCGGTGGTATTTCTCGCGCTATGGACGCCCTGGAATTTCTGATTGTCGGGGCAACAGCGGTGCAGGTTGGTACCGCCAACTTTGTTGACCCGAATGCCATGGCAACGATTATTGCAGACCTGGAAACCTTCTGTCTGGCGGAGGGGGTCGATGATATTAATGAGCTGATCGGGTCACTGAAAGTTTGAATAAGGGTATCTGTTCAGCACCGGATCGGGAATCCTGTGTCAAGGGACGCTTTTCGTCATCCATGACCGCTTGTTGTTGCCTTCCATGGCGACAAACACTCTTGTCACAGGACCCCCGACCCTGCGCCAGGACAGTGCTGAATAGTTACGAATAAGGATCCTTCAATGGAGGTCATAGCAACCCACATCAACGCTGATTTTGACTGCCTTGGCTCGATGATCGCGGCGAAGCGTTTATATCCGGATGCGGTGCTGGTTTTCCCCGGTGGCCAGGAGCGGGGGCTGCGCCACTTTTTATTGGAAAGCTCCCTCTATGCCTATGACATCAAGCGCCCCAAAGATATCGACCTCAAAGCTATTAAGCGGCTGATTCTTGTGGATGTGCGCAGCGCCCAGCGGATTGGCCCTCTGGCTGAGGTTGCCCGGCGACATGATGTCGAGTTGCATATCTACGATCACCATCCCGCTGATGAAAACAGCCTGAAAGCTTCCTTCGAAGATATCCGTGATGTTGGGGCTACCACGACGATTTTCACTCAGTTATTTATTGAGCGTGACATTGTGCCGAGTGCCGATGAAGCGACCATGATGATGCTCGGTCTATTTGAGGATACCGGCCATCTCCTCTTTTCCAGTTCCACGCCTGATGACTTTCGCGCAGCAGCTTTTCTGCTTGAACATGGTGCCAACCTCAACATGGTTGCTGACTTTCTTGTGCGTGAAATGACTTCGGAACAGGTTGAGTTGCTTAATGACCTGCTCAAGTCAACGGAGATAATAACGCTAAAAGGGGTTCAGGTTGCAGTAGCAAGCGCCTCAACCGACAGCTACAGTGGCGACATTTCAACCCTGGTTCATAAACTCAAGGATATCGAGAACCTCGATATCCTTATTGCTGTGGTACGTATGGAGGATCGCGTTTTTATCATCGCCCGTTCGCGCATACCGCAATTACATGTTGGTGAGCTGCTGCGGGAATTCGGTGGCGGTGGCCACGCCTTTGCCGCTTCGGCGACGGTGCGCGATAAACCCTTGGCTCAGGTGCTCAAAGAGATCGAGCAATGTTTGCCGCGCTTTGTCCAGTCTCACTGTGATGCACAGCATTTAATGTCACGCTCGGTGAAGAGTCTGTCGTTGAAGGCGACGATTCAACAAGCGCGGGATCTGATGACGCGCTATAACTTTAATGCTGTGCCCATCCTTCACAAGGATGGCAAGGTAGCAGGTATTCTGACCCGACAGGTGGTTGAAAAAGCTGCTCATCATCGCTTGCATAAAATACCTGTTGCCGAAGTCATGAACAGTGATTTTGAGCAGGTGGCTCCCACGGCCTCCTTGCAGGAATTGCAGCGGGTGATTGTCGAGCACCAGCAGCGTAGTGTGCCGGTGGTTGAGCAGGGAAGTCTTGTCGGCCTGGTTACTCGTACCGATCTCTTAAGATATATGCTCGGCAATACCGGTGTTACTGAGGAAGGTGAGCGGCAAAGTCTGGAACGGCGCGGTTTGCAAACGCGACGCAAAAAACTGGATCGTTATATTGCCACTCAGTTGCCGCCCAGGGTGCGCCAATTGCTGCAGCAATTAGGAACCGTAGCCGATGAATCAGGGGTTCGCGTTTATCTTGTTGGTGGTTTTGTTCGGGATCTGATATTGCGCCGGAAAAACCTGGATATCGATGTTGTGGTCGAAGGTGATGGCATCACCTTTGCCAGGGCTTTTGCCGCCAGGGCGTCTTGCCGGGTGCGTGAACATGACAAATTCGGAACCGCAGTGATTATTTTTCCGGATGGATTCAAGGTCGATGTCTCCAGTGCGCGGATCGAATATTATGATCGTCCGGCAACCTTGCCACAGGTTGAGGATGCGTCGATTCGTCATGATCTTTATCGCCGCGATTTTACCATCAACACCCTTACCGTAGCGTTGAATCCTGATCATTTCGGGGTGGTCCTTGACTTTTACGGTGGGCAGCGCGATCTGCGTGACAAATCGATTCGGGTTCTGCACAACTTAAGCTTTATTGAAGATCCGACGCGCCTCTATCGTGCTGTGCGGTTTGAGCAGCGACTGAATTTCACCATAGGTCGTCAGACCGAACGCCTGATGCATAGCGCCGTGGAATTAAAGATGGTGCGCAAAGTCGGCGGCGTGCGGATTTTTAACGAGTTAAAGCATATACTTAAAGAACCCCAAATCCTTTCGGCATTGGAGCGTTTGAACCACTTTGGTCTCCTGCAAGTCATTGATGCACGGATCCATGTTGATAGTGATAGCAAAAATGTGTTTAAAGCTGCGGAACAGGCAATCAGCTGGTATGAATTGCTTTACACCGGCATACCATGTCAGCGCTGGCTGGTCTTTTTAATGTGCCTGTTAGATGGACTGCCGGTTGGCGGTTTGCGTAAGCTGGGACGCTGGTTTGCTATGCGGCCGGATGAAAAATCAGTTGTTGTTGATGAACTGCCACAGGTCATTCGTCTGCAGCGAAAAATTTCACGCCTGGTACGTCAGCATCATCAACCATCTAACAGCTCATTGTACCACTGGTTTTCCTCCTACAGGATAGAATCTCTGCTGTACCTGATGGCGTGCACTGAACAGGATTGCGGACGCCAGTGGATTTCCCGCTATGTCACTGATCTGCGCCGTGAAAAAGTGATAATCGATGGTCATGATCTGGTGTCTCTGGGACTTACTCCGGGGCCGCTGTTTCAGACTGTCTTCGGCCACCTTCTTGATCGTCGTCTGGATGGGGATATTAAAACCCGCGTCGACGAGCTTGACTGGGTACGACAGTATATGCAGGGTGCCGGTCAGCAGCCTGCCAACAACAGTTCTGTTGACCCGACATCACAAGTCAACTAGAGTGTGCGACAGAATTAAAGTCACTTTTGATGCTTTCGCAAAAAGCCTCAGATTAGATGGCTAAGCAAAAAGCGCCACATGTAAGGCGCGTGATTGTTGAACAATGAGGCGAACTTACGTACGTCGAAGCAGTGAAACAATCACGGCAACGCTGCAGTTGGTGAGTTTTTGCGACGCCATCACTTTTTACACTACAAAGGTGTCCATGGAAGCCGTTCTTTCAAAATTAGCCGTCATGCTGGTTCCAGCCTTGCTGGCCATTATGATGCACGAAGTGTCGCATGGTTATGTGGCTGAGCGCTTTGGCGATCCGACCGCGCGTCTGCTTGGCCGTTTAAACCTGAACCCTTTTAAACATCTTGATCCCATCGGCAGTATCGCGATTTTTATTTTCGGTTTCGGTTGGGCTAAACCGGTTCCGGTCAACCCATCTAATTTCCGTCGTCCGCGCAAGGATATGGTCTGGGTGGCCCTTGCCGGGCCACTGACCAATCTGATTCTGGCTTTACTTTCAGCGCTGCTGTTGCGTTTGCTTGGATGGTTTGATCCTGTCTCTTCTGCTGATGCCGGGATTTTTACCCAGATGCTGACACCGCTGAAGATGATGGTCGCCTTCAGCCTGTATATTAATGTCCTTCTTGCGGTTTTCAATCTGCTACCGGTTCCCCCTCTCGATGGTGGACGGATACTGATGGGTTTTGTGCCTGATGTTTATGCGGCGATGTTGTCACGACTGGAGCCTTTTGGGCTGATTCTTATTGTTCTGCTGGTGTTCTTTACCAGCCTGTGGTCGTTGGTTCTGGCTCCGATCATCAATTTTCTGGTTCTGTTGATGGCTGGTCAGCAGATGGTACTGGTGGAGCAGGCAATGCGTTTTTTATTTGGACATTAAAGGGGTTCGATGACGGTTGATATCAGATTAGAAAAATTTTCCGGCCCCCTTGATCTGCTGCTGCACCTGATCAAAAGTCAGGAGATGGATATCTACGATATCCGCATTGTTGAGATTACCGAACAATATTTGACGATTATTGATCAGATGAAGCAGCTGGATCTTGATGTCGCCGGGGAATTTCTGGTCATGGCCGCTCAGTTGATTCACATCAAGTCGCGCATGTTATTGCCGAGCAGTGAGGATCTGGCTGAAGAAGAGGGTGAGGATCCGCGCGCGGAGCTGGTCAAGCGTTTACTTGAGTATCAGCGTTACAAGCAGGTAGCCGCTGTATTTGAGCAATTACCACAACTTGAACGTGATGTATTTTTGCCGCAGGGTGACTTTACTGATCTTTTATTTGATAATTCTCCCCAGGATGTTGAACTGACCATCAGCGTTTACCAACTCGCCAATGCCTTTCATCAGTTAATGAGTCATGTCCAGCCAGAGGTCTTTCACGAAGTGGTGCGTGAAAATCTGTCGGTGACGGACTATATTGCCAGGATCAGCCGTCGGTTGATTGAGCACTCTCGCATCTCTTTTCGTGATTTCTTTCAGCCGGGAGCTCAGCGCGGCGAGCTGGTAGTGACTTTTCTGGCCTTACTGGAATTGGCTCGCTTGCGGATGATCAACATCGAACAGGTTGCGACCTTCAGTGATCTCTGGTTAACGCGGGTTGCCTCAGAAGATCAGCTCCAGCATTTACCTCTGGCCGAGGAGGCTCTCGATTATGACTGAGCTGAGAGCTGCCATTGAGGCTTTTCTCTTTGTTGCGGGGTTTCCTTTGTCGTTGGAAAAACTCGTTGATCTGACTGAGGCCGACAAGACTGACGTAAAAGAAGCTATTGTCGGGTTGATGAATGATTATAGCCGTCCGCACAGCGGCATTCGTTTACTGGAAATTGCCGGTGGTTACCAGTTTCGAAGTGACCCGACACTGGCGCCCCGGCTCCGGCGCTTACAGAAAGAACGTGTTCAGCGTCTATCGGCAGCGGGGTTGGAAACCCTGGCCATTATTGCTTATCGGCAACCGGTCACCCGGCCTGAAATTGAATATCTGCGTGGGGTTGATTCCGGCGGGGTCATGAAAACCCTGCTTGAGCGTAATTTGATAAGAATTCTTGGAAAAAAAGATGTGCCCGGTCGTCCCCTGTTATATGGCACCAGTCGTTATTTTCTCGAATTGTTCGGACTCAAAGATCTTAATGATCTGCCAACATTGAAGGAATTTGCCGCTCTTGAACCGGAGTTGGCTGAAGCTTTGCCCCTTGAACCATCAGATCGGTAGGAATGGAATACCTATGCAGGAACGTTTGCAGAAATTGATTGCCCGCGCCGGATTAGCCTCACGCCGTCAGGCAGAGGAGTGGATCAGACAGGGACGTGTCACGGTTAACAACAGAGTTTCCCGGATTGGTGAAAGTGCTGATGCACGAAACGATCAGATCCGCCTGGATGGTGTTCCCCTTAAAAAACAGGAACAGAAAGTGACGGTGCTGCTCAATAAGCCCAGAGGGTATGTCTGTTCACTCAATGATCCACAAGGGCGTACGCTGGTAACTGCGTTGGTAAAGGATATTCCGGAGAGATTGTTTCCGGTGGGGCGTCTGGATTATAATAGTGAAGGATTGCTGCTGCTGACCAATGATGGTGATCTGTCCCATGCCTTGAGTCATCCCGGTAAGGAAATTGAAAAAACCTATCTGGTCAAGGTGCGTGGTCAGCTTACGGTCACGATGGCGGAACAGATGCGCAGCGGCATCACCCTTGAAGATGGGTTGACTCTGCCGGCCAAGGTTTCCCATGTCCGCTCTTCCGGCAGCAATTGCTGGTTTGAGGTCACCTTGAAAGAGGGTCGAAACCGTCAAGTACGGCGCATGTGTGAATCCTTTGGTTTGGTTGTGGTACGATTAAAAAGAATCAAGGTCGGTTTTCTTACCCTGGATGGCGTGCGCTCTGGAACCTGGCGTCTTTTACAGTCTGCTGAAATTACCAGACTCAAAAGACAGGGTTGATCTCTGTTTGTTCATTAGTGTTTACTTTTAATCATATACATGATAACAAGAGTGATGTTTTGAAATCATCAGGAAATTACTGGTGATTTTTGAAGTGATGGATGATGACTGAAGCTACCTGAGTTAACTGTGTCTATGCGCATGGTATGGGGGTTTGTTTGGCGACAATTAAAGAAAAGTTGCTGGAATCAGCACAGAAAAATCTGAGCAAAAAGCAATATGCCAAGGCGATTAAGGATTTTTCCAAGATCGTCGAGATGGAACCGGGGGATATCCGTTCGCGGCAGAAACTGGCTGAGTTGTATGTGCGCTCCAATAAAACCACGGAAGCCTATGAACAATATGAGGCGATTGCCAGGTATTATTCCAGCAATGGTTTTTATCTCAAAGCGATTGCTATTTACAAGCAAATGCAGCGTCTCGATCCCAGTCAGGTTTCCATCTATAATCGATTAGCTGAACTGAATCAGAAACAGGGTCTGATTGGTAATGCCATGGCGGAGTATCGTAGCCTGGTTGATTATTATGGACGTAACCAGTTAATTGCCGATGAGATCAAAACCCTCGAAAAAATGCGTGATCTTGACCCCGTTAACCTTAATGTTCGGGTCAAGCTGGCTGAAGTTCTGACCAATAATGAGCGCAAGGATGAAGGTTTTGAAGAGATAGTCTCTATTATCAATATTTTGAGCGATAAGGGCGATTTTGATAAATGCCTCAAGCTTTACACCATGTTTCTTCCCCATTTTCCCGGTAGCCGGCAATTACAGACCGGGTTGGCTCATACCTTTTTTGAAAAAGGTGATTACCCACGTGGAACAACGATTCTTGAGACATTGCTCAAAGATAAACCCAACGATCCCGATCTGTTGCGCCGGATCAGTAAGGGTTATGCTCAATCAGGCAATTACCTGCGAGCCATTGAGACCTACCGTCAATTGCTGCAGATGGACCCTAGCGATTTACACATTCGTGAAGCACTTATTCAGTGTGAAATTGACAATAAGCATTACGAGTTAGCCCTTAACGAGCTGGAAGAGTGGAAGGATGCTTTCTTCAAGGGGGGGCGGCTGGAAAAGCTCAAGGAATATTATGAGTTTCTGAATTCCGAGATGCCTCACACGACCGCGATCATTCAAACCCTTGATTCTATCTATGAGCACACCGGCGAAGGGGACAAGCTTCTCGATATCATTTCTGATCGTCAAGACGACGCGGAAATAGATACCGGTGATATGTTATCTGACTCTCTGCTTGGCTCCGTTGATCTTGATTTTGAGGACGATGAAGAAAACGATTCGGATAGCCATTTCACTTATGGCATCCTCGAGGATGATCATATCGATCTGCTTCTCGAATCTGAAGATGAAGAGACAACAGAAAGCATTCAGCAGGACTCTACCGATACTTTCATTGAGCTTGATGTACCGGACAGTATAGATCTGGTTGACGATGACAAGGTCGCAGATGGTTTTGAGAACGATGCCCTGTTCAACCTGGATCTCGAACATGACGATTCAAAAGAAGTTGTCCGTCGTTCTGATAATCTTCAAGCAGATCTTGAGGAGGCTGAGTTTTATCTGCAACAGGGTCTTTTTGTCGATGCCGAAAGATTGTGTAACGATATCCTTTCCTATGCTCCTGATTCTCAAGAATGTCAGCGCAAACTTCAGGAAATTGAAGTCCAAAGACGTCTTGAAGAAGCGAAAGCTGAAGCCAAAAGCGATACCGTTGCAGAAGAGGGTGATGGTTTTGGTTTTGGATCTTTTGATTTTGATTCGGAACTTGATCAACTTCAGTCTGTTGATGCAGAGCGCAAAAGAATATTTAAAACCGATGTTGATGAACAGATTGCCGCAGACGACCTGGAGTCTCACTACAACCTCGGAATAGCATATCGTGAAATGGGCCTGCTTGATGACGCTATCAGTGAACTGGATAAAGCGCAGAAGGATCCGGCTCGCTTCGTCGATTGTCAGATGCTTAAAGGTTTGACCTACTCTGATCAGGGTGACTATCACAGCGCTGAAAAGACGTTTCAGCAAGCTCTTGATTCACCCCACCTTGAGGAACTTCAACGGCTGAACCTTGGTTATGAGTTGGGCTTGTTATATGAGCGCGCAGAGCGTCATAATGATGCTTTGATCAGTTACAACAATGTGTTGACTCAGGACGACAATTATCGCGATGTCGCTGACAAGGTGTCCACCTTGCAGCGCACTTTGGGTGTACCGGATGATCTTCTTCCCTCGGGCTCTGGTTCAGCCCCTAAGGTTAAAAGCGAATCGCCAGGTGAACCTGAGGCGCCAAAAAGGCGCGTTTCATTTTTGTAGATCGATGTTTGTTGAATGAAAAATTGATGGGGGTTCCATGGGTTATTCTGACTATTTTCATTTTGAACGTGAACCATTTTCCAACGCACCTAATGAAAAATATTATTTCGACAGTGAGCAACATCGTCGGGCGTTGCAACGACTGAAATATTCGGTTGACACGGATAAGGGGTTGGCTGTTCTGGTCGGTGGCATTGGAACCGGCAAAACAACTCTGGCTCGGCGGATGCTCGATAATCTGCCGGTCGAACGTTATGAGTCCTCCCTGTTGGTCATGATCCACTCTGATATTACTCCCGAATGGTTACTCTCGCGAATTTGTGTTCAGCTGGGGGTTGTGGATCCCGCCGCCGGTCAGCTTACCATGCTGAAACAGCTCTTTGAGCGTCTGATTCAGATTGAAGAAGAGGGACGAAAAGCCGTTGTTCTTATTGACGAAGCCCAGATGTTGCAAACGCGAGAGTTGATGGAAGAGTTCCGTGGGCTGTTGAATCTGGAGATTCCGGAAAAAAAACTTCTTAATATTGTTTTTTTTGGTCTGCCGGCTCTCGATGAGATAATGAAACTTGATGAACCCCTGGCTCAGCGTGTAGCTTTTAAATATACCCTTACTCCTTTTGAGCCGCGTGAAACCGCTGCCTATATCGCCTTCCGTCTGCAGGTTTCAGGATGTGATCAATCGCCCTTTTTGCCTGAAACCCTGCCGTTGATTCAGAGCTATTCCGGTGGAGTTCCACGGCTGATTAATACGATTTGTGACAACGCGTTGTTTGAGACTTACTTGCGTCACGGCAAAGAAGTGACAGAAGGAATTGTCACCAGCGTTGTTCAGGATCTGGGGCTGAAAATCCAGACAGCTCTTAATACGACCGCCTTTTTTGAGCAGTCTCCTGATGATGAAGATCTTGAGATTGTGTTCGATGACCTGGAGCTCAAATAGGGATTTTGGTCGTGTTTAAACAACAGACAAGCTGTAGACGGCCGGCAATTACCGGCCGTTGTTATTTTGCCTGATGTGGATTAGATGACGAAGCTGATGAGCAATAAACCCACTATCCAGATATTGCCCGAAGAATTATGCAATAAGATTGCCGCCGGAGAGGTCGTCGAACGACCTTCATCGGTGGTTAAAGAACTTCTGGAAAATGCTCTGGATGCCGGTGCTACGGAGGTATTGATCGAGCTTGGTGGTGGGGGGAAAACCCTTATCCGGATTACCGATAACGGTTGCGGCATGAATCGTCAGGATGCACTATTGTGCTTTGAGCGCCATGCCACGAGTAAAATCAGCACAGATGATGATCTTTTTGCGTTAACAACCCTGGGGTTTCGTGGTGAGGCTATGGCCTCTATCGCCTCGGTCGCGCGCATGAGTCTGAAAACCTGCGATAATAACGACGGCTTGGGGCAGCATATCCAGATCGAAGGGGGGAAAATCAAGAAGGTTGAACAGCTGGGGTTGCCGGTCGGAACCATCGTAGAAGTCAAAAATCTGTTTTTTAATTTACCTGCCAGGAAAAAATTCCTACGCAAAGATCAGACCGAATTGGGGCATGCTGCTGATGTCGTGTCTAAATTGGCACTGGCAAGACCTGATGTCAGCTTCCGCCTGTTTCATCAGGATCGCTTGATGCTCGATCTGCGTCAGGAAAAGGCCCTGCCTGAGCGTTTAGCCGCTTTACTCGGGCGCTCCTTATTGCGCGATATGTTACCTGTTGAAGAAGTTGTCAATGAGACTCTGGGGTTGTCAGGGTTGATCTCCCGTCCTGATCTGAATCGGTCGTCTACCAGTCATATCTATACGTTTATCAATGGTAGATATATTCGTGACCGGGTTGTTCAACATGCGATTATGGAAGGGTACCGCCATCTTTTGATGAAAGGGCGTTATCCTGTGGTAGCGCTGTTTTTATCAATTGATCCGGCCCATGTTGATGTCAATGTTCATCCGACTAAACATGAAGTCCGCTTCCGTGACCAGGGCGTCGCCCACGATTTTATCGTCGCCACACTTCGGCAAACCCTCAAATCTTCCAGCTGGGTTTCTCAATCATTGGAGGATAGTTCAGTAGCAGCGCCGCTCACTGCCCAATCCGCTCAATATCATGAACTATCCAGTAGGCCTTTGAGATATGGTTCAGATAGTGCCGAATCGTCGGTGAGGGAAGAGGTGCGATCTTTTGTCCTTAACCCTGCACCTTCAAGCCCTTCTGATGACATAACAACAGCAACTTCTTCCGAACAACTGCAGGCTGAATCAGCTGAAAACATGTACCAGGAGGATCTGCCTTCAAACATACGTCATGGTTTCTTTTCTAACCTGCATATTCTGGGGCAGTATCATCAGACCTATATCCTCTGTCAGGATCAGAATGATCTTGTGCTGATTGATCAACATGCGGCTCATGAGCGTATCGGTTTTGAACGATTAAAAAAAGCGTATTTGCAGGGCGGAATCCAGCGACAGCAGCTTCTGTTTCCTGAGGTGTTTGAACTGGACTACAAAAGTGCAGTGGCTCTTGACGATCACCTGGCCGAATTGGAGCGTCTGGGTTTTGAGGTTGAGCCGTTCGGAGGCAAGTCCTTTGCTGTAAAAGCGCTTCCTGCTTTGCTTGCCAGGGCTCCGGTAGAAAAACTGGTCACCGATGTTGCCCTCGAGCTCGACCGTATCGGCCGCGACGGGCAGCTGGCAGAGTCGATAGATGATGTTCTTATTATGCTGGCCTGTCATCGGGTTATTCGTGCCAATCAGGCATTGAGTCATCAGGAAATCAGAGCTTTGCTGGCCGATCTTGATACAATTGACTTCAAAGGTCACTGTCCTCACGGTCGTCCGGTGATGGCGCGTATGAGCCTGTACGAAATTGAACGCTTATTTCGCCGCCACGGATGAGTACTGATGCCCTGGATAAGATGCCGGTACTTGTTATCTGTGGCCCGACCGGTTCCGGCAAAAGCTCCATGGCCCTGGAGTTAGCTCAATATGTTCCCATGGAAATCATTTCTGCTGATTCCCGTCAGGTTTACCGGACGATGGATATCGGTACCGCCAAGGCAACAAAAGCTGAGCAGGATCTGGTGCCACATCACTTGATCGATCTGATTGATCCCGATGAGGAGTTTTCGGTAGCGGCTTTTGTCGATCTGGCACGACCGTTGATTCAACAGATTCACCAACGGGGAAAACTTCCCTGTGTTGTTGGAGGTACCGGCCTTTATATCAAAGCATTGCTCGGAGGGTTAGCGCAGCTTCCTACGGGTGACCCGGTATTGCGACAATCGTTGCATCAACGTGAGCACGAGCAGGGCAGTGGTACTCTTCACCATCAGTTACAGCAGCTGGATCCAGAGTCTGCAGCGACAATTCACCCGAACAACCTGATTCGTACTGTCAGGGCGTTAGAAGTTTGTCTGTTAACCGGGCGGAAGTTTTCAACGATCAAATTTGAACATAATTTTGTTGAAAACAATTATCAGGTATTGACCCTGGCACCTGACCATCCCCGACCTGTTCTTTATCAGCGTATTGATCTGCGCACCCGGCAGATGCTTGATTCCGGGTTGGTTGCTGAGGTGAAGCTGTTGGTTCAGCGTTATGGCCGCGATCTGAAGGCCTTACAGACCCTGGGCTACCGCGAAGTTCTGCCGTTTCTGGCAGGAGAATATGATGTAGAGCAACTGTGTACTGAGATTCAGTTACGCACGCGTCAATATGCCAAAAGGCAGTTGACCTGGTTCCGTAAAGAACCTGATATGATTTGGGTTGATTCCATCAGCAACTCTGATAGAGTGAAGAAATACATTGATCATCTGATTTGTAATCAAAGGAGCGGACATGGCCAAATCACCATTTAATATTCAGGATCAGTATCTCAATCAGGCTCGCAAGGAACGCGTTAAAATTGTCATTATATTGATGTCAGGAGAGCGTTTGACCGGTTACATCAAATCCTTCGACAGTTTCTGTATTCTGGTGGAAAGCGAAGGGGATATTCTGATCTATAAGCACTCCGTCAGTACCATCACTTCAACTGACGGCACATTTTGTTTGCATGGTGGGCGTGACTGACAGGCAGCTCAAATACAACATGAATTTTTTTATTTTTCAACAAGGGCGGTGCGTAAAGTACCGCCCTTGTTGTTGCAGGATGGTGATTAGATGATTGCAATAGAACGAATTGAATCCGGCAGCTTTGCCGCTGAGGCCGGACTCTGCACGGAGGATCAGCTTGTCACTATCAATGGAAAATCGGTAAATGATATTCTTGACTACTATCGTGCGCTGCAAGCAGAACGCCTGGTGATTGAAGTGTTTCGCGCTGGAGAAATTCTTGTTGTTGAGTGTGAGAAATTTGAGGATGAAGAAATCGGCATTGTTGTAGCTCATCCCGAGCCACAACAATGTGAAAACCAGTGTCTGTTCTGTTTTGTCCATCAGTTACCGAAAGGGATGCGGCGCAGCCTTTATATCAAGGATGAGGATTACCGTTTTTCTTATCTGTACGGTTCATTTATTACTTTAACTAACGTCAGCGAAAGCGATCTGCATCGCATTACCAGCGAAAAGCTCTCTCCCCTCTATATTTCAGTCCATGCTACCGATCCTCAGGTACGCAATCAGCTCCTGGGATGTCAGGTGCCGGCTATTGTTCCTTTGCTTGAACGACTTGCCAAGGCACAGATCACCATGCACTGCCAGATCGTTCTGTGCCCGGGTATCAACGATGAAGCGGTGCTGCAGCAGACCATCGAAGCGTTGGCGTCATTGTATCCGCAGGTCGCTTCTATTGCAGTTGTCCCCGTTGGTTTGACCCGTTTTCGTCAACGTTTACCGGTTCTACGGGTGCCAGATCAGGCTGAAGCGGTTCGTTGCCTTACTCTGATAAATGATTTTCAAGGGCAATTTCTTAACGCGTTGGGAACGCGACTACTGTTTGCCGCTGACGAGATGTATCAATTGGCCAACCTCGCTCTGCCGGATCTTGATGAATACGAAGATCTTCCGCAGTTGGAAAATGGGGTGGGGTTGATGGCACAGTTTAGGGTCGAGGCTGAAGAGGTGCTGTTAGAAGCAGAACCCCTTGATTTAAAGGCTGTTGTGGTAGTCACCGGAGTGTCATTTTTCTCCGCTATGCAGGACATGACCGAACGTCTGGGTTTGCGCACCGGGGTGGATATTGATGTGGTTGCTATCAATAACGATTTTTTTGGTGCCGGTGTGACCGTCGCCGGGTTGGTTACCGGTACGGATCTTGTCAACCAGCTAGGTGATATAATCAAGTGCAGGCCGTTACTGGTACCTGATGTTATGCTAAAATCAGACGATGAGCGATTTCTCGATAACATGCATATTAACGAGGTGCGCTCTGCCCTCGGGGTAAAGGTTGTCGTTGTCGATGCTTCGGCCTGGGGGCTGTTGGAAGGACTGGAAATGTTGGCGGACGGGTCGACTGATGTCATCCGCTGTTAAATTGCTGGAGGTTTTTCAATGGTAACCCCCCCTGATTCCCGGATTCTTGATTTGCAGCGAGTACGTTTTTCTATTGGTGGAATGAGTTGTGCCTCTTGTGTCGCCAGGGTTGAGAAGAAACTGGCGTCTTTGTCAGGGGTTGATAAGGTCAGTGTGAACCTGATCGGCAACTTTGCTCAAGTCAGCTTCGATTCGCAGGTGCTTTCTCCGCAAGAAATCTATGCCGCTGTTGAACAGATCGGTTTTAGAACCCTGGCGCAAACTGAAGAGTCCAGGGGTGACGCATCACGCAAGGAACTACTGATGGTGATGATTGCCGCTGCCGGTGGCATTCCTATTATGTTGATGATGTTTGCACCTGTTCCTTATCGGGTTGAGTTGCTGATCAGCGCTATCCTTGCCACCATCGTTCAGTTTACCGCCGGCCTGGGTTTTTATCGCAGCGCCTGGGGAGCTTTGAAAGATCGCGCCGCTAATATGGATGTGCTGGTTTCATTGGGGATCAGCGCTGCCTATGGCTATTCGATGCTGGCGCTGTTTGGTCTGCTGGGCGACGAAGTAGCCATTTTTTTTGAAACCAGTGTCATGCTGATTCTTTTTATCCGTTTTGGCAAGTGGCTGGAATCACGCGCTAAAGGACGTGCCGGCGATGCGCTGAAAAAGCTTTTACAACTGCAGGCTAAAAACGCCATTCTCTTGGTAGATGGTAAAGAAAAGAACATACCGGTTGAGCATGTCAGACCGGGTGATCTTCTGTTGGTGCGTCCGGGGGATACAATTCCGGTGGATGGGGAAGTAGTCGATGGATCAGCGGCCGTTGATGAGTCGATGCTTACCGGTGAGTCGGTTCCGGTTCACAAGGCGAAGGGGGCAACCGTCATCGGAGCAACCATTAATCGTAGTGGGTTGTTGCAGGTTCGTGCGACTCATGTAGGTGAGGACGCTGTCCTGGCGAAAATTGTCCGCCTGGTCGAAGATGCCCAGGCTGACAAGGCACCGATTCAACGTTTTGCTGATCGTGTATCGGGTTTCTTTGTCCCGGTGGTTGTGGCTTTATCGTTGTTAACCTTTGTCGGTTGGTACCTGATAGCCGGTGCTCCTTTTCTGACCGGTTTTCAGATGGCCATCGCTGTTATTGTTATTGCCTGTCCTTGTGCTCTCGGGCTTGCAACACCGACAGCCATCATGGTTGGTAGTGCGGTCGGCCTGGAACGCGGTATCCTTTATAAAAAAGCGTCGGCACTTGAGACGATCTCCAGGCTCGATGTTATGCTTCTTGACAAAACCGGAACTCTCACCAGTGGTGGTTTTGCGGTCGACCAGGTGATCAGCTGTGGCAAGTTGACGGCAGATGAGGTGATTGCTATAGCCGCTGCGGTCGAGCAGGGGAGTAATCATCCCCTCGCGCAGGCGGTAGTTGCCAGGGCGCAAAGCAAGGGCTTATCCATACCTGCAGACTTGAAACAGCTGGAGGAAATTGGCGGGCAGGGGGTTCGTGGCCGTGTCAATAGCCATTTAGTTGTTTGTGGTAACCGCGCGCTGATGGAGTTTAGCGAGATTTCTATCGCAACCGCCCTGAGCCAACTTGAAGAAGCCGACCTGCTGGATAAATCACTGATTTTTGTCGCGGTAGAAGAACAACTGCAGGGGGTTATCGCCCTTTCCGATCAGATTCGTCCAGCCGCAGCGGCGGTTATTACGCGGTTACACCATCTTGGTATCACAACAGCGGTGGTCAGTGGCGATCGCCGTGGTGTCGTCGACGGGGTTGCGGCACAGTTGGGGATAAAACAAGCCCTTGCTGAAGTCACCCCTGATCAGAAACTGGAACTGGTCAAAGAATTTCAGCAACAAGGGCATCGGGTCGGGATGGTTGGTGACGGAATTAACGATGCTCCGGCACTTGCTCAGGCCGATGTCGGCATTGCTATCGGCAGCGGAACTGATGTCGCTCGGGAAACCGGTGATCTGGTGTTGATCGGGTCAGATCTGTTCGATCTGGTGCGAGCGGTAGAGTTGGGACGGGAAACACTGAAAAAAATCAAACAGAACCTGTTCTGGGCATTTTTCTATAATCTGGCTTTTATTCCGCTGGCTGCCGGTCTTTTTTATACTCACTACGGGCTCTATCTCAAACCTGAATATGCTGGTCTGGCCATGGCACTTTCCAGTGTCTGTGTGGTATTAAATAGCTTGACCCTTAAAGGCATGGCTCGACGATTAGAGGAGATCGGTTGATGATGGGATCAAGCGCACAACGTTTGATTATCGGCGTGATTGGCGCTGCTGATGCAAGTACCAGTGGTCTCAAAAAAGCGTATCAGGTTGGTCAGTTGATAGCCCGGGGGGGCGCTGTTCTTGCCTGTGGTGGCCTGGGTGGTATCATGGAGGCGGCTTCTCGTGGTTGCTATGAAGCCGGTGGCGAAGTGATCGGGATTTTACCAGGCGACAATGCGTTATCGGCCAACCGGTATGTGACTCATCCAGTTGTGACCGCTATGGGGCACGCGCGCAATGTCATCCTGGTACAGACTGCAGCTGCGCTTATCGCTATCGAGGGCGGACATGGAACACTCTCGGAAATTGCCATTGCCCGTAAACTTGGCAAGCCCCTGGTTCTGCTTGACAGTTGGCAGATTATTGATGAAACTTTAGCGGTTGACTCACCTCAACAGGCAGTTGATTCGGTTTTTTCTCTTCTTGGCAGGGATCACCATCAATGACATCCAACGGTAAATCAAATCAACCATGCCGGAATGATTGCCCTTTACCCCTTGGAGACGTTGATCTGATTGGTCAGGTCATAGAGTGGGTACGAGGGCGTGGGAAGGTCGTTATTGTCACTCATGATAACCCTGACCCTGATTCTATTGCTGCTGCGGTTGCTTTACGGCATCTGTTTATCGTGAAGACCGGTCAGAATGCCGTACTCACTTACGGAGGCGTGATCGGTCGTAGCGAAAATCGTAATATGGTTGAACAGCTTGAAATTCCAATGATTCCCATCAGCGAACTCGACCTTAAGCAGTTTCAGGTTGTCTGTATGGTCGATACCCAACCCAATACCGGCAACAATTCATGGCCTGCTGATCTTCCTGTGCATTTTATTGTCGATCATCATCGCCCAAAATCAGATTTATCCACTGTCTGCTGGGTTGATATCCGCGAAAACTATGGTGCGTCGGCCACTATTCTCTACGAATATCTGACCTCGCAAGGGGTTGTTGTTAATACGCGTCTGGCCACCTGCCTTTACTACGCTATTAAATCTGAAACTCAGGATCTCGGACGTGAATGGTCAAAGGCTGATCGTGATGCCTATTTAAAACTATTGCCTTTGGCTAACAATAGGATTCTTTTTAAAATTGTCCATCCTCAGGTTTCGACCGCCTATTTTTCTTCTTTTCGCAAAGCCATAGATAGTGCTCGTATTTACGACAAAGCTCTGGTTTTTAATTTGAATGAGATAGAAAATCCGGATCTCGTTGCTGAGTTGGCAGACTTTCTGCTCAGACACAAGGGAATCGATTATGTTCTTGGTATGGGTTGGTTTGACGGTACCCAGATTCTGTCGATGCGTTCTCTTGATCCCGATGCCAAGCTTGGTCTGGTTATTCAGGAAATGGTGAAGGGTCTTGGCACTGCCGGTGGTCATGGTATGGTAGCCGGTGGCCAGATACGTCTGATGGATACGAGTGAAGATGCACAACAGGACCTGGAAATAAAATTGACCAGCCGCATGCAAACAGCTCTGAACATACAAGCTCAACCAGGCAAACCCCTGTTGCCGCCGTGCGATTGACAGTGATCAGGCTCTTGGGCTATATAAAGGCGCTTTGATGGAGTTGTTATGCGTTCCCTTCTGATTTTTTGTTGTTTTATGGCCCTTGGTGCCCCTGTCTTTGCTGCAGTAGAATTGACTTTACGTGGTCAAGAACCGGTGGTGATTGAGAATGTTTATCAGCAGCAAGGTGTCTCTTACGTCGCTCTTGAAGATATTCTTGACGTTGTGGATCTCTCCGGCCAGTGGGATGCTGTAGCCCATACCTATCGTATCCGAACCAGTCGCGGTTGGGTGGTTCTGAGCCCGGCAAGCAGTTATATGCGGATTGGTGATGCCTTTTATCCCATGCATGACAAACCGGTTTTTATCGATGGGCGGTTACGGGTTTCCGAGAGCTTTATCCAGTCGCAATTGCCACAGTTAACTGGCCGCCCGGTTTTTTTCCGTCAACTTCAGCCACAACTTCCAGCTGTTGTTGAAACCCAAAATACTGGAATCGACGAACTGTTTGAACGATTGTTGCGCCGGACTGAACGCCGTCCCGGCCCGGCTATTCGGGCCATTGCCATTGATCCGGGACATGGTGGCCTGGACACGGGGGTGATAGCGCCTGATGGTTACAACGAAAAACTGCTGACTTTTGAGGTTGCTGATCAGCTAGCCAGGCTCCTGCGTATGCGTCTGGGTATCCCCGTGTATATCAGTCGCAGTGGTGACTACGATGTGACTCTGGATCAACGTATCGAATCAGCATTGCGGGAGGATGTTGACCTCTGGATACTCCTTCATGCCCAGTCAGCCTTTTCACCGGAAATCAAGGGTATCGATCTGTTTGTACGTGAAGAAGAGGAACCCCTTAATCCTTCTCTTGGCAGTCTTGTGCTGGCCCGGCAACTATCAGACGCGATGATGCAGGGTGATTTTACCGTGCGAGGAATCTATCCCTCCTCACGCTTATCATTGGGACGAGGAAACCTGCCAACGGTGCAGCTTGAAATCGGTTATTTCAGTAACCCTGATGAGTTACGCCAGTTAAGACAAAAAGAATATCAAATTCATCTGGTGCAGTCTGTTTTTGAAGGCATCCAGAACTATATATCTCTTTCCCGGGAAACACGCTAATGACCCATACTGATAAACCTCGTTTTGATGGCCGCAAACCCGAGCAACTACGTTCAGTCAGTTTTCAACGCAGATTTACCCGCTATGCAGAAGGGTCTGTGCTGGTTAGTTTTGGTGAAACCAGAGTGTTGTGTAATGCTTCTGTTGAACAACGTGTTCCACCGTTTATGCGTGGTCAAGGGCGTGGCTGGGTAACGGCTGAATACAGCATGTTGCCGCGCGCCACCCACACCCGATCCATGCGTGAGGCGAGCAAAGGTAAAGTCTCCGGGCGTACCCAGGAAATCCAGCGCTTGATTGGCCGCTCCTTGCGCGCGATTACCGATCTTGGAGCGCTGGGAGAAATTACCGTGCAAATTGATTGTGATGTGCTGCAGGCTGATGGTGGTACCCGCACAGCGTCTATCACCGGTGCCTATGTGGCCCTGCATGATGCCTTGACGGGTCTGATCAATCAGGGGCAGCTGAAAAAAATGCCCCTGCTCGATAGTGTTTCCGCAATCAGTGTCGGTATTGTCAAAGGGATCCCGATTCTCGACTTGAACTACGAAGAGGATTCCAGTGCTGATGTTGACATGAATTTTGTCATTACCGGATCCGGTAAGTTTGTAGAAGTGCAGGGAACCGCTGAGGAAACCCCCTTTAGCGCGGCGGCATTGGATGCCATGCGTGATCTTGCCCTGGCTGGTTGTGATGAGTTGAAACAATTACAACAAGCTGCTCTGGGCGGTGAAGAATGAAGCTGTTGGTGGCGACATCAAATCAAGGCAAGCTGGTTGAATTAAGGCAACTGCTGGCTTCCGTTGATGTCGATGTGGTGGGGCTCGATCAACTTGATTCCCCGCCTGAGGTTGAGGAGGATGGCGAAACATTTAAAGATAACGCCATAAAAAAAGCCCTGACTCTGGCGCGTTTTAGTGGCCAGCTGACCCTGGCAGATGATAGTGGTCTGTGTGTTGACATGCTGGATGGAGCGCCAGGAGTATTTTCTGCACGTTATGCCGGTGAGCAGGGCGACGATAAGGCCAATAACGTCAAGCTGGTGAAGGCGTTGCAACATATCCCCCTGAATCAGCGCAAGGCCCATTTCTATTGTTGTATTGCCCTGGCCTGGCCGGATGGTCGTTGCTCAACCGTCGAGGGGCAGGTTGACGGATTGATTGTAGATCAACAGCGCGGCACTCATGGCTTTGGCTATGATCCGCTGTTTCTGGTGCCGGAGTACGGCAAGACCATGGCTGAACTCCCAGCCGAGATAAAAAACCGCATCAGTCATCGAGGGCGGGCTTTGCAGCAATTATTGCCGCTGATTGACCAGATCGTTTAACATCCAAGCCGATTGAATTTATTTAAACCGGCACAGCATGAGATTGTGCCACTATCCAGGAGGAAAGACGAATGGAAAGAACATTTGCTATTATCAAACCCGATGCCTTTGCTGCCGGCTATGCCGGGCAGATCCTTGCCCGTATTTACGCCGAAGGGTTCAAGGTTGTTGGTCTGAAAAAACTGTACATGAGCAAGGTCGAGGCAGAAGGTTTTTACGCTGTCCACAATGAACGCCCTTTCTTTGGTGAATTGACCGATTTCATGAGCAGTGGCCCCTGTGTTGTCATGGCGTTAGAGGCGGATCATGCTATTTCGAAGTGGCGCGATCTGATGGGCGCAACCAATCCGGCCGATGCCGCTGAAGGCACGCTGCGCAAAGAGTTTGGTTCCTCCATTGGAGAAAATGCTACCCACGGATCCGATGCTCCTGAAACAGCAGCCTTTGAGTTGGGGTATTTCTTTAACGGTCTCGAGTTGCTTTAACAGTTCGCCGGCATAACTGCTTGTTTATCTTCAAGCCCTTCGGTACACTGCCGAAGGGCTTGAATTTTATGGACTCTGGATTAAAATTTAAGACGCCACTACCCGTTGCTTGGGGCAGGGTAGTCGCACTGAGCAATTGTTCTTTTAAATGGAAGCCTTGTGGAAGAAAAAATTGATCTGAAAAACATGACCCACGCGGATCTGGTCGCTTATCTTGCCACGTTGGGGCAGCCGGCCTTTCGCGCGCGACAACTGCTTAAATGGATCTATCAGCAGCATGTTACTGATTTCGCTGCCATGACCAATGTCAGCAAAACATTGCGGGAGGAGTTGTCTATACGCTGCCGGATATCAACATTGACTCCGTTGACCGTGCAGTACAGCCAGGACGGTACAAGTAAGTATCTGTTTCAGCTTGAAGACGGTGCTACTATCGAAGCGGTACGCATCCCGATGGAAACGGACAAGGCGACTCTGTGTATTTCAACCCAGACGGGTTGTGCCATGGGCTGTGCTTTTTGTATGACGGCAACTTCCGGTTTGTGGCGCAATTTAAGCGCTGCTGAGATAGTTAATCAGGTTTGCGCCGTCCTGGATGACGGGCCGATAGGTAATATTGTCATGATGGGAATGGGCGAGCCACTGCATAACCTCGCCAATGTTGTTGCTGCCTTGAATATCCTGTATCTTGATGATGGTCTGGGTTATGGCGCGCGGCGTGTGACCCTGTCAACCTGTGGTCTGGTGCCTGAAATGCTTGAACTCAAAAAACGCATCAAGGTGAATTTGGCGGTTTCTCTTAATGCTGCTGATGATCAGGTACGTTCTCGCCTGATGCCGATTAATAAGCGCTATCCATTGGCAGAATTGATACCGGCCTGTGTAGAATACAGCCGTGAAACAAAACAACGGATAACCTTTGAATATATTCTCATCAAGGGGGTCAACGATTCTTTATCGATGGCCAAAAAACTGGTAAAACTACTCCATCCGGTGCGCTGCAAGGTGAATCTGATCGCTTTTAACGAACACCAGGGTACTGACTTTGCGGCGCCCGATGACGATACTGTCAGGGCGTTTCAAAGCTATCTGCTGGATCGCGGTATGGTTGCAACCCTGCGGGCTGGAAAAGGGCGTGACATCGATGCCGCCTGTGGGCAATTAAAAGGAAGAATGGACGAGCGAACCGAGTGTGCTATTGAAGGTTGAAAATGACAAACAAGGAGATAGAAATGATGAAAACACCAGTGGTTGGGGTGATTGGTGGCAGTGGTCTTTACGAGATTGAAGGACTTCAGGACGTTGAAGAGATAGTGATTGATACCCCCTTTGGTTCCCCTTCAGATGCTTTTATCACCGGCACACTGGACGGGGTCAAAATGGTTTTTCTGCCACGTCATGGACGTGGACATCGCTTCCTGCCTTCTGAGGTTAACTACCGCGCTAATATTTTTGGGATGAAAAAACTTGGAGTGACGCAGATTATTTCCGTGTCAGCGGTGGGCAGCATGAAAGAGCACATCGTTCCGGGACATATTGTCATTCCTGATCAGTTTTTTGACCGTACCCAGGGTAAGCGCGCATCTACCTTTTTCGGTCAGGGGGTTGCCGGGCATGTTCAGTTCGCCGATCCGATCTGCCCCGATCTTGCAGCGATTCTGGCACATGCTGCTCGTGACGTTGGTGCTACTGTGCATAGCGGTGGAACCTATATCTGCATTGAGGGCCCCAATTTTTCTACCCGCGCTGAATCTCAGATCTATCGTAGTTGGGGTGTCGATATCATCGGCATGACCAATATTCCCGAGGCCCGACTGGCGCGCGAAGCAGAAATCTGCTATGCCACCGTCGCGCTGGCAACCGATTATGATTGTTGGCACGATGGACATGATGATGTGTCAGTTGAAGCTGTTCTGGTGATTATTCGGCAAAATGTTGCAACTGCGCGCGCCATCATCAAGACAGCTGTTGGACAGATTCGTCGGCAACAGCTAAAATGTCACTGTGACCAGGCCCTTGAGTTCGCCATCATGACCGATAAAAGTCTGATTCCGGATCATACGCTTGAGGCGTTGGCCCCCATTATCGGAAAATATGTTCAGCAGGATGTTTAATATCCCATGCAAAAAGGATTGATCACGTGAGTATTCTTGTTGTTGGCAGCGTTGCCCTTGATTCCATTTCCACCCCCTTTGGTCAGGTTGAAGAGATCCTCGGTGGTTCTGCTTCGTATTTCTCAACCTCTGCCAGTTTTTTTACTGATGTTAACCTGTTGGCCGTTATTGGTGAAGATTTTCCCCACGAACATGTCGATTTTTTAAGCTCGCGGAATATTAATCTGGACGGTTTGATGCGGGTGCCGGGAAAAACATTTCGCTGGTGCGGTCGTTATGAATATGACCTCAACGAAGCCCATACCCTTGATACCCAGCTGAATGTCTTTGAAACCTTCAAGCCTCAGCTACCGGAGCATTACCGTCAGGCTGAATATGTTTTTCTGGCGAACATTGATCCCGATATTCAGCGTGAGGCGTTAAGTCAGGTTACAGCCCCCGGGCTGGTTGCCTGTGATACGATGAATTTCTGGATTGATGGAAAAAGAGATGCGTTGTTACGCACCCTGGCATTGGTAGATATCCTCGTGATCAACGAAGCTGAGGTGCGGCAATTGGCACAGGAGCCGAACCTGGTCAAGGCCGCAACGATTGTTCGCGGTTATGGTCCTAAAACCCTGGTTGTTAAACGTGGTGAATATGGTGTGCTGATGTTTGGTGAAGGATCGATCTTTTCCGCTCCGGCTTATCCATTGGAGGAAGTGTTTGATCCGACTGGCGCGGGAGACACTTTCGCTGGTGGATTTTTTGGTTATTTGGCGGCAACGCGCAACCTTAGCGAAGCAAACATGCGTAAGGCCATTATCTTTGGTACCGTCATGGCATCCTTCACCGTTGAAAAATTCAGTCTGGAACGCCTCAAAGAGATAAGTCATGGAGACATCTCTGATCGTTTCAAAAAAATTAAATTGTTGACTGACTTTGCTGATCTGGAATAACTCCTGCTGATTGAGAGTTGATTTTTTCCCGGTGATCCTGATCACCGCCATTATGTCCGGGGCGCCGATGTTCATACAACATAAACAGTTGAAATTTCTCTCTGCTCCTGCCTCGAAGGTGACCCATCTACAATCATCGCCATCTGCGATTCAGCTGGCTTTCAGTGGTTATCAACCACAGCCTTGTCGTGCCTATCTATTGCAATTGGGTGGCGGTGGCAAAGCCCTGGTGATCGTTGCTTTTTATTTGCTTGAGTCGCGCAGAACCGTTTTTTTTGTGCCGGAAAAAGGGGAGGTGCCCCTGGCCCAGGCTGCTTTAGTTTATGATCAAGGCAATGATTTTGTTGAATCAATGGGTTTTATCCTGACCCAAGCAGATTTTCATTTGTTATCACCTGCAGAAAAGCAACATTACTGGGGCAAGGTGCCAATAACTCACCCGCCCGATGTGACAGTTGCGAACAAAGAAAACACACTTCTTGATGAAGAAGATCTGCAGCAACTGCGTGATCAGGGCCTGGCCAGCCTTGGTCGTTATCTGGCCTCAATGTAACCTGATTGGAGAATCTATTTATGTCTAAATGTCTGGTAACTTTTCTGCTGGCTGGTTTGCTCGTTCTTGCCGGTTGCGCCGGGACAGCAAGTCGCATAGAGGATAACAGTCATCAGGCCGATGTACATCACAAGATGGCAGAAGCCCATTTACAAGGGAATAACCCTAGTGCGGCTCTGCGGGAGCTTCTTAAAGCGGTTGAGCTTGATTCGACAAACGCTGCTATTCGTGCATCACTGGCTCAGGCTTATCAGGAACGCCGAGCTTATCAGGAGGCTGAAACTCAATATCTGGAAGCGATTAAACTCTCAGACAATGACCCGCGCTATGTGAATAATCTGGCGAATCTTTATCTGTCACTGGAAGATTGGGATCGCGCGATATTGTATTTTGATCGTGCGGCTAAAAATCTTCTTTTTGACAGTACTCATATAGCCATGACTGGTAAGGGCTATGCTTTTATGCAAAAAGGTGACTATGCAGCTGCCCTGCAGGCTTTTCGCGATGCGGTCTCGATGCTGTCAAATTTTGCTCCGGCACACTTTTATCAGGCTGAAGTTTACCGCCTGACCGAGGAAACAGTGTTGGAAAAGGTTGCTTTGCGCAGAACCATCGAATTGGCACCTGAGCTTGTCTCGGCTCGTTACCGTTTAGCCGTTCTGCTTCTGCGTGATGGCAACTATCAGGGTGCACGCCAACAACTTGAAATTATCATCAATTTTGTTCCCGACTCAGATGAAGGCCGGATGGCCACAGAATTAATCAAGACGTTGCCTGAGGAATAGTTACGATGGTTTTTACTTGTTTTTGCGTGGTCTGTTGGGCTTGTTGTGATGAGGTGCTATGAAAATCCAATGCCCCAAATGTGAAGCTAAATATCGCGCACAATCAACGGTTGATGCGTCAATTCCCCTGGTTGTCAACTGTCCCAAGTGTCGCCATCGTTTTACTGTGACATGGGATGAAGAGGAAAAACCACCGAAGAAAATATTAATTGTTGATGATGCTCATTTTTTTCGTGAACTGATTCTGGATCTGCTGGCTGGTCGAGAGGTCGAACTGACAACGGCAAACTGTGGCGAAGAAGCCTGGACGTTGCTGCAATCCAACACATTTGACCTGTTGATTGCTGATATCAACCTGCCTGATTTCAGTGGCCTGGATTTAATCAAAAGGGTGCGCGGTGATCGCCGGTGTGCGCGTTTGCCGATTCTCTGTATCAGTGGCGTTTATCGTCAGGATGATGATGCCCGGCAAGCTTTTATGGCGGGGGCCAATGACTTTATGACCAAGTCGTTCCACCCTGAGGATTTGACTGAACGTATTAATAAATTGTTGGCTAAATGATTGTTATGGACAATATCCGGCCCGCCGCCGATCAACGACAAGCATGCTTAACGACCTTTCGCCCTGAGATTGCGGATGAGTTTGAATCCGGACTTGCCGGCATTGTCAATTCGTGGCATTAATGAGTTAAAAAATACCTGTAATTTCAACCGCGTTTCATTCTTGAAACAGTTAGTCGTTCCTTGACAGACAAGGTGAAAATGGTACAATTTTTATGCAGGGTTTGTATCTACCTAATTATTTAATAAGGAGGTCAGCATGAAAAATTTTTCTACCATTCTGGTTGCCATCGACTTTTCTGAAAGCTCAAACAATGCATTTCATCTGGCACTGAATATGGCCCATAAATATTCAGCGAAGCTGATTATGCTTCATGTCATTAATGAGCCAGTTGACCTCCGCGGTTTCTATGTTCCGCATATTTCGTTTGAAAAGCTGGAAGAAGAAATCGAGCAGGGCGCTCAAAAATTGATGGAGAGTTTTTGCCGTCAGCATCTGGGTGACTATGAAAACTATCAGACTCTGATTGTGCCGGGCTTGCCTTATGAGCAGATAATTCAACAGGCTCAGGAGCTTTCTGCTGATCTTGTCATTCTCGGTACCCATGGTCGTACGGGTCTTGATCATGTATTGTTTGGCAGTACCGCAGAAAAGGTTGTGCGTAAGTCTCCGTTGCCGGTGCTGACCGTGCGCTTGCAGAATGATTGACAGATCGATCTCACCTCTCTATAAATAACCTTTATCCGAGCAGCCGCAGGGCTGCTCTTTTTTTAGATTTTTCAGGACTGTCATGGCCTTACGGATTCGGGATCTGACCCTTAACCTTGATGAACAAGAGGAACAACTCAGTATGAAAATTGCTGAGACTCTTGGTTGTCAGCCCGAACAGATTCTTTGCCTGAATATTCTTCGTAAAGGTATTGATGCCAGAAAAAAACCAAAGATACTGAGAGTCTATACGGTAGAGTTTAATGTAGAGGATGAAGAAGTGTTTCTGGCTCTATTCGGCACTCATCCCAAGCTGGAAAAATTCTATAAAGATTCCCCGCTGATTATTGCTAAAGTATCCAAACCGCTCCATGTCGTTGTCGTGGGAATGGGACCTGCCGGGCTGTTTAGTGCGCTGACCCTGGCGGAAAGTGGTTGTCGTGTCACCTTGCTGGAGCGTGGCAAGCCGGTTGAAGAGCGGCTGCAGGATGTGCGGCGGTTCTGGGATCTTGGTATCCTGGATGTCAACAGCAATGTACAATTTGGTGAGGGAGGTGCCGGAACCTTTTCCGATGGCAAGCTCACCACCAGACTGAACCACCCGGCAATTTCATGGGTTCTGGCGCGCCTGGTCGCATTGGGCGCACCAGCTGACATTCAATACCAGGCCAAACCGCATATTGGTAGTGATCGTTTGCGTCAGATCCTTATTCGCTTCCGACAGTCCCTGGTGGAGTTCGGAGTTGATATCCGCTTTTCAAGTTTGCTCAGTGGGGTGTCAATGGTCAAAGGACAGGTTTCTGCAGTGATGATCAATCACCATGAACATTTGTCATGTGACCGGTTGGTTCTGGCTCCGGGGCATAGCGCTCGTGATACCTATCAGATGTTAGCTCAAGCGGGTGTCAAGCTTGAACCGAAACCTTTTGCTGTGGGCGTTCGCGTTGAACATCCGCGGGAGTATATAAATCAGATTCAATATGGTTTGCCTGCCCATCCAGTGCTGCCGGCAGCCGATTATCGTTTGTCATGGAATGATCCGGATAGTGGCCGTGGTGTTTATTCTTTTTGTATGTGCCCTGGTGGCATGGTGATTAATGCAGCTTCTGAAGAGAGGGGGATTGTTGTTAACGGTATGAGCGATTATCGTCGTGCGGCTCCCATGTCCAATAGTGCCCTGGTGGTAACTGTCTCTCCTGCTGATTTTGATGGTCAGGGTGCGTTGGCCGGGATGGAATTCCAACGCCGTTGGGAGCGCGCGGCCTGGCAAGCTGGAGAACCTGGCTGGCGGGCTCCGGCGCAACCACTTCTCGAATTTCTTTATGGCCGAGGTGGTCACGTGCATTCGAGTTGTCGTCCCGGTGTTGTTCACGCCGCACTTGATGATTGTATACCTCCTTACGTTGCAAAGGCATTGCGTCGTGCGTTACCATACTTTAACCGCAAGATGCGTGGTTTTATCAGCGAAGAGTCAACTCTGATCGGGGTGGAAACACGCACGTCCGCTCCATTACGGATCCTGCGAAATGAGTCAGGTGAATCTGTCAGCCATCCAGGTTTATATCCAGCGGGAGAAGGTGCCGGTTATGCCGGCGGGATTATGAGCGCTGCTCTGGATGGTCTACACACTGCAATTCATATTTTACAGGCATCACAACCACAGGTGAGGTTCCGGTGAAAGAAATATATGTCAATCAAATCAAAGAGCGCGATCAGGTAACTACAGTTTTTCTGGTTCGTGACAAGATTACCGCCATGGCTAAAAATGGTAAACCTTACATGACACTTAAGTTGATGGACAGTACCGGTGAAGTAGAGGCCAAAGTCTGGGATCGGATTGATGAACTTTCAAGGCAGTTTACCGCTGACGACTTTATTCGTGTTGATGCGAAAGCCAGTGTTTATATGGGGAAAATGCAACTGGTTGTACAGCGATTGGAAAAAGTTGCTGAAGAGTCGGTTGATATTGGTGATTTTCTGCCTGTCAGTAAACGCTCTCCCGCTGACATGCGAAACGAACTTGATCTGCTCCTCGACTCCCTGGAAAATCCCTATATTCGTGATTTGTTGCGCGCTTTTTTCGATGATCCTGAATTTTATCGACTCTACTCCAAAGCTCCGGCGGCGAAGTCGATGCACCATACCTACATTGGGGGCCTGTTAGAGCATTCTCTAGCTGTTGCGGCTCTTGCCCTCGATATATCCGCGCGCTATCCACAGGTCGATCGGGATCTATTGATCAGTGGTGCCATGCTCCATGATGTCGGCAAGGTGGTGGAACTGTCCTTTGATCGCTCTTTTGGTTATACTGATGAAGGAAAGCTGCTGGGCCATATCGTCATCGGTGTTCAGATGATTGAAGACCGTGTACGGTCTATTGCGGGTTTCCCGGCAGATTTGTCGATGATGATCAAACACCTGCTGTTGTCTCACCATGGACAATATGACTTTGGCTCACCTAAACGCCCGAAATTTCTGGAAGCTGTCATTCTGAATTTTATTGATGAGCTTGACTCCAAAATCAATGCTGTACAGTTACACATTGACAAGGAACAGCAAGACCAGGGGTGGACGTCCTATCATCGTCTGTTCGATCGTTATTTTTATATGGGACAGAAAAAGGATGGGGGCTCTGAGGTATCTCCCGGACAGCCTGATATCCCAGTGACTTCCCCCATGTCAGCCCGCAAGGATAAGCCTGGAAGCCGTCGTGACGCTCATCATGACCGCCCCCTGGGGGCAACCCTGGGTGAACAATTGAAAAACCGTAATCTTGATCTTTTTACCCAGATCAATGAAAAAGGAGAGCCATCATGATGCTCGCCAGTCTGCCAACCGGCCCCCTGGAGGTAAATTGTTATCTCATTGGCTGTGAAAATACCGGCAAAGCCGCAGTAATTGATCCTGGCGGAGATGCTGAGAGCATCCTGGCCCTTTTGCGTCAACATGGTTTGACCTTAATCATGGTAATCAATACCCACGGTCATTTTGACCATATTGGTGCTAATCGAGCACTGCTTGAAAAAACCGCTTGCGCATTGCTGATTCATAAGGATGATGCGCCTTTATTGCAACGCGCTGCAGAACATGCCGCTTTGTTCGGGCTGTCGGCCAGTCGTTCTCCTGAACCGACACGTTTGTTGAAAGATGGAGATTTCATCACTGTTGGAGATTTCTCGCTTCGGGTCATCCATACCCCGGGACACTCACCTGGAGGCATCTGTTTGCAGGTAGAAGACTGTCTGTTTGTCGGTGACACTCTGTTCAGTGGATCAATCGGACGAACCGACCTTCCCGGTGGCAATCATCAGCAACTGATTAATAATATAAATGAAAAATTGCTGCACCTGGCGGATGAAACCAGGGTGTATCCAGGGCATGGCCCGGCAACAACGATCGGTCAGGAAAAACGCCATAACCCCTTTCTGACAGGTTGAAAAGGTTAGTAGATGCTCAAAAGTAAAACGATTCTTCTCGGTGTCAGTGGCGGCATTGCGGTCTATAAGGCCGTCGAACTATTACGCCTGTTAACCAAAGCCGGCGCTACAGTTCATGTCGTCATGACACGCTCGGCCTGCGAGTTTGTGACGCCGTTAACTTTTCAAACCCTCTCTGGTCATCCGGTTCATACGGAACTTTTTAATTTATATCAGGAGCAGGAAATTGGCCATATCTCCCTGGCTGATCGTGCTGATCTGTTTATCCTCGCGCCGGCAACGGCCAACCTCATTGGCAAAATTGCCCAGGGGCTGGCAGATGACCTGCTGACGACAACGGTCATGGCGACCAAGGCTCCGGTTCTGATCGTTCCGGCAATGAACACCAATATGTATGAAAATCCATTGTACCAACGCAATGAAAAAGCCTTGCGTGAGGTTGGCTATCATCTGCTGGATCCGGTTGATGGAGAACTTGCCTGTGGCTGGACAGGTCAGGGTAAAATGCCTGATCCGCAGGATATTATCGCTGCTGCTGAGGACATCCTGACCAGCAAGGATCTGACAGGCTGCCGAATTCTGGTCAGTGCCGGTCCGACTCGTGAAGAAATTGATCCGGTGCGTTACCTGACCAATTATTCATCGGGTCGCATGGGCTTTGCTATCGCTGCAGCTGCCCGGCGCCGTGGTGCTAAGGTGACTCTGGTGGCCGGTCCGGTGCAGTTAACCCCGCCCGCCGAAGTAGAGATACTTGCTGTTGTTTCTGCCCAGCAGATGCACGATGTGATACTTGACTGTTTTGACGCTGCTGATGTGGTCATCAAGGCAGCTGCGGTCGCTGATTACCGTCCGCAGATCCGGCAGCAACAGAAAGTTAAGAAGATGGCAGATGACATGATCCTTGAACTGGAAAAAACACCGGATATTCTCGCCGAACTGGGACGGCGTAAAAAGCGGCAGATCCTTGTCGGTTTTGCCGCTGAAACAGAAAAATTGCTGGAACATGCAACACAAAAGCTGATCAGTAAAAATCTTGATATGATTGTTGCCAATGATGTTTCGGCCCCGGGAGCGGGCTTTGATGTCGATACGAATATTGTTCGTTTTCTCTACCCTGATGGGCGTGTTGAAGATCTTGAGTTAATGAGCAAAACGGAAGTCGCAGATCAACTGCTTGATCGCGTTCGATTGGCCTGGCAGAAACATGAATGAATAGACGCCTAGACAACAGTGAACAGAGGGAGTATCTCGTCTGGATTAATGATACCGAGCTTGAAGCGTGTGCGTAATTCTTTCAGAATCAGATCAGAATCTTCCTGTTCTATTTTACCGTCGAGCCATAGTAGCTTCATGTTCTTGCGAATAAGGTTGGCTGCTGTCAGGGCGCGATCGCCGGTAGGATCGGCATTCCAGTAAGGGCTGTGCTCATCACTGAGAATACTGAAGACGGCTTCTAATCCAAGGGCCATATATTCGTCGTGTTCAACACGGTCAAAAGGCCACCGTGAATGGGCCGCAATGGTTTCGACCATTTTCTGCCAACGATTCAAACGGCTGACCAGCATCATCGAGTTGAAAATCTGCTTGTTGGTTCCAAAAGAAAAAATGGTGTCGGAGATAGAGCCACTGAGCACTTTGTCAAGATGACGATTGTTGCGCTTGGCAAGTTGTTGAGCGATTTTCCAGGTTTCTTTTTTCACACCGATATCGGCGCGGATTTCCCAATAGGCATGATTGTGAAACGTTGTGTTAAACGTCATGGCCAGCTTGTAGGGGACGAAATAGTTATGAGCGACTGTATCTGCGGCCAGATGTGATAAATATCCGTAGGCGCAGGCCTCTGCTTCAGGGCTATGTTTTTTGCCTCGCTCGAGAATTTTCCGACCGATCCGCCAGTTGTGGCAATGTTCCAGATGATGGGTATGCTTTTTGCCCAGGGTGATGTCTGCAGCGATGCTACCGTAAAGGTAATCGAGGGGGTAGGTTGCCAGTAATGTCTGCAATGCCTGTGGTAATAGCTCCGGTGCTGCCAGTACGCGTAGACAGGTTCCCAGATGAACACCGGCACCCCAGGCATAAACAGGTTCCGGTATCAGAATAAACAGGAATATCAGGATTAAAAAAGGGATCATACACAGCCCCAGTGGGTGACTTCAGCAAATCCATCAGATGGACAAGTAAAAAAACACATGACAAGTAAATTGTACCACGAATGCTACACTCAAGTCTGCCAGGCACGTAGTCTTCTGCAAGAACTTCAGGATGTGGGTTTTAACACCATTGCCCCTGTCGATTCTATTCAAAAGACATTAAACGACTCTGTTGATCTCTCAACGATGCGGTCGGAAGGGGTTGTAGAGACTTTGTCTGAACTGCAGGCAGAAGTTGAACTGTGTCACGCTTGCGTCCTGCATGAAAACCGCAATACAGTTGTTTTTGGGCGTGGTAATCCGCAGGCCGCTCTGGTTTTAGTTGGTGAGACTCCTGGTTACGGAGAAGATCAACAAGGTGCCCCTTTTGATGGCGAGGCTGGTCGACTGCTTGATCGCATTCTGTTTGCTATGGGGTTATCGGCAGAGGATGTGTATATCTGTCTTCTGATAAAGTGCCGTCCACCGGTTAACCGTGATCTCCACGCTGACGAAGTGAAGGCCTGTGAACCCTTTCTCAAACGTCAACTGGCACTACTTAATCCTGTTGTTATTATCACCTTGGGACATTTTGCTGCTCAGACCTTGCTGGGAGTCCAGACGCCGGTCAGTCGTTTGCGCGGCCAATGGCATACCTATAATGGAGTCGCGCTGATGGCTACTTATCATCCTGATTACTTGTTGCGTTCACCACTGGAAAAAAAACAGGTCTGGGCGGATATGGTCATGGTGAAACAGCGACTGGAATCCGTCACGGTCAAACCAGCAGGTTAACAAAACTGCCTGGTGATGGTAGCACGTTGCTGTGCTGTTCATAGCGTGCAATGAGTTGCAGATTGCGTCCGTTAACGTCGGGTTTTGTTGGTTGTTGATGAGATTTCGGTTCTTCTTCAACGATCATATTCTGCCATCGTGACAGCTGTTCGATGGGGCGACGGACGGGGCTGTAGAGATCAACATATTCAGCTTCGATGATCGGTTGAGAGGCCGATTGATATTGATCTGCTACGAGTGTGGCGGGTGACGGACGGGTCTTTGGCGTTACCGGTACAGCAGCATAACCCAGCTGTGTTGTTGCAGCCTGGTCAGCTGACCCTGCGGTAATGTTGTGTTGACCAATAACCACGGTTTTTCTCTAATTCTGATTAGTTGTTGTCGATACGCATCGTTCAATCATGTTCTGCTGGTTGCTGTGCAGGAACTCTCACCAGTCGCCACCCTTTAGCTTCCATACAGACCCGGTAGAGCCTGCTGAGTTCCTCCTGATAGCGCATCTGCGCAAAGTGATCGTGCCAGACCCAATCACCGACATGTTGCCTGTCATGATAATAGAAAGGACGGTAAAAAGGGAAGAGGGTGTGGCTATAGGGACTATAGAGATGATAGGGATAACGAACCTCGCGCTGCGCTATTTGGCGACATTCTTTCTGTGCCTGCTGTAATTGCAGATCGTCAAGTCCTTCGGTGTGCTCCCAGACAAATGCGCTACGACCGGCACAACCAGTTAAAAGAATGAGCAAGAACAGCACGATGATTTTCATAAGCACCTCAGGTGTGACGCATCTGCCATTTATTATACCTGAATTCCCTGTTTGAAACCAACGTCTTCAGTTTCTGTTAAAACATATAATGATGATCTTATGTGTCTGTTCAGCACCTGATAGGGGATCCTATGTCAATGGACGTGATTGTTTCCCGTTGGGTCATCCATGACCGCTTGCTGTCGCCGTCCATGGCGACAGACACCCTTGCCACAGGATCTCCTGTCCAGCGCTAGGCCATAGCTGAATAGTTACGATCTTATAAAATCTGGTTAGTTGGCTTGCGGGGAGATTTGGCACTTGATTCTTTTAGTACTGAGGTTATAATCTCGTGTCAAGTATTGTTTTAATGAAAGGAGACACAAATGCCGGTCGTTACTGTTCGAACAGTAGAGGGTATCAGCGCAGAAAAAAAGGAAGAGCTTATGGATCGAATCACTCTTGCTCTAACAGAAGTGCTGGGCAAGAATCCCGAAGCTACTCACATTGTTATCGAGGAAATCCCTCCGGAGAACTGGGGTATTCGTGGCAAGACTGTCGCTGCGATTCGTTCCGGGAAATAAGGTACTCTTGCGTCAATTTTAAAACGGTCGTCATATCAGGGCGACCGTTTTTTCTTCCGGGCGGGTATGGTTCATGGTCATTTTATTGCGGGTAAATGTTGAAAGAGGGCGGATACAATGCGGATTGCTTCCGGTGAAGTGACCTGGTAGTAAACTTCGACCCCTTCGCGTCGACCAATGATGATGTTTTTATTTTTCAGCAAAGCCAGATGCTGAGAAACTGTAGCCTGAGGCAGACCAAGGCACTCCCATATTTTTTTTACGTTGCATGCCTGGGAAATCAACCCGGCAACAATCTTAAGGCGTATCGGGTGACCAAGAACCTTCAGGATCTCTGACTCACGGTCGTAATCAATTTCGCTTTCAAAGGGCATATTTGAAGACTTGTCAGCCATCGATATCCTCCCATTCAGTTTTGAATATATATTAATATATACTAGTTGACAAAATTACTAAAGGTCAACAATTGAATGTGACATTATTTATGTTGATCATTATCTACCACCCTCAGAGGGTGTAGATATATGATCAGCTACCCCTCTGGAAATTCATTTATGTCCAAAAACTCCGTAGTTTATGTCATAGGTCACCGTAACCCTGATACTGATTCCATCTGCAGTGCTTTGGCTTATACTCAGTTGCGCCGTCGTCAAGGGCTTTCAGGTGTTCAGGCCGCGCGTGCCGGCAATATCAACCAGCAGACACAATTTGTTCTGGATGAACTGGCCGTTGATATCCCGGTGTTGCTTTCGGATGTTCATCCCCGTATCAAGGATGTGGTGACGGAAACACCTATTAGTATTCACCAGGATGAACCAATGTCTCGAGCAATAGAGCTTTATCACCAGCATCATATCCGGATGTTGCCGATGATCGATGATGATGGCAGGGCTCAAGGATTGTTGTTGCTCAAGCGTGCTACAGAGTTTTTTCTGGTGCCGACTGATCCGGATAAGATGCGGCGCATCAAGGCATCACTGCGCTCAATACAGTGTTGCCTTAACGCTGCTGAGGTGAATCTTGTCAACGCAGATAAGGTGGAAGAACTGAACCTTTATGTTGGCGCCAGGCGTGAAGCCAGTTTTGATTGCTGGATCAAGGTGATGGATCCGTCACGTGCCGTATTGATTACCGGAGACCGTCCGGGTATTCAACGTCGTGCCGTTGAGGCCGGAGTCCGTTTGTTGATTGTCAGTGGTGGCGGTGGGGTTGATGATGAGCTGCTGGCACTGGCCAGAGTCAATCAGGTGTCTATCCTGATCAGTGACTATGATACGGCCAATTCAGTGTGGCTGACACGTATGGCAACTCCGGTGAAGGAGCTGGCTGATCCTGATTTTATCACGGTCAGGCCTGATGATCTGCTCGATGACCTGCGGGTCAAGCTGGTCCACGGAAAACACTCTGGTGCCATCGTCTGTGCCGGCGAAAAACAGGTTGTCGGTGTCGCAACCAAGAGTCACTTGATTAAAAATTCTCCGGTCAAATTGATACTTGTCGATCACAACGAACTATCACAGGCCGTTCCCGGAGCAGACAAGGTGGAAATTCTTGAAGTGATCGATCATCATCGCCTGGGTAACTTTCATACGGATCAACCGATCCGTTTTATCAATCAACCTCTTGGCAGTACCTGTTCGCTGGTAGCAACTCTCTATCAGCAGGCGGGTCTTACTCCAGATTCTTCGGTAGCCGGGCTGTTATTGGCTGGTCTGTTGTCGGACACCCTGGTTTTGAAATCGCCAACGACCACCGAGGTCGATCGTCAACTGGTTCCCTGGCTTGAAGAGTTATCCGGACTGGAACACGGCGACTTTGGTGCCAGATTGTTTGCTGCTGGTAGTTTAATGGCCAGTGGCGCGCCGGCGCGTCAGTTGATATTTACCGATTTCAAGGAATATAGCGTTGGCAGCTATCTGCTTGGTTTGGGACAGGTTGAAGTTGTTAATTTTCATACATTTTATGCACGGCAACAGGAACTTGTCGATGAACTGACCGTTATTCGCGCAGAGAAAGACTATGGTCTGGCAGCGTTACTTATTACGGATATCGTCATGGAAACCAGTTATCTGCTCACTGCCGGACCCAGCGAGTTGCCTTATGTGATTGGCTATCCCCAGGAAGGTGATAATCTGTATCGTTTAAAAGGTGTTATGTCACGGAAAAAGCAGTTGGTGCCGCATTTAATGAAGGTGTTTAAGGGGCTATAGAGCTAGAAAAAAAGTATTTGTTCAGCAACGGATAGGGGATCCTATGTCAAGGGACGTGATTGTTTCCCGTTGGGTCATCCATGACCGCTTGCTGTCGCCGTCCATGGCGACAGACACTCTTGCCACAGGATCCGAAGGCCCTGCGCAAGTATAGAGCTGAATAGTTATAAAAAAATGCCCCGCGCCAGGAGGTAGAACGCGAGGCTAAGCTGTTTTCTTTATTCCTGGGTTCTATTATAGCTGTCTAACAATTAATGTCAACTAAAAATAAAAAATAATTTAAATATCATAATATTTTTTAACGAATGTCGGATATCCAGTTATAAAACAAATGACTTCAGTGGTTTACATCGTCATTATGTTTCTGGTAGATTTTGTTGATCGTGAAACCATGATGCAGATAGAAACGCCATGACCTTATTAGATTCATCATCAGTTGCTGTTGACGGCACAGCTTTACGACGTATCCGTGAAGATAAACGTCTTACCCAATTTTATGTATCAAAGGTGGTTGGGGTAACTACCGACACCGTTTCGCGTTGGGAAAATAATCGTTATCCAACTATCAGGCGCGATAACGCCGTTAAACTGGCTGAAGCTCTTGAAGTTGATCTTGACGAAATACTCAAAGTGGATGTTCAGGCTCAGGCCGTAGAGGAAATCAGACGACCCGGATCCTTCATCATAAAGGCCTGGTTTTTAGCGGCATTTGTGTTGATTACTTTATTTATATTCTGGTTTTTTTATGCGCTTCCGGATATTTCTTCTGAACCACAATTACAGGCACAAAGAGTCCTGCCACTCCATGTCGCTCCAGGGCATGAACTTCTGGTGCAACTGGAAATTTCAGCAGAGACTCCGATAAAGGGGATGATCCTTAAGGAAGAGTTTCCTCCCGGATGGATATTTATTTCTTCTGAACCTGAAGCTACCAGTGTCGATACGGCGACCGGGGTTGCCAGATGGATTTTTCGCAATCCGGAAACTCATACACAGGTTTATTACCGTCTTGGCGTTCCTCAGGATGTTCCTTTAAACAGCAAAATATCGGTCAGTGGTGAGTTGATTGCCAATCCTGACGGGCAGCAATTTGTCTTGCCCTTATATCCGGATCAAAGAACCAGTATCAGACCATTTCATTGGGTTGATACCAACGCTAACTATGTTATTGATGACATGGAGATTCTGATCTTTTCAGAGTTGACCGAAAACACCTCTGAACTTGATCACGAATGGTATCAGGTCGAGCAGATCTGGCATTCAGGTTCTTATCGCTGGGACGAAGACAACTATCGTTTTGTTCTGTCCAATGAAGCAGAATCACTTGTTCCGACAAAAACAGATGACAATTGAATTTGACTTTGTCAGGGGCCCTTTTTAGAATGCCATCGGTTTGTTGTTATTTCGATTGATGTGACGCTTAGTAATATTTGAAGCCAGGAAAGTAAATATGGACGCAGTTGTTGCCCTGATTAAAAATGAGATGCAGGCCGTCGAAAAGCAGATCAAAAACCATCTGTCATCAGATGTTGAGCTGATCGGTCAGGTCGGGCAGTATGTTTTGTCCAGTGGCGGCAAACGGTTGCGCCCGATGTTGCTGCTTTTAAGTGCGCGTTTGTGCGGTTATCAGGGGGATAAACACATTGATCTTGCTGGTGTGGTTGAGTTTATTCACACGGCAACTTTGCTTCATGACGATGTGGTTGATAGCGCTAGTTTACGACGTGGTAACCGCTCGGCCAATTCTGTGTGGGGAAACCAGGCTTCAGTTCTTGTCGGTGACTTTTTGTTTGCCAAGTCTTTTTCTGTGATGGTGGGTTCCAACAACCTGCGAATTCTTAAACTTCTTGCCGATACGACAACCCAACTTGCTGAAGGTGAGATTCTGCAGTTACTTAATACCTGCGATCTGGAGGTTGATGAAAAACGTTACCTTCAGGTTGTGCGAGACAAAACTGCCATTCTGATTGCGGCGGCCTGTCAGGTAGGTGCCGTACTTGCTGGAGCAGATGACAATAAAGAAGCCGCTTTGCGTGAATTCGGCCTGGAAATAGGGACAGCATTTCAGTTGATGGATGATGCGCTGGATTACGTTGCCGATCAGAAAGATTTCGGCAAGGAACGTGGACATGATCTGTTTGAAGGTAAAATGACCTTGCCATTGATTCATGCCTTCCATAGTGCCTCAGCACAAGATCGGACAGAAGTTTCCCGCATTGTTGAAGCGGAAGACCTGGCTGCCGAAGACCTTGACTATGTCTGTCGCCTGATCGAAGATAAAGGGGGCATTGCCTACACCAGGGACAAAGCGTTGGAGCGGATTGAACGGGCTAAAAAAATACTGAAGATATTCCCCGATTCACAAACCCGGCAGGCGTTGTTCCAACTGGCTGATTATGTTGTTTCCCGCAGCAAATAACTGCCTCAATAACCACGAAACCAACTTGTTTCATTCAGACAGTACCGATTGTGCAACACAAAGGTTCTGGTTTATATTTTCAACATGTTGCGAGTAAAGCTTCACTCTAAGGTTCTCGGGGCTCTGCTGTTGTTAGCGCTGGTTCCTCTTATATTGCTGCTGTTCAATTCCCACCACAGCTTGCGTCTGGTTGAAGATTTATTGCGTCAACGTACCACCGAAACCCTTGATACTCAGGCAACAAAAGCACTGGAAAAAAGAACCCAGATGGTTGCCGATCAGATTTCAGCCTTTTTACAGCACATTGAAGGTAACTTGCTTGACCTGACGCTTCTCCAGCCAACTCAGGAAAATTATCAAAAATTCAGCCAAAATCATCAGCGTCAGATCTGGTACCGCGGAGGCACCAACAGGCAGCCCACCGACATCCGTCAAGTTGTCCCGCTTTACAGTGAACTGGCGTTTATAGATTCGACGGGCCAGGAACAGGTTAGAATTGTCAATGGATTGCCTTCTGAACAGTTAAGGGATCTTAGCGACCCCATTCAAACGACTTATCCAGGAGAAGATTATTTTCTGCAGGCGTCGCGGCTTCTTTCAGGTGAGATCTGGACCACTCACCTTACCGGTTGGCATATTTCACGCGATGAACAGCTTCAGGGCGCGGCTAATCCCCTTGAGGCTATTGAAGGAAAAAAATATTCCGGGGTGATCCGTTTTGCTACTCCGGTCTATGACCAGGGTGAATGGCAGGGTGTCGCAGTACTCTCTCTGGATCATCGCCACCTGATGACATTTACCCAGCACATTTCGCCTATTGATGATCAGGATGCGGTTTTTCCGTCCTATGAAAGTGGTAACTATGCTTTCTTGTTTGATAATGAAGGCTGGATGATTACCCACCCTAAATTCTGGAATATCAGGGGGCTCGATACCAGCGGTAAATTGGTTCCCCCCTATACGGTTGATACGTCACAGGAAGTCATTGATGCCGGGAGAATACCCTTTAACTTATTAACCGCTGGTTTTGTCCATCCCAACTACCCCCAGGTTGCTAATCTGGTTCGTCGCGGGGAGTCAGGGGTTCTGTCAACCGTCAATGTCGGCGGCTCCAGCAAAATTATGGCCTATGCCCCTATCCCTTACCAAGAGGGCGTTTATCAGCAGTCGGGGGTGTTTGGTGGTATCACTATCGGTGCTGAGATTGATCTATTCCATTTGCCTGCCACATCAACGGCGCTGCTGATTCAGAATGAAATCAGTAACTATCTGATGCAATCCTGGCTGGTTATTTCCGTCACTGTGCTGTTTGTGGCTTTTGTTGCCTATCTGCTTTCCAACAGTATTGTACGTCCTATCCAATTGCTGACCGAGGGAACGCGCAAGATGACCAGTGGACATCAACTGCGGGTCAAAGTTGATGTCATTTCTAACGATGAAGTCGGTGTCCTGGCTGAATCCTTCAACCAGATGGTAGAAGAGTTGACCCGCCGCCGCGAGCGCCTGTTGCGCACCATGCAGGCATTGCGACGTTCCCGCAAGGAAATCATTTCTGAACGAAACTTCAAAAACACGCTGTTTGAAAACATTGAAACCGGCCTGATTACTTTTGATTCGCAAGGGCGAGTTACCTCAGCTAACGGCCCGGCCTGCCGTATTCTCAGCATGTCGCGCCCTACTGACAAGCCGGCCTGGCAGCAACTGTTAAACGAATGGCCGGAATTAAAGAATGTGCTGGAAAGCTGGTTTAACAACAGCGATCGTAAGAGCATGAACTCGCGCCCTCTTTATGTGCCGATTGAACGTAAAGGGCGCAAGTTAACTTACCGGATGGCTTTGTTCCCTTTGAGCTTTCGTCAGCAGGATGGTTGGTTGCTGACCATAGAGGATTTAACTGAACGGGTAAATATGCGTCATCAGATGGCACGTATGGATCGTTTGGCATCTTTAGGGCGGATGTCTGCTGGCATTGCCCACGAAGTGCGTAATCCATTGACTGGCGTCAGCCTGCTGCTGGATGAATTACATGACCGTCTGCTTGGCCAGCAATCAGACCAGTTACTGATCCGCAGGGCTCTTGAGGAAATTGAGCGTCTGGAATCATTGGTTACACAGATGCTGCGATTCTCTGCGGCGAAGGCGCCTAAATTAAGTGATGGGCGGATTGACGAGGTGTTGCGCGATTCAATCTTTCTGCTACGCAACCAAGGTCAACGTCAACAGGTCAATATTATCGAAAATATCTCTGCCGATCTGCCTGATTTACTCTTAGATGCTGATCGCATTAAACAGGTGGTTCTCAATCTGCTCAATAACGCTCTTGATGCTATGCCGAATGGTGGTGATTTGACGATCAATGCTGAGCAAGTGGAACATGATATCCTGATCACGATTGTCGATACCGGAGAAGGTATCAATACGGATCAGCTGCCTCTGGTGTTTGAGCCTTTTTTTACCACAAAAGGGCAGGGCACCGGGTTGGGTCTGTCAATTTGTCATAATATTGTTACTGAACACGGTGGTGATATTCAGATCTTTAGTAAACGGCAATTTGGGACTCGGGTTCAAATCATCCTGCCTTTATCCTTCGATCGACCTTTCTCTGTAAATGATTCAATCTGACCCATCCTTTTTTCAACTGGCGAAAATTCACCATTTTGTTTTGGACAGACTGAAAAAATAGGGATATTCTGTCGCCACTTTATGCCTGTGGAGGAACAGTATGGAAAAAATCCTGATAGTGGATGACGAGGAGTTTATCCGTGAAAATCTTGAGCGGATATTGTCTGAAGATGGTTATCGTACCTGCTCGACCGGCAGCGCTGCCGAGGCTATCAACATTGTTACTGAAGATGAAATTGGACTGGTGCTGCTTGATCTGAATCTGGGAAGTCGTAGCGGCCTCGATGTGTTGCGCTCGATGCGTGATATCGACCCTGAACTGCTGGTTATTATTATAACGGGTTACGGAACTGTAGAAAGTGCTGTTGAGGCCATTAAATTTGGTGCCTATGACTATATCAAAAAACCGTTTAAGGCTGATGCCATCCATCTGATTGTCAGGCTTGCCCTGGAAACACAAAGTCTGCGGCGTAAAGTAAAGCGCTTGTCACCACGAGAAGCTGATGGCATCAACATGGTCGGCAACAGCCCGCAACTGATGCAGATTTTTCGACAGATACGAGAGGTGGCCAAGCATGAAACCTCTACGGTGTTGCTGACCGGCGATAGTGGCACGGGTAAAGAGCTGGTGGCGCAGGCGATCCATAATCTGTCTCCCCGCTGCAATCAACCGTTTGTTGAAATAAATTGTGGTTCTTTACCGTTCAACCTGCTTGAAACAGAACTCTTTGGTCATGAACGGGGTGCTTTCACCGATGCTAAGAATCGCAAGATCGGGCTATTTGAAGAATCGGACGGGGGATCGATATTCCTTGACGAAATTGGTGAGATGGATCTTGGCCTGCAGGTGAAGTTGCTGCGAGTCCTTGAGGACAGAAAAATCCGCCGTTTGGGTGGTAATCGTAATATTGATATTAATGTTCGCATCATTGCAGCGACCAATGCTGACCTGAAAGGCGCTATTGAACAGCGGGAATTTCGTGAAGATCTTTACTACCGGTTAAATGTTTTTCCGATTCATATTCCGCCGTTGCGTGAACGACGTGAGGATATTCCTGTGTTACTGGAACACTTTCTTGCGCACTTCAGCCTTGAATTCAAGAAACGGATGCGGTCTTTCAGTCGTGAAGCGCTGGAACTGCTGCTGCGCTATCACTGGCCTGGTAATGTGCGTGAGTTGCGTAATGTCGTTGAACGAATCTGCATCATGAACGATGTTGAAATCATCACGCCGGCACAGTTGCCACGGGAAATCTGGGGAGAATCACCGCAAAGCGAACTGCCTGTTCATTGTGATATTCCTCCGGAAGGTATTTTTCTCGAAGACGTGATCGATCGTTTTGAACGTGAACTGGTAGAAAAGGCGTTCAGTATAACCGCAGGGAATGTTGCCAAAACCGCACGGATCCTTAATGTGCCGCGTGGAACATTGCGCTATAAACTGGAAAAATATCAACTTGGTGGTGATTAATAGAGAAAAAACGGGCTGTCAATGCAGCGGTATCATTGACAATGAAAACCGCTGCATTGACGTTTTTTATCTGCTAGCGATCGCTGGTCATAATAAAAAGTGGTTGATGCAAGAACGACTCGTACTTTGGTCGCAGGCGCTCAATGTTATAGTGTTTTTCTACATCGATAATTTTTTTCTGACCAGTGACGGTAGTAATAGGTACTGTATCATAGCGTCCGTTGTGAATACTCACCAGTCTCCCGGATGTTCCTTCCAGCACCAGATCGAGAGCCAGGTTGCCAAAAGCCATAGGAACCATAGAATCGAGGGCATCCGGTTCACCACAACGGACCAGGTAACCAAGACGCTGGTTCAATACATTGATGGTGCGGCCATTGTTGTATGTAGGCGAGAGTTCTTTCAGATGTGCTGCGACCCGGTCGCCAATACCACCCAGCTTGCGGTGACCGTACTGATCTGCTTCACTGCTTTCAAAAGACATCTCCGTATCATTTTTTAAAACAGCCCCTTCAGAAACCAGTAAAACCGAATATTTGCTCGGATTACGATTACGATCCCTGGTTGCCAGTTCAGCGAGCAAATCCATTTCAATCGGATGTTCAGGTATCAGACAGCGATCAGCAGCGCCCGCCATGGTGGGGAGCAGAGCGGTAAATCCGGCATAACGACCAAATACCTCGATCACCAGATAGCGCTCATGACTACCGGCGGATGTCCGTAAGCGATGGGTCAGTTCGATAGTGCGGGTCACGCAGGTTGAAAAACCAATACAGTAATCAGTGCCCGGCACATCGTTGTCCATGGTTTTGGGAATAGCGACAACCTTGACTCCTTCTTCATGAAGGCGCTGGGCATAGCTCAAGGTATCATCACCACCAATGGGAATGAGAAAGTCGAGGCCAAGATAATCGATATTTTTCAAGACTTCCGGTGTTACATCATTAATGCTTCCGGTGTAACTGTCACGCAGATGCTCGGGCAGATTGGCCTTGGGCAGGTGACTGGGACGGGTGCGTGAAGTATGTAGAAAAGTACCGCCTGTGCGTCCGGCGCGATTAACAATATCCGTTGTTAATTCAATAAAATTGCCGCTGTTGTCGGCATTCTCGTCACGATTAATTTCTACCAGTCCTGCCCAGCCACGGCGAATACCAATGACACGGTAGCCTTCTCGTTTAGCCCGAATCGTCACCGCGCGAATAGCTGGATTAAGGCCGGGGACATCTCCGCCACCGGTCAGAATGCCAATTGTTCCTTTATGGGTCATTTTTTTCTCCCTGTTCAGTTTGGGTTGGATTGTTTAGATGTTAGCGCGTTGATGATAGCAAATCAAAATATAAAAAGGACAAGATTTCTCAAAGATCGAATGGTTTTCTAATCTTCTTTATTTATGGGCAAATTGTTGTTAGATTCTCACTTGTATTATGTGGTTTTGTTTATTTTTGCTTATCTGTTCTGCATTTGTGCTGAAAAGATACCGTATTTTCATGAATAAAAGGAGGATCTATGGTCAGCAAGTCCCTAGTATCACTTGGTGTGTTGGCGTTTTTGTTTTTCATGCCCTTAACCGCATTAACTTTGCTTGCCGCTGAGGATCCATTGGCAAATCAGCTGGTTGTCGAAAAACAGCAATTCGCACCCGGCTCGTTTGAAGATCCCGGTGCCTGCATTGCTTGCCACTTTGACATTTACGAGCAATGGTCCAAATCGATGCATGCTTACGCCTGGGAAAACAAATGGTACCAGGATGATTATCAATTGGCCCATCGTGAAACAGATGGCGCTACCGATGTTTTCTGTGCCGCCTGTCATGCTCCCATTGCTGCACGCACGGGTCAGCTGCCCCCCCATGATGGCAGTCAGTTTGATGCTACCAGCAAACGCGGAATCTCCTGTGATTTTTGTCATACGGTAACCGGTATTGAACGGACATATAACATGGGACACGTTTCTGAGCCCGGGCCGATGAAATATGCTAATCGGGGGGATGGGGAATCACCTTATCATGGTGTTGTTTATTCAAAAAAACATACAGATGGCGTTTTTTGCGGTTCTTGCCATAACGTGAAACATCCGGTGACCGATGTTGCTGTCATTGATACCTATGATGATTGGCTCAGCGGTCCCTACGCTGAACAGGGGATCACCTGTCAGAACTGTCACATGACACCAACCCCGGGCATTGGTAGTAACCCTGGTAAATCAAGCCCTATTGGTTTGGAACGTGACAATGTTGCCTTTCATGCCTTTGTCGGCGGCAGTGTGATGGCTCAGCGCAACATGGGGAACGAACACCAGGCGCAGCTTGCAGAAGAGATGTTGAAAGCTGCAGCCAAGCTGAGTCTCGAATCGATGGTTGTTGATAACCAGCTGGCATTAACTGTTCATGTTGACAATGTTGGGGCAGGTCATAAAATCCCGACGGGTGTCACCTACATTCGTAAAATGTGGTTGGAAGTCCAGCTTGTTGATGATCAGGGGGATATTGTTTACAGCTCGGGGCTGGTTGATGAAAAGAATCACGTTGATCCTGACGCGGTTTTTTATCGTCTGCTGTTCAAAGACAGGGATGGCAATTTAACCGGCAAGAGCTGGCTGGCCGTAGATATCGGTTATGATCGGAGGATTCCGGCTCAGGGGCGAGATACCGAGGTTTATTCGATTGAATTGCCGGCGACTGGTTCTTATCGTGCGGATGTTCGTTTGATGTATCGCTCTTTGGCCCAGGAAACTTTGGACTTTCATGATGGGGCGGAATCAGAAAAAATTGAAAGCATTGAAATGGCAACAGCCAGTGTGACGATCGAGCGTTCCTGATTTATTGCGGGTAATTAAAATCAAACGACCCCTCCGTCAGCGACGGAGGGGTCGTTTGATTTTATCAATCAAGAAAATCGACGATACGTTCGGCCATGCCGATGTAGGTTGCAGGTGTCATGGTCAGCAATCGCTGCTTGTCTTCTTCGGCCAGGTCAAGCTGCTCAATAAAGGTACGGATGGTCGTCGCATCAATGACCTGACCACGGGTCAACTCTTTGAGTTTTTCGTACGGCTTCTCAATCCCGGCTTTACGCATGACAGTCTGAATCGGCTCAGCCAGTACCTCCCAGGCCTGGTCGAGATCGGCGGCCAGTTTCTCTCGATTAAGTTTTAGTTTGCCAATCCCCTTGATCGTTGATTGACAGGCAATCATCGTATAGCCAAAACCCACACCCATGTTACGTAACACCGTTGAATCGGTCAGATCGCGTTGCAAACGTGAAATGGGCAATTTACTCGACAGGTGCTGAAAAATGGCATTGGCCAGGCCGCAATTGCCTTCCGAATTTTCGAAATCGATAGGGTTGACCTTGTGTGGCATGGTCGATGATCCGACTTCACCGGTAACAGTTTTCTGGCCGAAGTAGGCTATGGAAATGTAGGTCCAGATATCGCGGTTGAAGTCGATCAGAATGGTATTCCAGCGTGCTACGGCATCAAACAGTTCGGCCATATAATCATGGGGTTCAATCTGGGTGGTAAAAAGGTTTTGGGTTAAGTCCAGCTCTTCGCTGATCATTTTCCCACTTAACCGCACCCAGTCAACATCAGGATATGCTGAAATGTGGGCGTTGAAATTACCCACAGCGCCATTCATCTTGCCGAGCAATTCGACTTGTTTAATTTGCTGATATTGGCGCTGTAAACGTGCAGCAAAAACGGCCAACTCTTTGCCAATAGTGGTTGGTGATGCGGTTTGACCATGGGTACGTGCCAGCATCGGGACGTTTTTATATCCTCTGGCCATAGCACTGATCATCTCACCAATCTGCCCCTGCAACGGCAGCAAAATGCTGAGCCCATCCTTGAGCATCAGAGCATGGGAGAGGTTGTTGATATCTTCCGAGGTGCAGGCAAAATGAATGAACTCACTCAGATCTTCCAGAGAGCTATCGGTAAGCTGTTCCTTTAAATAATATTCAATCGCCTTTACGTCATGATTGGTGACTGTTTCAATCTTTTTGACTTTTTCCGCTTCAGCGGGAGTAAAATCAGTAATAATCTGGCGCAACGTGCTTTCTTCTGCTTTACTGATCTGCCGGCACTCGGGAATGCCGGACTCTTTACTTAAGACGATCAGCCATAACACTTCAACCTTGATGCGATTGCGCATGAGCGCATACTCGGAAAATGCCTCGATCAGTGGCGCTACCTTGGCAGCATAGCGACCATCAATTGGTGATATTGCCGTTATCATCTCTTGCTCCTCAATGTGTTTATTATATTCTGGAAGTCGGCACTATAACGGTGGATGCAGGCTGCTGCAACTTCTTTATCTTTTCATCAGAAGATTCGTGCGTGTCTCTTGTCAAAAGACATTCGGACAGTTTACCCTTAAATTGGTGATGCACTATTTATTTCTCAAATGATGGGGGTCATGTGGCAGCGGCAAAAAAGAAAACAGTTTCTCTGGTTTTAGGTAGTGGTGGTGCACGGGGGCTTGCCCATATCGGGGTCATTCAGGTTCTGGAAGAGCAGGGCTATGAAATTCGTTCTATCTCGGGTTCTTCGATGGGGGCGCTGATCGGCGGAATTTACGCTACCGGACATTTATCGACATATACCCATTGGGTGACGGCCCTTGATCGATTCGATGTGCTTAAGTTGCTTGATGTATCGTTCAGCGGATCAGCTTTTTTCAAAGGAGAGCGGATTATATCAACCCTGCGTGAGTTGATTGGCGATAGCAATATTGAAGATTTACCAATCTCATATACGGCTGTTGCTACCGACCTTGATGATAACAAGGAAGTCTGGTTATCGAGTGGCTCCTTATTTGATGCCATACGTGCTTCCATTGCCTTTCCAACGGTTTTTTCCGCAATGACATATAACGGCAGAACGCTGGTCGATGGTGGTTTACTTAATCCGGTGCCGATTGCACCGACCCTGCATGACCATAACGATCTGACCATTGCGGTCAGTTTGAGTGGTAAATCACGGCACATTTCACCAGTGCAGCCTGAATCAGTCAGTAAAAGTTCCCCCAGTACCGGTTATCACAAAAAAATCATTGACTTTATTGAATCACTGCAACGCAAAGGCAATGATAAAAATGACCATGGCGATGAGAGTTTTTTTGATGTGATTTCAAAAAGCCTCGACGCTATGCAATCGACCATTGCGCGTCTTAAGCTGGCAGCATACACCCCCGATATTGTCATCGAAATACCGAAAAATGTGTGCACCATTTATGAATTTGAACGGGCGCGTGAATTAATCGAAATCGGTCGCCAGGAGACCGAAACAGTATTACGTCATGTCAACGGATATGAAATTTAAATCATCTTCCGGCAGATGTAGGAGGAACAATAAAATATGTATCGACGACTATTCTTTTTCATTCTACTCAGCGTGTCTATGTTGCCGGCTCATATCTTTGCTGCAGGTCTTGGTGAGCGGGTTCAGGAACATCAACTTGAAAATGGTTTAACGGTACTGTTGGTAGAACGACACAGCTCCCCAACGGTTGCCGCCTACATCAGTTTCAGGGTTGGTGCAGTGAATGAAAACAGTGAGCAGCGCGGTATTGCTCATATGCTTGAACATATGTTGTTTAAGGGCACCAAAACCCTGGGAACGCGAGATTTTGAAACTGAACTGCCATTGCTGCAACAGATCGAAGAAACCGGTACATTGATATATCGACTCAAAAAACAGACCGCTGTCGATGCTGAAGAGCTGGAACGGTTGCAAGCCCGCTTGCAGCAATTACAACTGGAACATCGGAAACTGGTCGTTAAAGATGAATTTTCACGTATTTATGCTGAACAAGGCGGCGTTGGCTATAATGCCTTTACCAGTAAAGATCAAACCAGTTACCTGATCAATCTGCCCGCCAACAAGCTCGAGTTGTGGGCTGCTATTGAATCAGATCGTTTGCGCAATGCGGTTTTTCGCGAATTTTTTACCGAACGTGATGTTGTCCAGGAGGAGCGGCGCCGTGCTGTGGACATCAATCCCGGGGGCACATTGTATGAGAATATGCTGGCAACAGCATTCCAGATTCACCCTTATCGCCACCCCATTCTTGGTTGGGATTCCGATATCCAGGACTTTAATCTGCCGAAGCTTCGTGAGTTTTTCGCGAGATATTATGCACCGGTTAATATGATAATCACCCTGGTTGGTGCCTTCGACAGTAAAGATACACTGGCGATGATCAATGAATATTTTGGCGATCTGCCGCCCGGTACCAAGGTGCCGACGGTTACTGCTCGCGAACCTGAACAGCAGGGCGAGCGCCGCATACATGTCAATTTTGATGCGCAGCCGCGGATGATGATTGCTTATCATAAACCGACCTTGCCGCATCCTGATGACTACGCCCTTGATCTACTCGTCAGCGCCTTATCGCAGGGGCGTACCTCGCGTCTTTATCAGGCATTGGTGGTGGAACAGCAGTTGGTCACCGATGTCGGCGTGTTTACCGCACCTGGATCGCGTTACAATAATCTGCTGGTGTTCAGCTTGTTGCCACGTCACGGTGTTTCTTTAATTGATGTTGAAAAGGCGCTTGAAGTCGAATTGCAACGGCTGCTGAGCGATCCTTTAAGCGCTGCTGAGATTGACAAGGCCCACAAGCAAATCACGACATCATTATTGCGTGGTATCAGAACCAATAGCGGTCTGGCAAGGATGCTCTCCATATACCAGGTTATAGGAGACTGGAAGTATCTGGTCACATACGAAGACCGCCTTAATTCGGTTATAGCTGATGACCTGGAAAGGGTCGTCAAAAACTATCTGCACAAATCTCATCGTACCGTGGCAACCCTGAGTCGGGGAGGTGAGTGATGAAGCAGTTACTCACTTGTTTTTATGCGTTTTTTCTGCTATTCGCGGTTACAGTACAGGAAGCTTCAGCCCAGCGGCCGGATCAACTGACATTTCCGCCGCTTGAGATGGTTTTCCCCATTGTTTCAGAACAGCATACCGCTAACGGGATGAGGGTTTACCTCAAAGAAGATGATGAGCTGCCGCTGGTTGATCTGACCGTTATGGTTCGTGGTGGCAGTATCTACGACCCATTAGCCAAAACCGGTTTGTCCAGGTGGTTTGCCCAGTCCCTCGAAACCGGTGGTACAGCCTTATTGACTCCGACACAATGGGAAGAAGAACTTGATCGCATGGCGGCGCAGTTAAGTGTAACCAGCAGCACATATAGTTTTCAGATCGATTTATCGGTACATCAACGAGATCTGAAACGAGCACTGGAGTTGCTGACGGATCTATTACGCCGACCACGTTTCGATCAGGAGCGGGTTGCGCTTGCCAGAGAACGTTTGATTGATGGTGTCCACCGCCAGAATGATCGTCCGGCAGCTATTGCCAGTCGCTATCTGGCGCGTGCAATAAATCCTGCGCACCCTTTCGGTACAGCACCCACCCTGGAGACCCTGGATAATTTAATAACAGCCGATCTGGTTGCTGTGCATCAGCGATTTTTTCAACCACAGAATATCTGGTGGGGAATCTCGGGTATGATCAATGAAGATGAAATTCTCGATCTACTTGATGACTATGTTGGCGACTGGGGCAACCTTGAGGTAAGTGACAGCAAGGTGCCGAGTCTTCCTGAATCTTCGACCCCGCGTATTACCATTATCGATCGTCAACTCAGTCAAACCACCCTGCTCATGGGACACCGGGGAATAAGCAAAGACAACCCCGACTTGCACGCTGTTCGCCTGGCCAATTATCTTCTTGGTGGTGGAGGTTTTAATTCGCGCTTAATGCGTGAAATACGTTCCAATCGTGGGTTGGCTTATTCGATCTATTCTCTTTTTCAACCTGGACGCTACTTGCCTGAACTCTTTATTGTCAGTGGTGAAACCCGTAATGATGGTGCTGTCCAGGTTGTCAATCTCGTACGTAAGATAGTTGATGATCTGAGATCATCCAGGGTCTCTGATGTTGAACTTGAGTCTGCTAAAAACAGCTTGATGAATTCTTTCATTTTTGCCTTTGAAAATACTCACGCTGTGGTCACACAGAAAATGCGTCTGCATTTTTATTCCTATCCTGACAATTATCTCGAAACCTATCAGGAGCAGGTAAAAGCCTTAACCGCTGATGATGTCCAACGTGTGGTGCGCCAGTATCTTCAACCAGACCAGATGCACATTGTTCTCGTGGGAGACAGTGGTATACTGCTACCTGGTTTGCAGGATGAAACCATGGATGTAGAGCTGGTTGAACTCGATTAAGGTATTAAGATGACAGAAACAGTCCTTCAGCATCAGAGCTGGAAAAAACAGCTCAAGCAGTTGGTTTGGGAGCAGGATCTACAGGAGATGTCCTGGGTTAAGCGGACTCTGTTACGCCAATTGCAGATGGTGGTATTGGTTATCCGTGATTTTTACAGCAATCGCAGTTTCTTGCGTGCTTCAGCCTTGACCTATTACACCATCCTGTCGCTGGTGCCCTTGCTGGCGTTGACCTTTGCGTTGCTTAAAGCTTTTGGAGTCCAGAATCAGTTGCAGCCATTGATTCTGGACAAGCTGAATGTTGGAGATGGACAAATTGCAGAAGCCATTGTCGGCTATATCAACAATACCCAGGTCGCCCAGATGGGTGCTGTCGGCCTTGTTTTCCTGCTTATTGCTGTGATTTCCCTATTGACTAATATCGAAGCGGCCTTCAATGATATCTGGGGTGTTTATAAGCTCAGACCTTTGCTGCGGCGTTTTTCTGATTACCTTTCAGTCATTCTGGTCGGTCCGGTTCTGTTGATCAGTGCCATTTCCATGACGTCATCGTTGATCAGCCACAGCTTCACCCAACGTTTACTTGAAATGCAGATGATTGGCTCTTTGATTGTTTTTGTGCTTAAAGTTACCCCTTTTATCTTCATGTGGCTGGCTTTCACCCTCTTGTACGTCTTCATGTCGAATATCAAGGTTCAGTGGCGAGCGGCCCTTATCGGTGGGGTTGTTGGCGGAACATTGTGGCAGATAGCTCAACTGGGTTATGTTCATTTTCAGGTTGGCGTTGCTCGCTATAATGCCATCTACGGAACGATGGCAGCACTGCCGGTTTTTATGGTGTGGGTGTATTTATCGTGGGTGATTGTTTTGTTCGGTCTTGGGGTCTGTTACGCTAAACAGAATCTGCGTACTGGTGCGCGCGATCTACGCCGGGATGAGGTTAATCGTCGCAGTTATGAACAGGTGGCGTTGGCGCTTCTGGTGACCCTGGCTCATCGTTTCCATCGGGGAGATCCGGCGATCAACCATGACAAACTGGCCCAATTACTGTATGTGCCCCCGCGGTTGTGCCGGGTCATCCTCACGCAGCTTGAACAGCTCGGTCTGGTGACTGAAATAAACGGACATGTCGGTTGGCCCAGTTATCAGCTTGGCCGTGATGCTGACAATGTGAGTGTTTCCAACATCTACAGCATGTTGCGTAATGTTGGCGAGGATGTATTGTATCTGCATCCCCATCCGCAAACGCAGATAGCGCTGGAAACCTGTCACAGCCTTACCGCCCTGGTTGAAACCGAATTTGGCAAGGTGACATTAAAGGATCTGGTGATGCGCAGCCAGCTAAACGAAAGTGATTCTGCCGAGCGACTGGATAAAGAAAGGATAATTGTATCTGTTCAGCACAGGATTACAGCTGAATAGTTACGGATAATTCAACCTGGATAAGATAAAATAGTGATGTGGCCGTCAATGAGTTGTGCGTAACTGCGACGGGTCTGCCAATCACCCAGAGCAATAATCTCGCGCCCGTGCTGCCGAAAAAAAACCGGACGATGGAAATGACCACAAATAACCAGGTCGCAGCTTTCGTCAACCGAGGTTGCGTTAAACTCCTGTAGCCATGGTGTGGGGTCGGAAGGTTGGTGTTGAGAGCGTTTTTGCTGTGATTTGTCACTCAACCAGAGGCCGAATTTCCAGACCAGATCCGGATGAATTATACGCGTCAGCAACTTGATAAATGAACTGCGCCACAATTTTCGTAGACGCAAATAGGCTGAGGTCGGGTGAACCAGGTCGCCATGGCTGATCATAATATGACGGTTGTCCCATTGAATCAGTGCCTGTTCGGTGATAATAGTGCACTTCAGGGTGTCGCGAAGGTAGGGCCCGATGGAAAAATCGTGATTACCCTCTACAAAAAACAGCTTGGTTCCCCCTTGCCCAAGGCGGCGTAACTGCTCCAGAAGTGGCACATAGGCTGAAAATACCAGATGGTCATAACCCAGCCAGAACTCAAAGATATCACCGAGCAAAAACAGGGCGTCGAGATCTTTCTGTTGATCCAACAGATTAAGTAGATCCTGATAGTTGTCATCCGCAAAAGAGCGGAGATGGGCGTCGGATAGAAATATTGCTTTCATGGCAGCGACTATAAAGAGCTGCTGATACCTTGTCAATGACTGTTCATTTGCTGATTAAAGGAGATATTAATGCATTACCCAATGATTCATATATGCTACCGGGTCATGGATCTTGAAGCGTCAGAAAGGTTTTATCAGGAGGCCTTTGGTTTTAAAGTTTCACGTAAAAAGGACTATCCGGAAGGGCGCTTTACATTGTCCTATCTGCAATGTCCCGGATTACCTTTTGAACTTGAGTTGACCTACAACTATGATCCGCAAAAACCTTATATTATAGGTGATGGCTATTCACATCTCGCCGTTGCTACCGATGATCTGGAAGGGTCACATCAACGGCACAGCGATATGGGGCTGACGGTTACTCCTCTTAAGGGCCTGACTGCCGGTAAATCGCGTTTTTATTTTGTTACTGATCCCGATGGTTTTCGGGTTGAGGTCATTCGTAATACACCATCCTGACCGAAAAGAGTATTTCATGACTGCTGAAAATTTATTTGATACAGGCGCCCAGGCGCTTGAACAAGGCAATTACCTTAAAGCCATTGACTGTCTTGAGCGGCTGTTAAAAGACCATTCAACGGCTGAGGCAATTCTGGCCCTGGTCGAAGCGTACCTCGAAACAGGAGCGCGCAAGAAAGCCTACCATTGCCTGAAAAATGGAGTTGAAAAACATCCGTTAGATATTGATCTGCTTTATGCTATGGCCGATTATTATTTTGAGGAGAGTCGTCAAGGCCAGGCACTGGAAACTTATCAGCAGATTATCGATATCGATGCCGAGGAAGTCGAGGCCTATGTCTGTAAGTCAATGGTTCATCTCAGTCTTGATGAAATAGAAAAAGCGGTTGTCTTATGCCAGGCGGCCTTAAAGATTCAACCGGATCAGAGTTTTGCACTTAATGCATTAGGTGATATCCATGCTCAACAAGGGCAGTTTGACGTTGCTATCGACCTGTACCGACAAGCTGCTGAACTTGATCCGGAAGACTCCCAGCCTTTGTTGAATCTGGCCGATGCTTTATACGAAGATGGAAAGCTTGAGGAAGCTGAAAAGTGCTGTCTTAAAGGGTTGGAACTGGATCCCGGTGCTGCTATGGGTTACTTCATGCTCGGATCAATCTGCCTTGATCAGGAACGTACTCGCGAAGCAGTAGAACACTTTGAACAATTTCTGCGACTGGAAAAAAGCTCTTCAGCTCAGGATTTGCGTGCTGAAGTTACTGCCGTTCTGGATGGGCTCAAGTAGTTTTGGCTGTCCAATAAAAAAAGCACAGGTTGGTTAACTCCCAGCCTGTGCTTTTGCAATAGTAATATTTCCAGAAAAAATTACTTTTTCTTGCCTGCTGCTGCCCGCTTGGCGGCTTTAAGCGGATTGACACGTACATCTGCAGATTTGATGTCAATCTTTTTATGGGTAGCGAAGTTGCATAATCCTGAAGCCCACTTGGCTTCTGGCTCAGGATAGGATGAACAGACCTCACCGATACTGCCGGTGACGACCCTGTTACAGCCTTGACACTGCTCAGTGATCACTTTGCAACTACCACCATCTGCGGTGCAACCGGCTTTTTTCCAGAAACTGCACTCTGTGCCGGGAAGAACTGTTTGACACTGCATCTTGTATTTCCTCCTAAAGATTTCTTTGGTACGTTCTCAAGAACGCTAACTAATATCGAATTTGTCTTTTTGAGTCAATGATTTTTATCGTTAAATTACCGAGTACTGGCAGAATCGATGTTTTGTATCTGTTAGCATCGGATAGGGGATCCTATGGTAACGGACGCGATTGTTTCCCGTTGGGTCATCCCTGAGTGCTTGCTGACGCCGTCCATGACGACAGACACCCTCATCACAGGACCCCCTATGCTGCGCAAAACAGAGGTATTTACGTTCCATTTATCAACTGTCGCAGCGAATAAACCATGGTTGCAGCAATTGTGATCAGGACACCTATGCTAATCAGGGGCAGGGTAAAGCTGCCGGTTTGATCATAATAGTAACCGGCCACCAACGGAGCTACGGCGCCGGGAATATTGGCGGAAAACAGCCAGCCATAGATGGAGGCCACCCGTTGAGCACCCCAGATTTTTGCTACCGATCCTGCATAGATGACCAGGACGCCACCATAATTGAAACCTGTCAGGACAGCGAACAACTGCAGTCCGGCACCGGAAGTTAAAATGATCGGCGTAAGAAACAGGATGGCGGCCTGGGCCATCAGGTTGAGGATGATTGTCTGGACTGTGCCCATACGATCAAACAGGCCACCCCAGACGACACGACCAGCTGCATTAGCCAGGGCAAAAAAGGAAACGGCACTGACACCGGTTATCAGTGTCGCAGACTGGTATAACTCTTTAATGTTGGCATTGACTGCAAATCCCGCTGCTAATCCAGCAAACATACAGAAATAGAGAATCAAAAATCGTTGATCACGAAATATCCAGCCGGGCTTTTGTGAGGATGCTGGTACCCTGTACCCGAAGTCAGGGGGATTCACCATAAAGATAGCAGCAAAGAGGATCAATACACTAAAAGCCAGACCTAAATATCCAAATAAATTAAATGGAGTGAATCCTGTGTCAAGTAATAATCCAGCGACTGAACTGACCAGTGCTGCGCCACCGCCAAAGCCGGCTACAGCAATACCGGTAACCAGACCTTTATTGTTGGGGTACCATTTCATACAGGTGGAAATGGGAACGATATAGGCTATTCCGGCACCAATGCCAGCAATAATTCCGTTGCCGATAATCGTATAAAGGAAGTGGTTTGCCCCAAAGGATGAAATAATCCAACCGCTACCAAACAGGATGCCGCCACAAATCGTTGAAAAACGTGGTCCAAAGCGCTCCAGCAGGGTGCCGGAAAAGATCAATGTCGCCGGAAAAATAAAATAGAACAGGGTAAAAGGGATCTGTGCGTGTGCCTGGCTGATACTGAGAATCTCACGAAGATGCATAACATAAACAGACCAGGAGTAGGTTGCCCCTAGACAAAGCTGCATCAGCAATGCTGAAATAATAACCATAATCCGCATGCATTGTTCCTGGATTGTTATTGAGTATTGAAAAAGTATGATACGAGCTTTTTGTTTTCTTAGTTCGTGACAGTAAACAGCGTTTTTTATTTTGTCAATTAACAATGATGATGGGGCAATCTCGGAATGAAACTATCTCCTGCCGCATGGGAATCACTGTGCGCATGCTGCGGCCGCTGTTGTTACGAAAAATATGAATATCAGGGTCAGTTTTTTTATACCACAACACCATGCGAATATCTCGATCTGCAAAATCATCTTTGTCGCGTGTATCATCAAAGACAGGAAAAGCAACCTGATTGCAGCTGCCTTACCCCCGAACTGGTTCGTTCGGGGGTATTGCCTGCAGATTGTCCTTATGTGATGCGCCTTAAGATGGATCCGGGTGATTAGAGTCTCATTGACAAATTCACCACAATTTTATCATCCCATTGATATCTGAAATGGGCATGTTATAGTACAATCCAAAAAAAATTCCAGGGAGATAAACAACAATGACACAGATTAAATTTGGTACTTCCGGCTGGCGGGCAATTTTGTGCGACGACTTTACCATGAACAATGTGCGGGCGGTCAGTCGGGCAGTAGCAGACTACTTGAATAACGAAGGGATCGCTGACCAGGGTGTCGTCATCGGCTATGACGCCCGCTTTATGGGTAAAGATTTTGCCCGTGAGACAGTTCGCGTTATGGCCTCAACCGGCATCCCGTCGTATCTGTGTGAGCGCGATACCCCGACACCGGTTATCGCCCATGAGTTGCTGCGCCGTAAAGCCGCAGGTGCCATCAATTTTACTGCCAGTCATAATCCCTATACCTACAATGGCATCAAATTTTCACCAGCCTGGGGCGGCCCGGCCCTACCGGAAACGACTAGCGATATTGAACAACGTGCAAATGCTCTTCAGAACAACACTGTCCCGGTCATGGATCTTGACGAGGCCCAAAAGAAGAAACTATATACTGAGATTGATCCACTACCAGCCTACTTTGGCACATTAAAGCAGTTGATTGATTTTAATGCCATTGCCGGCTCAGGTCTGTGCATTGCAGTTAATCCCCTTTATGGTGCCGGGCGCGGTTATCTCGATAGCATTCTTGAGCAGGCAGGTGTGTCGGTAGTTACCATGAATGCCCATTTAGACCCATATTTTGGTGGTGAGCCGCCCGAACCCGCTGAAGCACATATAGCTGACTTTATTGAGCTGATTAAAAATAACAAACAGATCACCCTTGGTCTGGCAACCGACGGTGATGCTGATCGTTTTGGTATTGTTGATTGCGATGGAACCTATATTGAGCCGAACTATATTCTGGCGTTACTCTTTGATTATATGATTCGCCGCAAGGGCCTGACCGGAGACGCCGCCCGCAGCGTGGCTACGTCCCACTTGATCGACGCGGTTGCGACTTATCATCAGGTTAAAGTGTTGGAAACTCCGGTAGGGTTTAAATTTATTGGAGAGTATATCAGTGCGGGAAAGATTCTGATTGGCGGTGAGGAGAGCGCAGGGCTTACGGTTCGTGGCCATGTTCCGGAAAAAGATGGCATCCTGGCTTGTCTGCTGGTTGCTGAGATGGTCGCGGTCGAACAAAAATCTCTCAAAGAATTACTTGCTGATCTTTACGCCCGGGTAGGATCCTTTTATACGCGCCGCATCAATATCCGTTTGTCGGCTGAATTAGAAGCCAATCTGCCGGCTAAAATGGAAAATCCACCCGCTGAAATCGGGGGCAAAAGCATCACCGAAGTGATTCGCATCGATGGCAATAAGTTTTTGTTTGCTGATGGCTCGTGGATGTTGTTTCGTAAATCAGGAACCGAGCCGGTAGTCAGGTTATATGCCGAAGCGTCAAGTGACGAGGCGCTGCAGCAATTAATTGCCGCAGGAGAAGAATTTATTCTCCGTTGATCAACGATACATTGCTCAACAATCGCGCGCCTTGCTTTTGTCGATTTTTGCTTAGCCATACCTGGAATGGCTTTCTTGCGAAAGCATCATGGTTGTCAATACCAGCGCGGTCGGCATGTTTGTTCGACCGTGCTGGCTTTGTAATCTATTCATATGTAAAAGCACTTGCCAGCTTTTTACTCAATTCATCCAGGCCGCGATTCAAGGCCAACACCAGTCCTTCATAACTTTCATCGATAGATCGTCGATCGACGAAATGTCCACGGAATTGTTTACCGTGTTTATCGGCAATCTTCCAGCGTATATCAATGTCACTCTGTTTCCCCAGTACCCCTGAAAGCTTTTTAACCGCTATCTGCAGGTTGAGATCAACATGCTGGTTGCTCTGCCAGGGGCGGACCTTGATGGATGTTTCCGGCAATAATAGTTCGAGATTGCTGGTGATCAGCGACAGAACCTGACCTTCCAGTGGTGTTGCCCAGCGTTTTGTATCGGTAAATGAAATAATGTTGTCCTGATGTAGAACTACCTGTGGTCGTTTTAAATAATCTGGAAAGTCAACAAGTTCGATATCAATAGATAATCTTTTATCTGAATAAATATCAGTGTTATAAGACATGGACTTGAACACAAAATACTGACTCGGGACAACAGATTCTCCCAATTGAATACAGGCCGAGGTTGATACCATCAGCAGTATCAAGATCATGTAGCGATATGTCTTCATTTAGTTCTCCGCAGTTCTGCCCCGCAAAAGTATTTGCGGATTACGTTCAATTTCATCAGCGAGGGTGCGCAGACTTCGTAAGGTATGATTGAGCTCCTCCATAGTGATGCTGAACTGCTGCAACAGGGGGGAGTCTTCAGCGGTCAACGATTCGATCTGAACCATGGACGATGTGACTCTGTCAGATGCCTTGGTAAAGGCATCCATGCCACGATCAAAGGTTTCAGCCATGGGGTCAACCCGTTGTTCTATGGTGGCTAGTGATAATCTGGCTGATTCAAGGGTCAGCTGAATGTCCTGGAACGCTGCTTCTATATTGGAATCGATACCAGCTAAAGTTCGCTGTGAACGGGACAATGTTGCTTCAGCATTAACCATGAGCGATGGCATACTTGTGTTGATTTTGACCAGTAATTCATTGAGCAGGGTGGTGGTTGTGTCAAATTGTTCAACTGCATGATGAAGGTGGGACGAGTTGAAAAGCTTCTGTACACCATCAGCAGATTTCATGAGTTGATCAACCAGTTGTTGCAAGGGCAGTTCTTCAAAGGTTTTAGCCAGCTCTGCCAAGCCGGAACTGATAGCCGGTATCTGCGGGTATTCGCTGGGCAGGTCTACCCTTGATGCCGGTGACGCAGGCACCATGTCAAGATTCACAAAGAGTTGACCAGTCACCAGGCTGTCCAGTTGCAGCTGAGCCCGTAACCCCTCAGTGATCAGAGGCAAAATAGGGTCTTCCGCTTGAACACTGGTTTTTAATGTTTCAAAAAGCCCCTGTTCTGACCCTTGCGCCCGGATTTTTTTGGGATCAAGTTCGATGACTACAGGGATATGAAATTGGAGATCGCTAGGTCGAACACTGATACTGATCTCTTTAACCTGACCGATTCTTACCCCGCGAAAACGAACTGGTGATCCAACGTTCAGACCCTTAACTGAGCCTTCAAAGTAAATGACATAACGCTTGGTTTCGGTAAATAAACCGCCGGGACCAAAAAAAATCAAGCCCCCTAGAATCAGGACAATAGCCCCGATAACAAAAATACCAATCGTGCGCGGATCAACTTTTTTTCTTGTATGCATGGTGTTCCCCTAAACCCGGATCACTAATAACATCAGACACTACGGGTCAGAAAGTTAAGAACTCTAGGGTCTGAAGATTCTTTTAATAGTTGTTTTGGCGGGCCAGATGCAATCATCGTCTTTTCATCGGTATCAAGAAAAATTGATGAATCACCGACCGAAAAAATACTTTCCAGCTCATGGGTGACCATCACAATTGTGGTTCCCTGGCTATCCCGAAGTTCCAGAATCAGACGGTCGAGAAGTTTTGCACTGATCGGGTCAAGGCCGGCAGATGGTTCATCAATAAACAGAATGTCCGGATCAAGGGCCATGGCTCTGGCAAGTCCGGCTCGCTTGCGCATTCCACCACTGATTTCAGAAGGATAATAATCCTCGAAACCGGCAAGACCAACGAGTGACAGTTTGTAGGAAACTATTTTTTCAATCAGGGCTGAAGCCAGAGATGTGTATTCCGAAAGCGGTAGCGCAATATTTTCTCCCAGAGTCATAGAGCTGAACAGGGCACCGCTTTGGTAAAGGACACCGCTGCGACTGATCGTGCGTGTCCGTTCTTCAACGCTGCTGTCCCAGATATTAATGTCATCAATCACGACCTCACCGCTTGCTGGTTGCATCAGTCCAATCAGGTGACGTAACAGAGTGCTTTTACCGCAACCACTCCCTCCCATAATAATGAAGATTTCACTCCGTTTCACGCTGAATTCAAGGTTTTGTTGAATAATCGTATCAGCATAGGCCATGGTCATGTTTTTTACCTGAAGATGTAACGCTTGTGACATCACACCCCCAAAACTTGACAGATCACAGTAATCACGGCGTCAGCAACAATAATCAGCACCAGGGAGGTAACCACGGCGCTGGTAGCTGCAAAACCGACCGCCGAGGCACTACGTCCGCATTGCAAGCCTCGAAAACAGCCGGCGGTGGCAACAAGTACACCAAAAACTGCTGCCTTTAAAATTCCGATAATAAAATGCTTCAATTCGACGAAATCCTGTATCTGCAGATAATATTGATAAAATGAGATATCAAAAAGGCCTGCACTAACGACAGCACCACCAAATATGCCCATAAAAATAGAATAAATACATAACAACGGCATGGTGATACACAGCGCCAACAGACGTGGTAAAACGAGAAATTCAATGGGGGATATGCCCATGGTATTGAGGGCATCGATCTCTTCATTAACCTGCATGGTACCTATTTGCGCGGCATAAGCCGAGCCGCTGCGGCCTGCCATGATGATCGCCGTCATGATCGCTCCCATTTCGCGCGCCATGCCCAATCCGACCAGATTTGCGATAAAAATTTCTGCACCAAAAAGGCGCAACTGCACAGCACCAACAAAGGCCAGAATCATGCCGACCAGGGTGCTGATCAGAGTAATAATCATCAGCGCGGAAGGTCCCGCTGCCTCGATTTGGTAGAACAGATCCGCAATGCGCAAACGTGCGCGTCCACGTATCAGGTTGTATGTCCCTTTACACAGATCCCCAACAAAGTTCAGCATGTCGTTCCATGAACGGTGCATCTCAATAGTTACATTGCCGATTTTTGTCAGAACCGGTTGCCCCAGAACAGTTCGACGTGCCCCTTTACGTTCAGGAACAGCATAGGCCAGATTCAGCAGGCGGCTGACTCCCTGAGGAAGGTTTGTTTTGTCAACCTGGATATTGTTTTGTTTACAGTTATCGATCAGCTCGATTAAAAAAATCATCAAACCAGAGTCCCAGGTCTGAAGCTTTTCTGTGTTGAAAGTCACAGCAGTTACTTTGGCGCTATTGATGTCATTTAAAAGAGCAGAGATGGGAGGGATGCCGGTAGAGTAAGACCAATCGCCAACAAGATGAAGCAACACCTGGTTCTCAGCGGGATCAAACGTGTATTTTGCGGGTACTGACTCAGCCATGGCAGTCCTGATATTGTGGATGTTCGATCACAATTATAAAGAAGTTACCATGTTAGTGGTTGTGTATCCAGCGGGTTATGGCTAAAGGGTGAAAATGAAGTAACGATTCAGCCCTTTCCTTGTGCGGGGCCATGGGATCCGATGGCCAGTGCTGAATAAATACAGAAGGGAGAGATTGAAAGGATGAAAAATCATTAGCTTTCAATATGACGCATATCCAAAGTAGATATCTGGTTTCTGCCATTGCTTTTGGACAACATAAGGGCTTGATCGGTTGCCAGAATTAATTCGTCCTTGGTAATATTATGAGTTTCCGGAGAGGTCGTGGTCAGGCCTGCACTCATGGTGACGTATATCACCTGATCCAGATGGTTGGTAGCTATCCCTTCAACACAGCGGCGTAATCGAGAAGCAAAGACTCGTGCCCCTTCGGCACCTGTCTCTGGGAGAATGATAGCAAATTCATCTCCTCCATAGCGCGCGACTATGTCACAAGGACGGACAGCAGAACAGACAGCCTTGGCAATATTCATCAGGGTAACGTCGCCGGCTGGATGGCCATAGCGATCATTGGTTTTTTTGAAATGATCAATATCAAAGAGAATCAGGGAGAGGGATGAATGGTAGCGCTTTGAGCGCAACAATTCCTTATCCAGTGTTTCATGAAAGTAACGGTGGTTGTATAGACCAGTGAGGCCGTCTCGGTAGACCAGCTCCCGAAGGCGCGTGTTGCTTTCCTGCAGTTGACGTGTCATCCGTTCTGATTTTATTCTGGCAACATTAAGTTCCAGAACCATCTGTTCCTTACTCAAGTTTAGGCGTGAAAGTTCGGCATTAGCCTGTTGTAAAAGAACCGAATAAGGCAACATCTGTTCTGATTTAATCTCAAAAAACTCTATAATTTCATTGGTCTGAGTCACTGCTTCATCAAACAGGCGGTAGGTCTGTTGTTCTGAAAGACCGTAGTTTTTTTCCAGCTGTTCCTGAAGTATCGGTGCTGTTATCGTCGCACCATAGT